>JAJOIN010000038.1 GCA_021209335.1 Aeromonadaceae bacterium
GCAGTTCAAGTTACCCGCCCGCCGAGAACGAAGTTACCCAAGGTGCATCAAAGCCAAACCACAGAAGTATGCGACGAGAAAACCTAGTAAAAACAATGCCAGTCAGGCTTAACTGACTGGCATTAGGCATTTGCCTGGCCTTTTTTGAGCATGAGCCGGACTGATCTTCAGCCAATGGGCTCATTCCTCATCATCACTTTCCGTCGGTGTGGCATGTTCCACCCTGGCCTTGAGCTTCTGCCCAGGCCGGAAGGTGACCACGCGACGGGCCGTGATGGGGATGTCCTCGCCGGTTTTCGGGTTGCGACCCGGGCGTTCGCTCTTGGTGCGCAACTCGAAGTTACCAAAGCCAGAGATCTTCACCTGCTCGCCGGCTTCCAGGGCGATACGGATTTCCTCGAAAAAGGCTTCCACCATCTCCTTGGCGTCCCGCTTGCTCATCCCAAGCTGGTCGAACAGATGTTCAGCGATATCGGCTTTGGTCAAGGCCATAGTCAATCCCTCAAGGATGCATTGAACTCAGTGCGGAGCCCCTCCACCACCTGGTTGACGGTATCGGCGATCTCCTTCTCCTCCAGGGTGCGTTGTGTATCCTGCAAGATGAGACTGATGGCCAGACTCTTCTTGCCTTCCGGAACACCCGGCCCCTGGTATATGTCGAACAAGTTTATTCCAACTACCTGATTTCCGCCAATTTTTTTGATGTGCAGCAGCAAATCATCTGCGGCGAGGGACTCATCCACCACCAGAGCCAAATCGCGCCGGTTGGCCGGGAAGCGGGAGAGCTCGCACGCCGCCGGGATCCGGGCCTGCAGCAGGGCCGCCAACTCCAGCTCGAACAGCACCACCTTGCTCTTGAGACCCAGCTTCTTCTCCAGGCTCGGGTGAATCACACCGATCCAGCCTACCGGCACCCCATCCTTGTCGATGCGGGCAGATTGACCCGGATGCAGGGCGCTGTGGGTATCCCGCACGAAGCGAAAACGCTCGGCTTCACCGGTCAACGCCAGCAAGGCCTCCAGATCACCCTTGAGATCGAAGAAGTCCACCGGTCGCGAGGCCTGGCCCCACTGCTCTCCCGCCAGATCACCACAGATCACACCAGCCAGCAAGGGCTCCTGGCGAATCCCGTTCTCGGCCGCCGCATCCTTGATGAAGCGCAAACCGGTTTCAAACAGGCGTACCCGGGTTTGCTGACGGTTCTGGTTATACACCAGGGCATCAATGAGACCCGGCCAGATGGAGACGCGCATGGCGGACATCTCGGCGGAGATGGGGTTCGGCAGCACGATAGGATCGCAATCCGGGAACAGCAGGCTCATGGGCTTGGGATCCACGAAGCTGTAGGTGATGGCCTCCTGGTAACCCCGATCCACCAGCAGATCCCGGGCACGCTTCAGGGGCAGATCCGCCTCGGGGCGCTCTATCATCTGCAGGTGTGCCACCGGCGGCTCATTGGGAATATTGTTGTAGCCGTAGATGCGGGCCACTTCCTCAATCAGATCCTCCTCGATGGCGATGTCGAAGCGCCAGCTGGGCGCCAGGGCCTGCCAGCCGTCGGCGGTCGCCGTCACGGTCAGCCCGAGGCGAGTCAGGATCTCCACCACCTCAGCATCATCGAAGGCCATGCCAACCACCCGGGTCAGCTTGTCACGACGCAGGGTGATAGGCTGGGCTTGCGGCAGATGGGCTTGGCTTGCCACCTCGATCACCGGGCCCGCTTCACCGCCACAGATATCCAACAGCAGGCGGCTGGCGCGATCCATGGCCTGGGCCTGCAGCTGAGAGTCCACCCCACGCTCGAAGCGGTGTGAGGAGTCGGTCGACAGGCCGTAGCTGCGGGCACGGCCCTTGATGGCCAAGGGGGCGAAGAAGGCACACTCCAGCAGTATGTCCTGGGTGGTGGCGGACACCCCGGAATGCAGGCCACCAAACACCCCGGCCAGGGCCAGCGGGCCTTGGCGGTCGGCAATCACCAGGGTGTCGGGCTTGAGGCTGACCTCGGTCTCATCCAGCAGGGTGAGCTTCTCGTCGGCCTGGGCCAGCCGCACCACCAGCTCGCCGGACAGCTTGGCCAGATCGAAGGCGTGCATGGGCTGCCCCAGCTCCAGCATCACGTAGTTGGTGACATCCACCACGGGGTCTATGCTGCGCAGACCACAGCGGCGCAACCGCTCCTGCATCCACAGCGGGGTGGCGGCGGCCAGGTTCAGCCCCTTGAGCACCCGCCCCTGATAGCGCGGGCAAGCCTCGGCGGCCTCGACCCGGATGGGGAAGCGGGCATCACAGCTGGCCGTTACCGGTGCCCACTGGGGCGCGGTGACGGCGCAGCGGTTGAGCACCGCAATCTCGCGGGCCAGACCGGCGATCCCCAGGCAGTCGGCCCGGTTGGCGGTCAGATCCACTTCGATGGTCACATCGTTGAGCTGCAGGTAATCCCGCAGATCCCTCCCGATGGGCGCATCCAGCGGCAACTCTATGATGCCATCGGCTTCCACCGGAATACCCAGCTCGCTGTAGGAGCAGAGCATGCCGTGAGACGGCTGGCCACGCAGCTTGGCCTTCTTGATGGTGAAGTCACCCGGCAGCACGGCGCCGACGGTGGCCACCGCCACCTTGAGGCCGGCACGGCAGTTGGGCGCGCCGCAGACGATGTCCAGCAGCTCGCCCTGCCCCACGTCCACCTTGGTGACCCGCAGCTTGTCGGCATCCGGGTGCTGGGCGCACTCCACCACTTCCCCCACCAGGACGCCATTGAAGGCACCGGCCACCGGCTCGATGCCGTCCACTTCCAGCCCGGCCATGGTGATCTGTTCGGCCAGGGTCTCGGTAACCAGGTCGGCCGCTACCCACTCGGCCACCCAGGATTGACTGAATTTCATCTGTTGTCCCTTCCCTTACTGGAACTGCTTGAGGAAGCGCAGGTCGTTCTCGAAGAACGCACGCAGGTCATTGACGCCGTAGCGCAGCATGGTCAGCCGCTCGACCCCCATGCCGAAGGCAAAGCCGGAGTAGCGCTCCGGGTCTATGCCCACAGAGCGCAGCACGCTGGGGTGCACCATGCCGCAGCCGAGCACCTCGAGCCAACGGCCGTTCTTGCCCATCACATCCACTTCGGCACTGGGCTCGGTAAAGGGGAAATAGGAGGGACGGAAGCGGATCTGCAGATCCTCTTCGAAGAAGTGCAGCAGGAAGTCGTGCAATATGCCCTTGAGCTCGGTGAAGCTGACCTTCTCATCCACCAGCAGCCCTTCCACCTGATGGAACATGGGGGTATGGGTCATGTCGTAGTCATTACGATACACCCGGCCCGGGGCTATGATGCGAATGGGCGGCTGTTGCTGCTCCATGGTGCGGATCTGCACCCCTGAGGTGTGGGTGCGCAGCATCAGGGTCGGGTCGAAGAAGAAGGTATCGTGATCGGTACGCGCCGGGTGATGGGCCGGAATGTTCAGGGCATCGAAGTTGTGGAAATCGTCTTCGATCTCGGGGCCGGTAGCGACGCTGAAGCCCAGCTCGCCAAACAGGCGTTCGATACGCTCTATGGTGCGGGTCACCGGGTGCAGGCCACCCTGCTCCAGGCGACGGCCTGGCAGGCTGACGTCTATGGTTTCGGCGGCCAACTTCTTGTTGAGTTCTGCGGACTGCAGGGCATCGCGCTTGGCGTTCAGGGCATCCTGCACCGCCATCTTGGCCTGGTTGATGCGGGCACCGGCCGCCGGCTTCTCTTCATTGGGCAGGGCGCCCAGACCCTTCATCTGCTCGGTGAAGAAGCCCTTCTTCCCCAGATACTGAACGCGCAGCTCTTCCAGGGCGGCCGCCTCCGTGACACTCTCGATTTCTGCCTGTGCCTTGGCAATCACGTCTTCTAGCTGTTGCATGGTTTCCTCTTAACCCTCGCCCCCGAGGGGCAAAATGGCATGTATAGGCAAAGGGATGAATTTTAACTTAATTCCTGCTCACTTGGCCACGGCAATGGCGCCTGGCAACCCCAGCAGCAAGGGGTCTGTCAGCAGGGTCGGCCGGTGGATGGCATAACCTTGCAGGTAATCCACGCCCATCTCGGTCAATTGCGCCTCGATGGCCGGATTGGCCACATATTCGGCCACCGTCTTGATCCCGACGGCCCGGGCCAGCTCCGCCATGGAGCGGACGATGGCCGCATCGGTCGGATTCTTGTCCATCTTCTCGACAAACTGGCCATCGATCTTGAGCCAATCCACCGGCAACTCCTTCAAATGACCGTAGGAGGAGAAGCCACTACCAAAGTCGTCCAGGGCAAAACGGCAGCCCAACGCCTTGAAGCTGGCGATGAAGGCGCGGGTCGCCTCTATGTTGGCGATGGCCTGTGTCTCGGTTATTTCAAAGCACAGCTTGTTCATCGGGAAGCGGGCCACCTCCAGGATCTGTTGCAACTTACGATGCATCTTGGGAGTGCCAATCGATTCCCCAGACAGATTGACCGACACCTGCGCCAGCTTGGCCAGCTCCTCGGGGTGATCCTGATACCAAGCCATCAGATTTTTCAGCACCCACAGATCGATGGCCGGCATCAGACCAAACCGCTCCGCCGCCCCCAGGAAGGTGACAGGAGAGATCAGCTCACCCTGCTCACCCAGCAGGCGCAGCAAGATCTCGTATTTATGGCCGCCGCCGTCGCCCTTGGCCGGAATGATGAGCTGACGCGCCAGCACAAAGCGGTTCTCCGCCAGCGCCTGGTTAATACGGGATACCCAGGCCACCTCGTTTTGGTACTTGCGCATCTCAGGGCTGAGATCCGAATAGACGTGCAGGCGATTGCGCCCTTGCCGCTTGGCCGTGGAGCAGGCCGCGTCCGCCAGCGCCATCAAGGCTGACGCATCATGGCTGCCCGGCTGGATAGGTACCAGACCCAGGCTGGCGGTAACCGAGTAGATCTTGCCATCCCAGATGAATTTCTGCTCCTGGATCAGCTTGCGACACTGCTCGGCAAAGCGGATGGCCTCATCCACGTAGGTGTTTTCCAGCAAGATGGCAAACTCATCACCACTCAAGCGGGTCAGGGAGAAGCGTTCTGCCTTGAGCTGCCCCAGCTGCTGTGCCAGCAGCTTGAGGAACTCGTCGCCGGCCAGGTGCCCGCCCCCTTCGTTGATCAGGTTGAAGTGATCGATATCGATAAAGCACAGGTAATCCGTCCCGGTTTCCTGCTCGCGCTGCACGAATAAGGACTCCAGCAGTCCCATGAGATAACGGCGGTTATGCAGACCGGTCACCTCATCATGGGTGGTGAGAAACTCAAGCCGGGCCTGGTACTCCTTACTTTCGGTGATGTCTACCAAGATCCCCTCCATCAGGAAGGGACGGTTCTTGCCCTCCCGGTGAGAGATACGCAAGGAGAGTCGCGCCCAGAAGGTAGTTCCATCGGGCCGGCGCATCTGCACATCCTTGCGCACCCCCTCTTGACTGTGGGAGAACAGCTGGGCCAGGAGATCATCCCGCTCATGGGGTTGGGCATAGAGTGCCTGAGTATTGCGGCCCACTGTGCTGGCCATGATCTGAAAATCGTCGAAACCAAACAGTCGGCAGAAAGCGGGGTTAGCCGCCATCAGCTGCCCCTCCAGAGTAGAGGTAAACAGACCCTCATTGGCGTTATGGTACAGCTCAAAGTAACGTTTAAGTCCCTCTGAGACCTGCCGCTTGGCCCGCAAGCGACCACGCTTCTCCTGATAGGTGCGGTAGCCAGGGCAAACACCAGCAAGGCGGCGGCCAAGGCACTGAACGCCGAAATCAGATAATCACTGATCCAGCCCTGCTGCCACCAGCCCAGGTGGTTGGCAAACAACAGCAGACAGCTGGCCAGAAATCCCAGGGCCGCATTGCTATACAGCCGCTGCAACCAACCGGCACGCCCCATGAAGAAAAACACCAGCATCAAGGCCAGCAGACTGACCAGGCCATAGAGGCCAAACATGACATACAGGGCCGACTTGAAGCCGAGCAGCCAGGGCTGCATCACCCCCAGGAGAATCAATGCCACTATGCCAAGCCCGAATCGCCGTTGGCCGCGAGTCAGCCAGATGCGGTACATATCGAGGGTGGAGAGTACCAGGGCCAGCAACAAGAGACCCACGCAACTCAGCAGGCTCTGGGTGCCGCTGAGCCAGGATGGGAAGAACAGATAACTGCCAGCGTGCCCTTTCAAGATCCACGCCGAAGCCATCAGGCTAAAGCAAAACAGGGCGTAATAAAGAAATCGGGGCTCGCGAATAAAACCAAACAACAACAGCGCATACAGGCCGGCGAGAATGAAAACGCCCCCAGTGACCCCCATCTGCAACTTGTCATAGGACTGGGCAAGGGCATGCTCGCGCATGTTGGTGATATATAGCGGAAACTGCACAAAGCCCTGATGCTCGGCCCGAAAATAGAGTTGTACCTCATCTCCGGGCTGGATCGACAGCGGAAAGGTGAAGACCTTGGAGGGATAGGGCTTGGTGCCGACACCCCGCGCCAACCCAGTTTTCCAGACCCGCATCAGCCGGCCCTTGATGATCAAGAAGGCATCCAGCTTATCCAGTAACGGCACGCCGGCATCAATCATCAGCAGCTGCTCTTCACCGGAAAAGTTGGCCAAGGCGACGCGAAACCAATAAGGCCGCGAATCAAACCCCATCACGGGCCCGGCCCCTTGCACCGAACGCCAGCCAGCGCGATAGGCCACTT
>JAJOIN010000062.1 GCA_021209335.1 Aeromonadaceae bacterium
CAACGGCGCTGGCCCTGGCTGCTGCTGCCCCTGGGGCTGTTTGGCCTCGGCGCCCTGCTCAAACCCATAGCCTGGACCCAGGAGGGCAAGCCCCTCAAGTTCGCCCTGATGCAGGGCAACATTCCCCAAGCCATGAAGTGGGATCCGGCCATGGTGCGCCCCACCCTGCTGCGCTACATGGACATGAGCCGCCTGAATCAGGATGCCGATGTCATCATCTGGCCCGAGTCCGCCATCCCGGCGCTGGAGAACGAGGTGCCCGAGTTCCTGGTGAACGTGGACAAGGCGATGCGCTTCAACAACACCGGCTTCATCACCGGCATTCAGGTGATGGAACCGGACACCGAGCGCTTCTACAACGCCCTGCTGGGGCTGGGGCAGATGGATCAGGACGAGCTGGAGGAGTATCACTTCGGCCACGCCAACCGCTACTACAAGCACCACCTGCTGCCCATCGGCGAGTTCGTGCCCTTCGGCGATCTGCTGCGGCCCCTGGCACCCTTCTTCAACCTGCCCATGTCGTCGTTTTCCCGCGGTGAGGCGGTGCAGCCCAACCTGCTGGTGCAGGGTCACCACTTCGCCCCGGCCATCTGCTACGAGATCGCCTTCTCCGACGAGCTGCGCCGCAACGTCAACGCCGACACCCACTACCTGGTGACCGTCTCTAACGACACCTGGTTCGGCACCAGCATAGGCCCCTGGCAGCACATGAGCATCGCCCGCATGCGGGCCCTGGAGCTGGGCAAGCCGGTGCTGCGCGCCACCAACAGCGGGGTCACCGTGGCCATCGACGCCAAGGGAGAGGTGATGAAGACGCTGCCGCAATTTGAAGAAGGCGTGCTGCGAGTGGCGGTGGCACCGGCCCAAGGGCAAACGCCCTACAACCGCCTGGGCTCGGCGCCCCTGCTGTTGCTGTTGGCCCTGGGCTGGCTGCTGGGCCGCTGGCGGCGGCCGCAGGACAAAGCCTAGTGCGGAGCGGGCGCCTGACGGCGCCCGTTTTTATTGGCGCGGATCAGGGCGCCAGTGGCTCACGGCGAAATTCCGTGCCCTCACACTGGCGGCAGCTGGCCAGCTTCTCCGGGTGCAGCAGCAGGCGGCGATAACCGCAGCCCTCGCACACCAGGACGCCCAGCCCCACCCTATCCCCCGCCCGGTAGTGGCCCTGGTGCTGGATGTCTTGCAACATCTCCACCCACTGCAGCTGACTGCGATCCGACAGCTCCAGTAGCCAGCCCCAGATGGACTCTTTGAGTGACTGATAGAAGGCGCTGTCGGCATAGCCGCCCGGCGTCTGCTCGAACTGCCGCAGATCCTCCCGCACATACTCGGCCACCAGGGCCCACTCGTCCTGGGTCAGCTCGCCGGCAGCTTCCAGATACGCCTGGGTCTGTTCGATCAGTTCCTCCAGCCGCTGGGACTGGACGGTTTCGGTGTCGTGGATCTCCTGCTTGAGGCGCAGGATGAAGGTCTCGTAGGCGTGCTGCAGTTTGGACATAGGGCCTCCGGGTCATGGATGGCCGCACCGGGCAACGGCTGCCCCGGCACCGCCGGTATTGTTGCTCCCTGCCATTACAAGTATTCTATGGCGATTTTCCAGCGGGATTGCCAATCCAATTCACACATATCGGATAGCCAGATGTCAGCCATGCAAGAACAGTATCAACCCCAGATCCTCGAGCAGGACGTTCAGCGTCACTGGGAACAGCGCCAGACCTTCAAAGCCGTAGAGAAAGTGGACAAGGAGAAGTTCTACTGCCTCTCCATGTTCCCCTACCCGTCTGGCCGCCTGCACATGGGGCACGTTCGTAACTACACCATCGGCGACGTCATCTCCCGCTATCAGCGTCTGAACGGCAAGAACGTGCTGCAGCCCATCGGCTGGGACGCCTTCGGCCTGCCGGCGGAAAACGCCGCCATCAAGAACAACACGGCGCCGGCCAAGTGGACCTACGAGAACATCGAATACATGAAGGGCCAGCTGAAGATGCTGGGCCTGGGCTACGACTGGGATCGCGAGCTGGCCACCTGCACCCCGGATTACTACCGCTGGGAACAGTGGTTCTTCACCGAGCTGTACAAGAAGGGGCTGGTCTACAAGAAGACCTCCTCCGTCAACTGGTGCCCGAATGACCAGACGGTGCTGGCCAACGAGCAGGTGCAGGACGGCTGCTGCTGGCGCTGCGATACCCCGGTAGAGCAAAAAGAGATCCCCCAGTGGTTCATCAAGATCACCGCCTACGCCGAAGAGCTGCTCACCGATCTGGACAAGCTGGATGGCTGGCCGGAGATGGTCAAGACCATGCAGCGCAACTGGATCGGCCGCTCCGAAGGCCTGACCATGACCTTCGCGGTGGACGGCAGCGACCAGCACTTTGACATCTACACCACCCGCCCGGACACCCTGATGGGCGTCACCTACGTGGCGGTGGCCGCCGGTCACCCCCTGGCCCGTCAGGCTGCCGAAGGCAACCCGGCCCTGGCCGACTTCCTGGACGAGTGCAAGAACACCAAGGTGGCCGAAGCCGAGCTCGCCACCATGGAGAAGAAGGGCATGGCCACCGGCCTGTACGCCCTGCACCCCATCGATGGCCGTCGCGTGCCCATCATGGTGGCCAACTTCGTGCTGATGGATTACGGCACCGGCGCCGTGATGGCGGTACCGGCCCACGATCAGCGGGACTTTGAATTCGCCCAGAAATACGGTCTGGAGATCCGCCCGGTGATCCTGGCTGCCGACGGCAACGAGCCGGATGTCAGCGCCGCCGCCCACACCGACAAGGGCCTGCTGTTCAACTCCGGCGACTTCGACGGCCTGGACTTCCAGGGCGCCTTCGACGCCATCTGCGCCCGCCTGGAAGCCGCCGGCAAGGGCAAGCGCACCGTCAACTACCGCCTGCGCGACTGGGGTGTCTCCCGTCAGCGCTACTGGGGCGCGCCTATCCCCATGCTCACCACCGAAGACGGCGCCGTGGTGCCGGCGCCGGCGGAGCAGCTGCCGGTGATCCTGCCCGAAGACGTGGTGATGGACGGCGTGCAGAGCCCCATCAAGGCCGATGCCGAGTGGGCCAAGACCCAGATCGACGGTCAGCCGGCCCTGCGGGAAACCGACACCTTCGACACCTTCATGGAGTCCTCCTGGTACTTCGCCCGCTACTGCTGCCCGGACTATCAGGAAGGCATGCTGGATCCGGTGCGCGCCAACCACTGGCTGCCGGTGGATCAGTACATCGGCGGTATCGAACACGCCTGTATGCACCTGCTGTACGCCCGCTTCTTCCACAAGCTGCTGCGGGATGCCGGCATGGTGAACAGCGACGAGCCCTTCACCCGCCTGCTGTGCCAGGGCATGGTGCTGGCCGACGCCTTCTACTACACCGACAACGGCGCCCGCGTCTGGGTCAGCCCGGTGGACGTCAAGGTGGAACGGGATGCCAAGGGCGCCATCATCAAGGCGGTGGATAACGCCGGTCACGAGCTGGTGCACGCCGGCATGACCAAGATGTCCAAGTCCAAGAACAACGGCATCGACCCCCAGCTGATGGTGGAGCGCTACGGCGCCGATACGGTGCGACTGTTCATGATGTTCGCCTCCCCCGCCGACATGACCCTGGAATGGCAGGAGTCCGGCGTGGAAGGGGCCCAGCGCTTCCTGCGCCGGCTGTGGAAGGCGGTGGCCGAGCATGTGGCCCGCGGCCCGGTGGCGCCGCTGGATGTCACCAGCCTGTCCAGCGAGCAGAAGGCCCTGCGCCGCGAGCTGCACAAGACCATTGCCAAGGTGTCCGACGACATAGGCCGTCGCCAGACCTTCAACACCGCCATCGCCGCCATCATGGAGCTGATGAACCGCCTGACCAAGGCGCCGCAGGAGTCTGACTCCGATCGCGCCCTGACCCAGGAGGTGCTGCGCAACGTGGTGCTGATGCTCTACCCCATCACCCCTCACACCGCCTTTGGCCTGTGGCAGGCCCTGGGTGTCGAAGGTGACGTGGACGAGGCCCAATGGCCCACCGCCGATGCCGCCGCCATGGTGGAAGACGAGAAGCTGATCGTGGTGCAGGTCAACGGCAAGGTGCGGGGCAAGATCACGGTCGCCGCCGACGCCAGCGAAGAATCGGTCAAGGCCCTGGCCTTCGCCGACGCCAGCGTGGCCAAGTTCACCGAGGGCAAGGAAGTGCGCAAGGCCATCTATGTGCCGGGCAAGCTGCTGAACCTGGTGGTGGCCTGATGCGAGGCCTGGGGCTCGTCCTCACTTGCCTGCTGGGGCTGCTGCTGGCCGGTTGCGGCTATCATCTGCGGGGTGGCAGCCAGCTGCTGCCCCCGGAACTCTCCCGTCTCCAGCTCATCGGCGATACCCGCAGCGACCTCTACCGGGAGCTGGCCCTGCGCCTGCGCCGGGCCAACGTCCAGCTGGTGACCGCCGATGAGTCGGCGGCCGTGCTGACCCTGGGCGACATCAAGGTGCACAACGAGGCCGCCTCGGTGGACAGCCGCAGCCAGGTGGTGGAATACCTGATGCTGTTCAACACCCAGGTCACCCTGACGGTGCCCGAGCATGAGCCGCAACAGTTCAACGTCAGCTTCAACCGCAGCTTTCTGAACAAGTCGAACCAGGCCCTGGCCTCCAGCCGGGAGCAGGAGCAGCTCAAGGAAGAGATGCTGACCCTGACGGCGGATCAGATCCTCCTGCAGCTCAGCCGCCTCCAGTTCTGATGCGCCTGTACCCGGAGCAAGTCGCCGATCACCTGAAGAAGGGGCTCGCCCCCTGTTATCTGGTGTTCGGCGATGACCCCCTGATCAAGCTCGAAACCCTGGATCGGCTGCGCCACACCGCCGCCGAGCAGGGCTTCACCGAACGCCACCGCTTTGCCACCGACGACGGCCTGGACTGGACTGTGCTGCTGGAGACCTGCCAGGCGCTGAGCCTGTTTGCCAGCCGCCAGATCATCGAGCTGGAGCTGGGCGCCAAGCCCCCCAAGGAGTGGGCCGAGCGCATCCGCGAGCTCAGGAGCGCCTGCACCCGGATCTGCTGCTGCTGCTGCACGGCCCCCGGCTGTCCGCCGCCCAGAGCAAGAGCAAGTGGTTCGAGGCCTTAAGCCGGCTCGGCGTCCATGTGCCGGTAGCGACGCCGGAGGCCAAACAGTTTCCCCGCTGGATGCAGCAACGGGCCCAGCAGTGCGGCATCCAGTTACAGCCCGAAGCAGTGCAGCTGATGTGCCATGCCTTTGAAGGCAACCTGCTGGCCGCCGCCCAGGAGCTGGAGAAGCTGGCCCTGCTGGCCCTGCCCCAGCCCATCAGCCTGGCGGTACTGCAGGAGAACATCACCCAGCACAACCACTTTACCCCCTTCCAGCTCGTCGACGCCCTGCTGGCCGGCAAGGTCAATCGCGCCAGCCGCATCCTGCAGCAGCTGCGCGAAGAAGGGGTGGAGGCCGGCCTGCTGGCCTGGACCCTGGCCCGGGAAATCGAGCAACTGCTGGCGCTACAGTTGGCGGCCCGCCAGGGGCAAGCCCTGGCCCAGCTGTTTGCCCAGGCCCGCATCTGGCAGAGCCGTCAGGCCCTCTACCAGCAGGCCCTGCAGCGCCTGCCACTGCCCAAGCTGCGCCAACTGCTGCACGGCGCCAGCCAGCTCAACCGCCTGCTGGGGCGCTTCGAGCAGGAGGCCGCCTGGCTCTTGTTGCAGGGGATCTGCCTGGGCTTTAAGGATGCGATCCCCTTGCCCCCTTGCCTGCTGAGTGTGCCTGAGGCACCCTAGCAAGCCCGCGGGGCCAGCATGCTATACTGCCGGACGTTTTTTCGTCACCATGACCGTTGTTCGCCAACCGTTTTTAACCAACATAAGGAGGCCGCCTCTTGCAGGGTCAAGCACTTCACGCATTCATCATCGACAAGATTGACGATCTCAAGGGCCGCGACATCATCAGCCTGGACGTGCGGGGCAAGTCCAGCATGACCGACTGCATGATCATCTGCAGCGGCAACTCCAGCCGGCATGTCATCTCCATCGCCGAGCACGTGGAGGAGGAGGTACGCCATGCCGGCCTGCTGCCCCTGGGGATAGAGGGACGGGATACCGGTGAATGGGTGCTGCTGGATCTGGGTGAGGTGGTGGTGCATGTGATGCAGGACGAGACCCGCAACCTCTACCAGTTGGAGAAGCTGTGGAGCGGCAGCCTGGGCGCCGCGGCCTGAGCATGAAGATCCAGCTGATTGCGGTGGGCACCAAGATGCCCGACTGGGTGGAGACCGCCTTTACCGAATACCAGCGGCGCTTTCCCAAGGACCTGCCCCTGGAGCTCATCGAGATACCGGCGGGCAAGCGGGGCAAGAATGCCGACATTCCCCGCATCCTGCACAAGGAGGGCGAGTTGACCCTGGCCGCCCTGGCCAAGGGGGCGCGGGTGGTCACCCTGGATATCCCAGGCAAGCCCTGGACCACGCCCCAGTTGGCCCAGCAGCTGGAGAGCTGGAAGCAGGATGGCCGGGATGTGGCCCTGCTGATCGGTGGCCCCGAAGGGCTGGCGCCCGAGTGCAAGGCCGCCGCCGAACAGAGCTGGTCGCTCTCGCCCCTGACCCTGCCCCATCCGCTGGTGCGGGTGCTGGTGGCCGAGAGCCTCTACCGGGCCTGGAGCATCACCGCCAACCACCCCTACCATCGGGAATAACTCATGCTCAAGCAGCGCATCTCGTTAAAGGACAACGGCGCCGAAGCCGCCCTCTTCCAGCGCCGCGCCCTGGTGGCGGCCATCGGCATGGCGCTGCTGGCCTGCCTGCTGCTGGCCAACCTCTACTGGCTGCAGGTGGTGAACCACGACACCTATCAGACCCGCTCCAACGACAACCGCATCAAGGTGGTGCCGGTGGCGCCGCCCCGCGGCCTGATCTTTGACCGTAACGGCGTGCTGCTGGCGGAAAACCGTCCCGTGTTCAGCCTGGAGATAGTGCCGGAGCAGACCCAGGATCTGCATGGCATGGTCAAGGCGTTGATCGCCCTGCTTGAGCTGGATCCCGACACGGAGGCGCAATTTTACCGGGAGGTAAAACGCACCCGCCGCTTCAATCCCGTGCCCCTGGTAGAGCAGCTCACCGACGAGCAGGTGGCGCGCTTCTCGGTGAACCAGCATCGCTACCCCGGTGCCGACATCGAAGCCTATCTCAAGCGTTACTACCCCTATGGCGAGACCCTGACCCATGCCCTGGGTTATGTGGCGCGCATCAACGTCAAGGATCTGCAACGGCTGGAGGAGGCCGGCAAGCTGGCTAACTACGCCGCCACCCGCGACATCGGCAAGCTGGGGGTGGAGAAGTATTACGAAGACCAGCTGCACGGCCAGGCCGGCTACCAGGAGGTGGAGGTCAACAACCGGGGCCGGGTGATCCGCACCCTCAAGTACCAGCCGCCGGTCGCGGGCAAGGACATCTATCTCAACGTCGACATCCGCCTGCAGCAAAAGGCCCAGCGCCTGCTGGCGGGGCGGCGCGGCGGTATCGTGCTGATGGATCCCAGAGATGGCAGTGTGCTGGCCCTGGAGTCCTCCCCCAGCTACGACCCCAACCTGTTCGTGCGCGGCATCAGCAGCCGGGACTATTCGGCCCTGCTCAACGATCCGGCCCGGCCGCTCATCAACCGCACCAGCCAGGGGGGCTATGCCCCGGCCTCCACCGTCAAGCCCCTGCTCTCCATCATGGGGCTCAACGAAGGGCTCATCACCCCCCAGACCCGCTTCTTCGGCGGCCCCACCTTCCAGATCCCCGGGGTGGCGCGCAAGTGGCGGGACTGGAAGCGCTGGGGCCATGGCTGGATGGACATGCACAGGGCCATCGCCGTGTCGGCGGACACCTTCTTCTACGATCTGGCGTTTCGCGCCGGCATCGACACCCTGCACGACTACATGAGCCGCTTTGGCTTTGGCAGCTTCTCGGGCCTCGACATCTATGAGGAGTCCACCGGCATCATGCCGTCGCGGCAGTGGAAGCAGAGCCGCTGGCGCCAGCCCTGGTACCAGGGCGACACCATCTCGGTAGGCATAGGCCAGGGCTACTGGACCGCCACCCCCATCCAGCTGGCCCGCGCCCACAGCATACTCACCCAGCATGGCCGCAACATAGTGCCGCACCTGCTGCGTTCGATCGGCGCCCCGGACGGGGAGCAGACGCCCTACCAGGTGACCCAGGAGCCGGCCTTGACGGTGAAGAACGATGGCTTCTGGCAGGAGGCCATGGAGGGCATGTACCTGGTGGTCAACGGCCCGGAAGGCACGGCGCGCCGGGCCTTTGCCGGCACGCCCTACCTGGCCGCCGGCAAGTCCGGCACCGCCCAGGTGGTAAACATGAAGGAGAACGAGAAATACGACGCCAGCCGCCTCAAGGAGGAGCACAGGGATAACGCCCTGTTCGTCGCCTTCGCCCCCTACGAGGCCCCCACCGCCGTGGTGGCCCTGATCCTGGAGAATGCCGGCGGCGGCAGCGCCAACGCCGCCCCGGTGGCCCGCGCCCTGCTGGACGCCTATCTGCTGGGCAAGTATGACGACGAGCCCGCCGAAGAGGAGAAGAAACCATGATGAGCCACGGCCGCCCCACCACCCTCTGGCAGCGCCTGCACATCGATCTGCCCCTGCTGCTGGGCCTGCTCTCCTTGCTGGGGGTCAGCCTGGTGGTGCTCTACTCCGCCTCCGGCATGCACCCTGAGATGCTGGTACGCCAGGTGATCCGCACCAGCCTGGCCTTTGCGGTCATGATTGGCCTGGCCCAGCTGCCGCCCAGCTTCTACGCCCGTTGGGCACCCCCGGTGTTTGCCCTGGGGGTGGTGCTGCTGATCTGTGTGCTGTCCTTCGGTCACGTCGGCAAGGGGGCCCAGCGCTGGCTGGATCTGGGGGTGATCAAGTTCCAGCCCTCGGAGATCCTCAAGCTGGTGATGCCCATGACCATCGCCGCCTACCTGGCCCGCCATCCGCTGCCCCCCCCGCCTCAGGCAGGTGAGCATCGCCCTGGTGATGGTGCTGGTGCCCACCCTGCTCATCGCCAAGCAGCCGGATCTGGGCACCTCCATTCTGGTGGCCGTCTCCGGCCTGTTCGTCATCTTCCTGGGCGGCATCAGCTGGACCCTGATCCTGACCGCCGCCGCCCTGCTCGGCGCCTTCGTACCGGTGATCTGGTTCTTCCTGATGCACGACTACCAGCGCCAGCGGGTGCTCACCTTCATCAACCCCGAGTCCGACCCCTTGGGCAGCGGCTATCACATCATACAGTCGAAGATCGCCATCGGCTCCGGCGGCCTGTTCGGCAAGGGGTGGCTCAACGGCACCCAGTCCCAGCTGGAGTTTCTGCCAGAGCGCCACACCGACTTCATCTTTGCCGTGTTCAGTGAGGAGTTCGGCCTCATCGGCTTCTGCCTGCTGCTGGCCCTCTACCTGTACGTGATCACCCGCTGCATGATCATCAGCGTCAACGCCCAGGGCAGCTTCGAGCGGCTGCTGGGCGGCGCCCTGACCCTGACCTTCTTCGTCTATGTGTTCGTCAACATCGGCATGGTGAGCGGCCTGCTGCCGGTAGTGGGGGTGCCCCTGCCGCTGGTGAGCTATGGCGGCACCTCCATGGTGACACTGGCGGCCGGTTTTGGCATCCTGATGTCCATTCAAACCCACAGACGGCTGCTGGCTTAAATTGCCGCAGTCAACAGACGAGTATTTCGAACCATGGGACTGTTTCGCCCCTTTAGCCTGCTGAGCCTCTGCCTGGGGCTCAGCCTCGGCGCCACCGCGGCCCCCATCCGGCCTGACGATTTTTCCCGCCTGCAGGCCCTGAGCCAGGAGCTCAAGATACCGGTGAGCCAACTGCAACTGGGCCTGGTGAAGGCCCAGTTCCGCCAGCCGGTGCTGGATGCCATCCAACGTCCTTGGGAGGCCAAGCCCTGGTCACAGTACAGACCCATCTTCCTCACCCCTGAGCGCATCGCCGCCGGTGCCGCCTTCTGGCAGCAACATGCCGACCTGCTGGCCCGCGCCGAGGCCCAGCTGCAGGTGCCCGCCGAGATGATAGTCGCCATCCTGGGGGTGGAGACCTATTTTGGCACCCGCATGGGGGATCACCCGGTGCTGGACGCCCTCTACACCCTGGGCTTCCACTACCCGCCGCGCGGCGCCTTCTTCAGCAAGGAGTTCGCCCACTATGTGCGCCTGGCGGCCGAGCAGGGCTGGGAGATGAGCGAGCCAAAAGGCTCCTATGCCGGCGCCATGGGCATGGGCCAGTTCATACCGTCGAGCTATTTGCACTATGCCATCGACTTCGACGGTGACGGCCACCGGGATCTGTTCCACAGCCCCGCCGATGCCATCGGCAGCGTGGCCAACTACTTCCATGAGCACAAGTGGCGCCTGGGCGCCCCCGTGGCCCACCCGGTCAAGGTGGCGGATGAGAGCCGGGTGCAGGCGCTGCTGAGCGACAAGCTGGAGATTGCCACCGATTGGCAGCAGCTGCAGGCCGCCGGGGTCAGCGCCGACACCGAGCTGGCGGCACAGACGCCGGTGAAGCTGATTCGGCTGGAGGGCGCCGAGGGCACCGAATACTGGGCGGTGGAGCATAACTTCTATGTCATCACCCGCTACAACCGCAGCCCGCTGTACGCCATGGCGGTGTACCAGCTGAGCCAGGCCATCGCCCAGGAGTATCATGGCCGCTAATCGCCTGCCCCTGCTGGGGCTGACGCTGCTCGGGTTACTGCTCAGTGCCTGTAGCCAGAAGCCGACGCCGACCGCCAGACCGGCCCAGCCGAGTCAGCCCGCCTATCAGGCGGTGGACGGCGTGGTGCCGCGCTTTGAGCCCTACAGCCGCATCGGCAACAAGGATTACGAGGTGCTGGGGCGCCGTTACCAGGTGTGGAACGACATCGACAGCTACACCGAAGAGGGCATCGCCTCCTGGTACGGGCCGGGGTTTCACGGCCTCAACACCTCCAACGGCGAGCGCTACGATCAGGCCAGCCTGTCCGCCGCCCACAAGAACCTGCCGCTGCCCTCCTATGTCAAGGTCACCAACCTGGATAACGGCAAGGCGCTGATAGTGCGGGTCAACGATCGGGGCCCCTTCCACGGCAACCGCATTTTGGATCTGTCGTTTGGCGCCGCCACCAAGCTGGGGGTCGTCGCCCCCCGGCACCGCCCGGGTGCGGCTGGAACTGATCAAGGTACCGGCGCCGGCCAACGCCGCCGACATCCTGGCCCGCCATGAGGCGCGCACCATACAGCTGATGGCCACCGCCTCCCCGGACAAGGCCAAGGCCACCGCCGCCCAGCTGCAACGCCAGTACGGCATGGACTTCAAGGTGGTCAGTGCCGAGCCCGTCTACCGCCTGCAGCTGGGTCCGCTGGAGCGGGCCCAGGCAGAGAAGATGCTCAGCACACTACGGCAGGATGGCTACCGCCAGGCCTTCTTTATCAACTAGCCGCCCGCGGCGGCGACGCACAGGGGCTGCCAGGGGCGGCCCCTGTTTGTTATAGTATTGGCCCGTCGCCCCAGCCCGGGCACTCATTCACCACACAGATAAGGATGATGACGTTGAAACTGGCGAAAACCCTGCTGCTGAGCGTCGCCGTGACCGTTAGCGGCGCCGTGCTGGCCGAATCTCCCACAGCGCCGACCCCGGATCCTGCCCCGCGGCCGGATCCCACACCGACAATCCCGGTGGCCATACCGGCCCCCCCGCAACTGGCTGCCAAGGCCTATCTGCTGATGGACTACCATACCGGCCAGGTGTTGTTTGGTGCCAACGAACACGAACGTCTGCCACCGGCCAGCCTGACCAAGATGATGACCTCCTACCTCATCGGCCAGGAGCTCAAGTCCGGCAACATCAAGCCCACTGACATGGTGACCATCAGCCAGAACGCCTGGTCGAAGAACTACTCCGACTCTTCCAAGATGTTCATCGAGGTGGGCAAGCAGGTGAGTGTGGATAACCTGAACAAGGGCATCATCATCCAATCCGGCAACGACGCCTGCATCGCCATGGCCGAGCACATCGCCGGCTCCGAAGACTCCTTCGCCAGCCTGATGAACCAATGGGCCGCCAAGCTGGGTATGAAGGAGAGTCACTTCGTCAACTCCCATGGCCTGCACAACGAGAACCACTACTCCAGCGCCTACGACATGGCCCTGCTGGGCCGCGCCCTGATCCGGGATCTGCCCGAGGAGTACGCCATCTACGCCCAGAAGGAGTTCACCTTCAACGGCATCCGGCAGCACAACCGCAACAAGCTGCTGTGGGACAAGAGCCTGCCGGTGGACGGCATCAAGACCGGCCACGTCAGCGAGGTGGGCTACAACCTGGTGGCCTCCGCCCCCGGCCCGGACAACATGCGCCTGATCTCAGTGGTGCTGGGTGCCAACTCAGAGCGGGAGCGGGCCGAAGACAGCAAGAAACTGCTGACCTACGGCTTCCGTTTCTACCAGAACCTCACCCCCTATAAGGCCGGCGCCGAGCTGACCAGCCAGCGCATCTGGATGGGTGACAAGAGCGAGATCAAGCTGGGTACTGCCCAGGAGATCAGTGTGATAGTGCCCCGCGGTCAGGCCAGCAATATGAAGGCGGAGTTCCAGTTGAATGGCCAGCTCAACGCCCCCATCCAGCAGGGTGACGTGGTGGGCACCATCTACCTAAAAACCGACGACAAGGAGTTGGCCAGCTACCCGCTGGTGGCCCTGGAGAGCGTAGAGGAAGGCAGCCTGTTCAGCCGGCTGTGGGATTACCTGCTGCTGCTTGTCCAGCGACTGTTCAGCTAACCCCCAGGCGCCTGCGGCCGCCCCCGCAGGCGCCCTGTTTACAGAAGAACCGCTATGTCTTTGAATACCAAATTTGACGAACTGCTCGAATTTCCCTGCCAGTTTCCCTTCAAGGTGCTGGGCCTGGCCGATCCCGCCCTGGTGGAGCAGGTGATCGCCGTGCTGCAGCAACACGCCCCTGGCGACTACAGCCCTACCATCAAACCCAGCGCCAAGGGCAACTACCATTCGGTCAGCGTTACCGTTACCGCCACCAGCAAGGCTCAGCTGGAAACCCTCTACACCGAACTGGGCAAGCTGGAGCTGGTCCGTTACGTGCTGTGATCCGCTTCACGCTGGCAATATGACAGGCCCTGGCTATAATGGCCGCTCAGCGTTAACACAGGGGTAACATTCTTGCAGCAGGATCTCATAGTGCGCTACCTGGGACGGCGTCCTTACCTCGACACCTGGCAGGCGATGCAGCGTTTCACCAATGAGCGCGACGGCGACACGCCGGACGAGATCTGGCTGCTGGAACATGAGCCCGTCTACACCCAGGGGCAGGCCGGCAAGGCCGAGCACCTGCTGCAGCGCACCCAGATCCCCGTGATCCAGAGCGACCGCGGCGGCCAGATCACCTATCACGGCCCGGGCCAACTCATCGCCTACCTGCTGCTGGATGTCCGCCGCCAGGCGTACGGCGTGCGCCATCTGGTGACCTGCATGGAGCAGGCGGTGATCAGCTTGCTGGCCGAACAGGGTATCCAGGCCGCCGCCAAACCCGACGCCCCTGGCGTCTACGTGAAAGGCGCCAAGATCGCCTCTGTGGGGCTGCGCATCCGGCGCGGCTGCTCCTTCCATGGTCTGGCACTCAACGTCAACATGGATCTGCGCCCCTTCCAAGACATCAACCCCTGTGGCTACGCCGGCCTGGCCATGACCCAATGCGCGGATCTGGGCGGGCCTCAGAGTGTGAGCGAGGCAGCCCCCCGGCTGCTCAAGGCCCTGAGCCAGCAACTGGCCCGGCCCCGTTGGACTGAACTGCACGAGGAAACCCCATGAGCAAACCCACCCGCATGGAGCCCGGCGTCAAGCTGCGCGACGCCGACAAGATGGCCCTGATCCCGGTCAAGTTCATGCCTGACGCCGACGAGCCCCTGCTGCCCAAGCCGGACTGGATGCGCATCCGCCTGCCCGCCAGCAGCGACAAGATACAGCACGTCAAAAACATCATGCGCAAGAACAAGTTGCACTCGGTCTGCGAGGAGGCCTCCTGCCCCAACCTGGCCGAATGCTTCAACCACGGCACCGCCACCTTCATGATTTTGGGTGCCATCTGCACTCGGCGCTGCCCCTTCTGCGACGTGGCCCACGGCCGGCCATTGGCGCCGGATGCAGAAGAGCCGCAAAAGCTGGCCAAGACCATCGCCGAGATGGGGCTCAAATACGTGGTGATCACCTCGGTGGACCGGGACGATCTGCGGGACGGCGGTGCCCAGCACTTTGCCGACTGCATCAACGCCATCCGCCGTGAATCCCCCAACACCCGCATCGAGACCCTGACGCCCGATTTTCGCGGTCGCATGGACACGGCCCTCGACATCCTCAAGGACAATCCGCCGGATGTGTTTAACCACAACCTGGAAACCGCCCCGCGCCTGTATCGCATGGCGCGCCCGGGTGCCGACTACCAGTGGTCGCTGGACTTGCTCAAGCGCATGGGCGAGCTGCATCCCAACATGCCCACCAAGTCCGGTCTGATGATGGGCCTGGGGGAGACCAACGAGGAGATAGTGCAAGTGCTCAAGGATCTGCGGGCCCATGGCGTCACCATGCTGACCCTGGGCCAGTATCTGCAGCCCAGCCGCCACCACCTGCCGGTGAAGCGCTATGTGCCGCCCCATGAGTTTGACGAGCTCAAGCAGATCGCCCTGGATCTGGGCTTCACCCACGCCGCCTGCGGCCCCTTCGTCCGCTCCTCCTACCATGCGGATCTGCAGGCCCAGGGCAAAGAGGTGAAGTAAGCCACCAGCGCCGGATAACCCGCGCAAGGCCCAGGCCTTGCGCTTTTTTTGCCGGCTCGTCGTTTTGGCAGCCTAGCCTGTGGCTGCCTATGCTCAGATCACCTCTGATCACGGGCCTGGCCCGACTGGCAAGGACGCTGCCGATGAGCCTGATCCCCGACAGTCTGCGCACTCGAAGCCTGCTTTACCTGCTGCTGCTGGTGGCGCTGGCGGCCGGCTTAAGCTACTGGAGCAGCAGCCAGCTATTGCAGCACAGCGCCCGTGAGTACGAACACCACAGCCTGGCTGCGGATCTGGAGCGGGCCCGGCTGCTGCTGGAGACGGAACAACGCAGCCTGCTGCGCCATGTGGTGGACTATGCGATCTGGGACGACACCTGGGAGTTTATGGCCACCGCCGCTCCCGCTTATCTGACCGACAACTATCAGCCGGATTACCTGGCGAACCTCTCGGTGGACTATGTGCTGTTTGTCGATGCACAACAGCAGCTGATGCACAGCCTGGATTATCAGGGGGAAGCCAAGGCGCTACAGCCGCTGCCGGCCAACAGTCCGCTCTGGCTACAGATACAGCGCCTGCTCGTCCGCTATTTTGCGCTGAGCCCCACGCAGGGCGGCATGCTCAGCGGCTGGGTTGAGGATCTCCCGGTACTGCTTGCCATCCATCCCATCCTCGACAGCCAGAGTCAGTCACCAGCCCGCGGCTGGCTGGTGATGGGGCAACGTCTGACGCCGGCGCGCCAGGACGCCTTGCGCCAGCAGCTCAGGCTGCCGCTCCAGCTCACCCGGCCCGCTCTGCCCGTGCAGACGCCGAGCGGCTGGCTGTTCAGCCATCAGGGCCTATCGGATCGCTACAATCCGGGACAGATTGACCTGCGCCTGCAACAGCCACCGCAACTGTCGGCCCAGCTGAGCCTGTGGCAACAACTGCTGATCGGCAACTCCATCCTCTTGTCGCTGGTGGCCTGCGGCATGTCCGCCCTGCTGTTTGATCGGCTGGTGATGCGGCGCCTGAGCCAGTTTGCTCAGCTGGCCCGACGCAGAGGCATGGAGCAGGGCAGCCGCCTGCCCCGTTGGCCGGTGCAGGGTAACGATGAG
This sequence comes from Aeromonadaceae bacterium, assembly GCA_021209335.1. GTDB lineage: Bacteria > Pseudomonadota > Gammaproteobacteria > Enterobacterales > Aeromonadaceae > Pseudaeromonas. The sequence continues at coordinate 15,878 of JAJOIN010000062.1, forward strand.
CTGGATCACCTGGCCATCTCGTTGAACCACATGGTCAGCCAGATCCATCACGCCCATCGGGATCTCTACGATGAGGCACGGCACGACCCGCTTACCGGCCTGGGCAACCGCAAATACTTCAGCGAGGTGCTGCAACGCTACGGCGAACTGTTGCAGCACCACCCTGAGTTGCAAGTGGCCCTGCTGATGCTGGATCTGGATGGCTTTAAGCTGATCAATGACAGCCTGGGGCACCATCAGGGTGACGCCCTGCTCATCACAGTCGCCCAACGGCTGCGCAGTGTCGCCCGCACCTCAGATGTGCTGGTTCGCCTGGGGGGCGATGAATTCGCCTTTGTCTGCCTGCTGCCGGAGGGCGGCGGTCGTGCCGAGCATCTGGCCGAGCGGCTGTTGCAACAGATCGCCTTACCCATCCACCTGGGGGCCTCGCCCCTGCGCATCAGTGGCTCCATCGGCATCGCCTACCAGCAAACACAGCTGCGCGCCGAGGAGCTGATCCGCAACGCGGATCTGGCCATGTACCAGGCCAAACGCCAGCGCAAGGGCAGCTGCCACACCTTTGACCCCAGCCTGCATCAGGCCATCAGCCAACGGCTGAGCCTGGAGCAGGCCTTACGGCAGGCGATCAAGGAGGAAGCGCTGGAGGTCTGGTATCAGCCAATTGTGGATGCCCAAAGCGGTGAGCCCCTGATGGTGGAAGCCCTGGCCCGCTGGCCCCGTGCCGAGGGGTATTGCCCACCGGCTGAATTCATCCCCATCGCCGAGGAGGCAGGCCTCATCGGCGAGCTGGGCATGTGGATTGCCGAACAGGCGATCGCCACCCTGCCACGCCTGCGCCGTCAATCTCCCCACCTGACCCTCAACATCAATCTCTCTGTGCTGCAACTGCTGCAAGAGGATCTGGTGGACATCCTGGCCCGGCGCTGCGATGCGGCCGGCCTACCACGGCAAGCCATTCACATGGAGCTGACCGAGAGCCTGTTTGCCAACGACCATGACAAGGTAAAGCGGCAGTTGCTGCGCCTGGTGGCGGCCGGGTTTGCCATTCATCTGGATGACTTCGGCACCGGCTACTCCTCCTTGCAGCGCTTGCAGGAGATGCCGGTGACCAGCCTGAAGATGGATCGCTGCTTTCTGGCACGGCTCGATGAGGGCGATGAGCGGATTGTCCGCGCCATCCTCTCCCTGGGGCAAACCCTCCAGATGGAGGTCATCGTCGAAGGGGTGGAGACTCAGGCCCAGCGCCAGCGGTTACAGGAGCTGGGGGCCAGGCTGATGCAAGGCTTCCTGTTTTCGCCGCCCCGGCCCTTGCCACAACTGCTGGCCTGGCTGGCGGCGCCGAAAATGGCAGCAGATGAATCTGAGTCATGACGCAGCCCCTTGGCGCCACGCCCTGGCATGCTACACTGGCGCTTCGTCAGTCGCCCAAGTGTCTTGCCCTTGTTCACGAGTCCATCCCGTCTGCTCTCCTGTCTGCTGTGCCGGCCGCTGCGTTGGGGTCTGGCCGGGCTGCTGTTGATCCTGGGCGTCCTGCTGGCCTTCTCTTACTACCAGGTGGGACTCAGCGACCGCTACACCTACGATGATGTCCGCCAGATCCCCTACAACAAGGTGGCCCTGGTGCTGGGGACGGCCCGCTACCTGGCGCCAGGCAAGCCCAACCCCTACTTCGAGAACCGCATCCGAGCCGCCGGGGAACTCTACCGACATGGCAAGGTGACCTATTTCCTGGTCTCCGGCGATAACGCCACCTTGCGTTACAATGAGCCGCGAGAGATGCGCCGCGCCCTGCTCAAGGAGGGGATCCCGGCCCGCTTCATCTATAGCGACTATGCCGGTTTTCGGACCCTGGACTCGGTGGTCCGCGCCTTTGAGGTGTTCGGTCAGCGTCGTTTCACCGTGGTCTCCCAGTCCTTTCACAACGAAAGAGCCATCTATCTGGCCCGCCATCATGGCCTGGAGGTGATCGGCTATAACGCCCAGGATGTGGCCACCCGCCTGGATCTGCGTACCCGGCTGCGGGAAGTGCTGGCCCGCTTCAAGTGTCTGCTAGATGTCTATGTGCTGGAGAAGGAACCCAAGTTCCTCGGCGAGGCCATCCTGATCGGCGAGCCGGCCAGTGCCGGCTCGCCAACCGAGGAGGAAGAGGCGCCAGAGCGTCAGCCCGGAGACTGACAGCGCTCGGCCGCCTCACTGGGATTGAGCTGACGGATACTCTGGTAAAACTGCTCACAGACGGCCGTTGACCCTGCCGGCCAACGCTGTTGACACTGCAGCAATTGCGCAGCCGGATCCGTGCCCAACTTGGCCCCCATCTCCGCCTGCCAGCAAGAGGCCACCAGATCCTGGCCCATCACCTGGATGCCAACCTTGTCCGCCTTGCCGGTATCGCCACCATACTCATCAGGATCGGCGGCATACCAGATCTGACTGGGGTGATTGGCGCCCAGCACAGCCACCTGACGCCCACCCAGCTCCAGAGTCCCCAGGTCCAGGGTGGCAAAGGCCTTGCCCTTGGCGGCCCCGGCATACTGGAACTGCGCCCCGTAGCTTTGCACCAGCCACTGACGGACCGGCTGGCCAAAGGCCACCATGGGGTAACTCTGCCCCGTCTGCGCGGCCTGACTCCACAGCGCTATCATGCCTTTGACATAGGGGGTGAAGGCCGCGTAGGTGGGCGCCAGCTTGCTGCCGACATTGGCCGGGGCCGCCACCGGAGCCAGATCAATGATGGTCTGGTAGGCCGGGGTCTGCTCCTTGGGTACCCCGTTCAAGTTCAGCAAGGCCGCCCAGCGATCCGTGGTCTTGGACTCGAGGTAGTCCTGCGCCTTCATCAGGGAGTCGTCAGGCGGGAAATGGAGCAACTGCACCGAATAGTGGTTGGCCAGAGCCATGCCATGGGGCAGGAAGAAGCGCCAGTTGTAGGCCCAGACATGGGTCTGATTAAGCTGCTGGGCGGCACTGAAGGCGGATTGCCCCAAGCCCAGAAACGCCATCACGCGGGTACCGTAATCTGCCGGCACCCCATCGGGAAACTGCACCTTGACGTGACCATCCTCCAGGCGTACCGCAACCTGACCGGCATAACCATCCCGTTGCAGACTCTGGTTGAGATAATGTGCCACCGTCTGCTCCAGTGTCATCTGCTCGTAGCAGATCTCGCTGCAGTTATTGGGATAGGAGTAAAGCTGACTGACCCCTGTGATGGGACCCAACACCAGCTCGCTCGACGAAGACCAGATGCAGCCGGAGGAGACCAAACCCAGAAGACAGATCATTCCCTTCACTTTATTCATCTAATGCACACTCCCTGCGACCTTGAAGAGGAAACAAACGAATCCCAACTACACCACAAGCTGCACCGCTTGCCAAGCCACTTGATCCCGTCCGCCTTGCTTGGCCTGATACAACATGCGATCTGCCTCCTCCAGCAGGCTGCCATAGGCCTGGCTGGCATCGGGAATTTGCGTCGCCCCGCCTATGCTGACCGTCACCGCCATCGACGGTTCCGAGGAGGCCCCTTCCGGCCCGCTGGCCACCAGGGCCCGCAGCTGCTCCGTCAGTTGCCGCGCCCCTTGGGCGTCGGTCTGCGGCATCACCAGCACAAACTCCTCACCACCATAGCGCGCCACCAGGTCCCCAGGGCGATGCAGCAGCTGCCGCATCTGTTCCGCCACCCGCCGCAGCACATCGTCCCCCCGGGCGTGACCGAAGCTGTCGTTGATCCGCTTGAAGTAATCTATGTCCACCACCGCCACCGACAGGGGCACCTGCAACCGGGCACAGCGCAACCACTCCTCCTCCAGCACCGTCTCGCAGCGCCGTCGATTGGGTAACTGGGTCAGGCTGTCCACGTGAGCCAACTGCTCCAGCAGCGCCCGTTGCTGGGCCATGCGCAGGGCGTTGCGAACCCGGGCACAGACGATGTTGGGATGGAACGGCTTGATGATGTAATCACAGGCCCCCAGGGCCAGCCCCTGCTCCTCATCTTCGATGGCATCCAGCCCCGAGATGATGATCACCGGGATAGCCCGGGTCAGCGGGTGCTCCTTGAGCTGCTTGAGCAAGTCGGCGCCGTTCATATCCGGCATCATCATGTCCAACAGTATGAGATCCGGTTGCTGGCTCTGGGCCAGCGCCATGGCCCGGGTGCCATCACTGGCCAGCAGCAGCTCCCCTTCACCGGAGAGCAGATCCGCCAGCACTTCCCGGTGCACCGCCTCGTCATCCACGATCAGCAGACGCGCTCCATGGCATGCCGAACCCGTCACCCGGGCCGGCGTCTCGCCCGACAAGGGGCACAGGCTGCGCAGCACCCCCATGGCCTTCTCCAGATGACGGGAAAGCAGCTCCAGTTGCACACCAAGCTCCCCTTCAAACAGCTGACCGGCGCGCAACTGGCCCTCCAGCTCGGCACTGCGGCTTTGCAAGCCGTCCGCCCCCAGATAGCCCGCCAGGGACTTAAGGTTGTGTAACCGCTGCTGCAGGGCGTCACGTCGCTGCTGCCGGGCCAGGAAGCGTAGCTGCTCCGCCAGACCGGCTTCTTCCTGAATGAACCGCTCCACCACCCGGCGATACAGGTGGCGCCGCTGGCCGACACGCCGCAGCCCCAGCTTGGGATCGACGCCGACACTGCGCAAGGCCGCCAGCGCCGCCGGCTGCTCGAACCAGTCCTGCGCCGAGGACGCATCCAGGGACTCGGCGCCCACGCTCGTCTGGGGTTGGGACTGGGGCAACCAGCGCTGCAACAGGCGGTTGAGCTGTTCCGGCTCAAAGGGCTTGGCCAGGTGATCGTTCATGCCCGCATCCAGGCAGATGAGCCGGTCTTCGGCCATGGCGTGGGCGGTCATGGCAATGATGGGCGCGGCAAAGCCTCGCTCGCGCAATAGCCGGGTGGCCGTCAAGCCATCCATGCCCGGCATCTGCACGTCCATCAACACCAGATCCACCGGCTGCTCGGCCAGCAGTCTGAGCGCCTCCTCGCCGCCGCCGGCGGACAGCAGGCTGGCGCCCTCCCCTTGCAGCAGCTCCTCGACTATCTGGCGATTGATGGCGTTGTCGTCCACCACCAGGATGCGTTGACCCTGCAACTGTGGCCCCTGGGTCGGCGCGGGGGCATCCTGGCGCATGGCACGCATATCACATAGGGCCTCCTGCAATACATCCAACAGCACGGAGAGGTTGACCGGCTTGAGCAGGAAATGACGGATCGCCAGGCGTTCGGCCTCCTTAAGCAGGCTCTCCCGGCCCGAGATGGAAACCAGCATCACCACCGGCAACCAGGCCCCCTGGGGACAAGCGCGGATCTGGCGCAACAGGGTATGGCCCGGTACGCCATTGACCTGCTCTGCCAACAGCAAAAGATCACACCTTGGCAGCTCGCCATCTGTCATCCTGGCCAATACCTCAGCCGGTTCCGTCAGGTGCTCCACCACCAGCCCCAGACGCTGCAGCATGGATTGCATCAGCCGGGGCCCCAGGACACCGTCCTGTACCAGCAGCACCCGCTTGCCACGCAGTTGCGGCAGCAGGGGCGGGGCCGGCTCGCTGGCGTCATCGGTGCGAAACGGCAACTCGAAATAGAAGCAGCTGCCCTGGCCTGCCTGACTGGAGACACCGATACGGCCATCCATTTTTTCTACCAGGTATTTACAGATAGACAGCCCCAGGCCGGTGCCGCCATGGCGGCGATCCATGCTCTCGTTGAGCTGGCTGAAGGGGCGAAACAAGCGCGGCAGCTCCGCCTCCCGGATACCAATTCCCTTATCCCGCACCTCAAACCGCAGGGTGACAGCATCAGGTTGCCGCAACAGGGCATGAATGCTCAGCACCACCTCGCCCTCATCGCTGAACTTGATGGCGTTGTTGAGCAGGTTGATCATCACCTGCCCCAGCCGGAAGCCATCGCCATACAGAGTGGTAGGCAGGCCCGGCTCCACATCGAACAACAGCTCCAGTTGCTTCTCATCCGCCCGGGCGGCCATGATGGCGCTGACCCGCTGCAACACCTCCTGCAGCTCAAAAGGGGCGTTTTCCAGCGACATCTCACCCGCCTCTATCTTGGAAAAATCCAAGAGATCATTCACCACTCCCAGCAACAGCTCGCCGGAGAGCCGCACCTTATCCAGGTAATCCCGCTGGGTACGGGTGAGTATGGTGCGCAGTGCCAGGCGGGTCAGGCCAATGATGGCATTGAGCGGTGTACGGATCTCGTGACTCATACGAGCCAGGAACTGGGACTTGGCGGCATTGGCCTGGCGCGCCTCTTCGGCAGCCTGCTCCAGGTGAGCGGTCCAGTAGCCGAAAAACTGATAGGCGATGACGCTCAAGCCCAGCAGCAACAGGCCCAGGGCGCAATACACCACCAGGACGGACTCCGACATCTGTTGCAAGGCGTAAGACCAGACGGGATCGATGGGCGGGGTGGTGGGAATGATGGCGCGGCGGCTTAAGGCATAGGAGAAGTAGAGGAACAGATAGACACCGCCGGCCATGGTGGCCAGGCTCACCACCACCTGTCGGCGATTCGGAACCTGTCGTGCCGGGCAGGGGAAGTGGCCGGTGCGCCAGCCCATCACCGCCTGGGTGCCCAACCAGAGCAGGGGGGCCACCAACAGCAGGTTTTGCAACAGAGCCCCCAGCCACCAGCCCTGCCAGATGGCGAAAAATTGCACCGATGGCAGGTGATTGGCATAGACCCAGATAAAGGCGCCGATGGAGCTGAACACAGCCGCCAGGAAGGCGGCCAGGATAAACAGCAGCACAGACTGGACACTGCGCAGGTGATAGGGCACCTGACTGGCACGAAACACCATCAGTTGCACCATGAAGCCAATCACATCCGAGCAGGCAAACGCCAGGGCCCACCAGACCGGCATGCCGGCAAACAACGCCAGCACCAGGGTCGCCAGGTAGGTGGGGATGGCCGCCCACCAGAAGCCAAACCAGAACAACCAGAGGGTGTTGATGATAAGCGGCGGATAGAGGGTCAGATACAGCTCGGCCCCCCCCAGGCGCAGGGGCAAACCAGACCAGTTTTGCGCCACGCAGGCCACCCCCAGGCCGACACTGGCCAGCAGGCTGAGCAGCCAAAGGCCCGACAACAGCACAGGGTGACGCCCTTTTAAGGCCGCCGCCAACGGCAGGGGATGGTAGGTTTTCAGCGGTATGGTGGAGGGCATAGCTACTGTCCCTAACTTTACAGGCATCCAGCCGGTTTTTGTTTTTATGATGTTTTCTTTTCGATAATGCCGTGAATAGCAGGCTTCTACCACACACAGATGACAGCAGCTTGGCAAGCCTTGATCCCATTCGCAAAATCGTAAGAGAAGACTTTCATCCGTCGCCGGCACAGGCAAAAGATGCCTTTGTCAGTCACTTTTTGTACCATGAGCTTTTACCTGTACTGACTGCCATGACACTTGCCCCTCTACGCGACCACGCCTGGCTTAAAATCGCCGTCGGTCTGTCCACCTCCATGCCCGGTGAGCTGCAATATCGCCGACTGGTGCAAGCCATCTGCGAGGTGTTGCCTTGCGACGCCGTCGCCCTGCTCCAGCTGCGGGACGGCGTGCTGGTGCCCGTCGCCCTGCATGGTCTGGCACCGGAGCTCATCGGCCATCACTTCCGCCCCGCCGACCATCCCCGGCTGGCCGCCATCCTCGCCAGCCGGGAGCCGGTGCGCTTTGCCGATGCCGCTGACCTGCCCGACCCCTTTGATGGCTGGCTGGCCATCGATCCGGAACGACGGGCGGATGTGCATGCCTGCATGGGTTGCAGCCTCTATGTGGATCACCAGCTGGTGGGCGTCCTGACGCTGGATGCCCTGACCCCGGGGGTGTTCGACCCGGTGGACGACATGACGGTGGCCGCCTTTGCCGCCCTGGCGGCGGCCACCTTGCGAAACGTGGCCCTGCTGCAGAGTCTGGAGCGGGCCAAGGCACAGCAGCAGGCGCTGGCCCAGGAGCTGGTGCAAGAAGCCCGCCAGCGCGAAGGGGAACTGGTGGGACAGAGTCCCGAATTGCAGCGGCTGCGCCAGGAGATACGCCTGGTGGCCAGTACCGACCTGGCGGTGCTCATCACGGGTGAAACCGGCACCGGCAAGGAGCTGGTGGCCCGCACCCTGCATGCCCAGTCCCGGCGCGCCGACCAGGCCCTGGTGCACCTCAATTGTGCGGCCCTGCCTGAGTCTATTGCCGAGAGTGAACTGTTTGGCCATATCAAGGGTGCCTTCACCGGTGCAGTGAGTGACAGGGCAGGCAAGTTTGAGCTGGCCGACGGCGGCAGCCTGTTTCTCGACGAAATCGGTGAGCTGCCGCTGGCGTTGCAGGCCAAGTTGTTGCGAGCCCTGCAACAGGGCGAGATACAGAGGGTGGGCGCCGACAAGCTCAAGCGGGTGAATGTCCGACTGATCGCCGCCACCAACCGGGATCTGGCGCAGGAGGTTGCTGACGGCCGGTTTCGCGCCGACCTCTACCACAGGCTCAAGGTCTACCCCATAGTGGTGCCGCCCCTGCGCGCCCACCTGCAGGATCTGGATCATCTGTGCGGCTACTTCCTACAGCAGGCGCGCAGCCGCTTGGGGGTAGCGCCAGTGGGCTTGCATCCGGAGGCACTGGCGGCCCTGCATCAATATGACTGGCCAGGCAATGTGCGGGAACTCGAGCACCTGCTGCTGCGCGCCAGCCTTAAGGCAGCCCAGCAGACGCCGGCCCGCCCGCTGATCCGAGTGCACCATCTGGGGCTGCCCGCCGAGGCGCCTCCCCCCCGCCCCCCCTGCCCGACACCGAGCCCAGTGCGGCGGCAGTCAGCGGATTGCGCGAGGCGGTGGAGCGCTATCAACGCCACCTGATAGCGCAAGCCCTGGCCGGCCACGAGGGCAACTGGAGCGCCGCCGCCCGGGCCTTACAGCTGGACAGGGCCAACCTGCAACGCCTGGCCAAGCGCCTGGGACTGGTCACTTAACCGACAAGGCGTTGGCACCCCGGCCCGCACCGCTGGCGGCCTCACAGGCAAGCCAGCCGGTAGCCCCGTTTGCCCTGCTGCTTGGCCTGATACATGGCCCGATCCGCGGCAGCCAGCGCCAGTTCGAATCCCGGCACCCGCTGCCAGCAGCAGCCGCCTATGCTCAGCCCCACCGGGCGACAATCCCCCTGTGCCACCTGATACTGGGGCCGCTCCGCCAGCAGGCGCGACATCAAGGCCTCAGCCTCGCTCGCCGTCACACCAGGCACATAGGCGACAAACTCGTCGCCGCCATAGCGGCCATACAGGGAGCCGGCCGGCAGGCGACAGCAGAGCCACTGCCCCACCTGACCGAGTACCGCATCGCCACAGAGGTGACCGAAGCGGTCATTGATGGCCTTGAAATCATCCAGGTCGATAAACAGCAGGGCACCACAGGTGCCCTGGGCCAGGCGCTGACGGGTCAGGCGGGTGAAGGTATGGCGGTTGTACAAACCGGTGAGCTGATCCAGCTGCGCCTGCTCTTCGAGCTGCGCCTGCTGGGCCATCTGCTCCGTGATGTCGATATGAGACCCAATGATGCGATAGGGCCGCCCTTGGGCGTCCCACTCCACCACGCGACCATGATCCCATAACCAGGTGACCTCCCCCTGGGGGCCCAGGGTGCGGTAACGGGCTTCATAGCTGGGATAACGGCCATCCAGGTGACCGAAGTAACGCTCGAGGGCAAGGGCCTTGTCCTCCGGGTGCAGCTTGGCCTGCCAGAGATCAAAATGGGGGGCCATCTGTCCCTGGGTAAAATTCTGCAAGTTGAACACCGTCAGCTCGCCGCTTTGCACCAGCCCCTGCCACAGACAAATGCCGGTGCCATCCAGGGCGGCGTTAAGCTTCTCCAACAGGCGGCGGTTCTCCTGGCGCAGGTGGGTCAGCTCGGCACACACCCGGGCCAGCTCGTGCTCCAGCTGCGCCTCCCTGCTCCTGGCCTCAGGGCTCCCCCATGTGGGCATGCCATTCATCTGTGCCACCTATCCTTTTGTTTTTGTCAGATCCAACCCCGCTTTGGGTGCGCTATTTTTACAAAACTGATGTTTTTTTCAACTATTTCGTCACAAATTGAAACCCTTCTCAAAGTCCATGACTCAGGCCAAGCCGGCGCGGCCATGGCTATACTCAAGACTCTCATTTCGCGGAGCCGACGCCATGGCCATACTGCCCCGCCTGGGTGGCCTCTGCCTGTTGCTGCTCTCCTCGCCCCTGCTGGCACAGGAGTGCTGGCTGACCATCGCCTACAATGACGAACCCATACCCCCCTATATAGAGCGCAATGTGCCCAGCGCCGGCCCCCAGGGTGAGAGCTTTGCCCTGGTGGATCTGGCGGCCCACCAGATTGGCTGCCAGATCCACTGGCAACGGCTGCCAACCCTGCGGGTGCTGCGGGATCTCACCCAGGGCAGCGTGGATGCGGCCCTCTTCTACTCCTGGACGCCGGCACGCGACCAGGTGCTGCGCTATCCCCGGCAACAGGGCAAGCTGGATCCGTCGCGTCGCCTGGCCCGCCTCAACTATGTGCTGTATCGCAAACTGGGCACGGCCGTGAGCTGGGACGGTGAGCAGCTGTGGCCGGCTCATTGCCGGGTCGGCTACAACGCCGGCTGGTCCATCAGCCTGTATCTGGAGGAGCGGCAGTTGAACCTGCACCCCGGAGACGGAGCCATGCAACTGCTCAGACTGGTACACAAAGAGCGGCTGTGCGCCTATGCCACCCTGGACGCCGCAGGCGATGCCGCCATCGCCGCCTGGCCGGGGCAGTTTGAAAAAATGCAGCCCCCCCCCTGCTGACCAAGGACTATTACCTGCCGTTTAATCCAGGCTATTACCAGCGCCATCCCGAACGGGTCGAGGCACTCTGGCAACAGATAGGCGTGCTGCGGGAGGCGGGCGCCAACACTGTGTCACATTGACTCGCAGCGTCCATCTGACACAGGCATAGGGTGTGTCAGATGGACGCACACCATGGCCAAACCAACACTAAGCAATTGATTTTTTAATTAAAACAAAAGCTGGCACACCCCTTGTAATAACGATTTCTGTCTACGGGTTCAGCTCCGTCTTAATCGTCTTATCGCAAGGAGTCGCCATGTTTTGCGTGCAATGTGAACACACCATCCGTACCCCGGTCGCCACCGGTTGCAGCTATGCCATGGGCATGTGTGGCAAGACCAGCGAAGTCTCCGATCTGCAGGATGTGCTCATCTATCTGCTGCAGGGTGTCAGCGCCTATGCGCTCAAAGCCCGCACCTTCGGCATCATCGACCGCGACATCGATGCCTATGTCTGCCAGGCTTTCTTCGCCACCCTGACCAACGTCAACTTCGACAGCGAGCGCATCCTGGCCTTCATCAGCGAGGCCCAACAAGCCCGCGCCAGCTTGAAAGAGCGTTACGAAGCCGCCTGTGTCGCCGCCGGTCAACTGCCGGAGCTGGCCACCGGGCCAGCCGCCGTCGAGCTGACCAGCGAGAAGGCCGCGCTGCTGGCCTGGGCGCCAACGGCCGCCGTCAACCGCGGTGCGGCGGAGGTAGGGGCCGATATTCTCGGCCTGCGTCTGCTCTGCCTGTATGGCCTCAAGGGCGCCGCCGCCTACATGGAGCACGCCCGCGTGCTCGGCGAGCAGGATGATGCCATCGGCGCCGAATTCCACGAGATCATGGCCTGGCTGGGCACGGATCCCAGCGACATGCACGAGCTGCTCGGCTGCGCGATGCGCATCGGCCAGATGAACTTCAAGGTGATGGCGATGCTGGACAAGGGCGAGACCGACACCTTCGGCCACCCCGAGCCGGTCCAGGTCAACGTCAAGGCGGTTAAGGGCAAGGCGATCCTGGTCTCCGGCCACGACCTGCATGATCTGCAGAAGATCCTCGAACAGACCGCGGGTACCGGCATCAATGTCTACACCCACGGCGAGATGCTGCCGGCCCACGGCTACCCTGAGCTGAAGAAGTACCCGCATCTGGTCGGTAACTACGGTACCGCCTGGCAGAACCAGCAGAAGGAGTTTGCCGCCTTCCCCGGCGCCATCGTCATGACCTCCAACTGCATCATCAATCCCGATGTGGGCAACTACAAGGATCGCATCTACACCCGCAGCATCGTCGGCTGGCCGGGCGCGACCCACCTCATCGGGGACGACTTCTCTGAGGTGATCGCCAAGGCGCAGGCACTGGACGGTTTCCCCTATGACGAGATCCCGGCCTACACCAGCACCGGCTTTGCCCGCAATGCGCTGATGGCGGCCGCCCCGGCGGTGATCGAGCAGGTGAAGGCCGGCAACATCAAGCACTTCTTCCTGATCGGCGGCTGTGATGGCGACAAATCCGAACGCAGCTACTACACCGACATGGCCAAGGCGGTGCCGGAGGATTGCGTGATCCTGACCCTGGCCTGCGGCAAGTTCCGTTTCAACACCTTCGAATACGGCGACATCAACGGCATCCCGCGTTTCCTCGATGTCGGTCAGTGCAACGATGCCTACTCGGCGATCCAGCTGGCCATCGCCCTGGCTAACGAGTTCGGCTGTGGCGTCAACGAACTGCCGCTGTCGCTGGTGCTCTCCTGGTTCGAACAGAAGGCCATCGTCATCCTGCTGACCCTGCTCTCGCTAGGCATCAAGGGCATCCGCGTCGGCCCGACGGTACCGGGCTTCCTGACCCCGAACCTGCTGGCCTACCTGCAGGAGAACTTCGATCTGAAGCTCATCGACAACGTGGAGCAGGATCTGGCCGACATGCTGGCCGCCTGATGCGTTTTGGCGGTGCTGCGCGGCCGGGACAACCCGCTCCGGCCACGCACGCCGCCCTGTTCTGCGTTTGCCCTGTTTTTCATTCGCCAACGTTGTCCTGGATGGCATCGCCATCCAGCGAGGGATCCGATGACCGAATTAGCCCCCCTGTTGCAGGCTCCCTACTGGAGCCACGGTGAGCGCCAGCTGATCTGCACGGCGCGTCACGACGAGACCCGCGACGGCGATACCGTCACGGCGACCACCTTCACCTTCCAGACCGCCCCCCAGGCCAGCCGTTTTCATTACCTGCCGGGCCAGTTCCTGCTGATTAATGTGCCCATCGATGGCCAGACGCACAGCCGCGCCTATTCGCTCTGCTCGGCGCCGACCCGCCCCCATGCCCTGGCCATCACGGTCAAGCGCGTCGCCGGTGGCCGGGTTTCCAACTACCTGCTCGACACGCTGCAACCGGGCATGACGCTGACCGCCTTGCCGCCCCAGGGGCAGTTCCACCTGCCGGCCAAGTTGCCGTCGGCACTACTGCTGTTATCCGCCGGTAGCGGCGTCACGCCGATGATGTCCATCACCCGCACGCTGCGCGATCTGGGGCTCAACACCCAGATCCATTTTGTCTACAGCGCCCGTCATGCCGGCGATCTGATCTTCCGCGACGAGCTGCTGGCGCTGGCAGCTACAGACCCGCACTTTCACCTGACACTGCTGCTGGAAAGCCTGCCGGACGAGCCCATACCGCCGGGCTCGGGACGGCTGGTGGCGGGTCGCCTGCAGGCCGGGCTGTTGGCCGAGATCAGCGCCGGGCTGGCCGATTATCAGATTTACCTGTGTGGCCCCTCCGGTTACATTGATGCCGTACACAGCCTGCTCGCCGACCCACGCTACGCCTGCGTGCCCCTGTACGAGGAGCGTTTCAGCGCCGCGGCGCCGACGTCCAATGCGGCGGCGACAGCGCCCAACGCCGAGCAGGCTGACGCCAATTTCGCCCTGCGCGTCCCGGCCTTTGGCACTGACAGCACCATCGCCGCCGACGAGACCCTGCTCGACGCGCTGGAGCGTGAAGGGTTGCCGATCATCGGCGCCTGCCGTGCCGGCGTCTGCGGAAGCTGCAAGTGCAAGGTCGAGGCTGGCAGCGTCGAGAGCAGCAGCACGCTGGCACTGACGCCTGACCAGGTGGCCGCGGGCTATGTGCTGGCCTGCTCGAGCAAGGCCAGGAGCGATCTGCAACTGGCGCTTGGTTAATCCCGGTTAAGCATTTCGCCTGCCGTGAACCGCAGGCTCTCACAAGGACTTTATGATGGGACATGAGACTAAACACCGCCTCGTCGTTGTCGGCAACGGCATGGTCGGCCATCGCTTTCTCGAGGAGCTGTGCGACCGCGCCGACAGCCGCGACTACCAGATCACCGTCTTCTGCGCGGAGCCGCGCCTGGCCTACGACCGGGTGCACCTCTCCTCTTACTTTTCGCACCACACCAGCGAAGAGCTCAGCCTGGTCAAACCCGGCTTCTACGAGCGCCATGGCATTGAGGTGCGCTTGGGCGAGGCGGTTAAACAGATCGATCGCGCGACCCAGCAGGTGCACTCCAACAAGGGCAGCACGGTCGGCTACGACACCCTGATCCTCGCCACCGGCTCCTACCCCTGGGTGCCGCCGATCAGCGGCGCCCAGCACCACGAATGCTTCGTTTACCGCACCATAGAGGATCTTAAGGCGATCCGCGCCGCGGCCAAGCAGGGCAAATCCGGCGTCGTCATCGGCGGCGGCCTGCTGGGGCTGGAAGCCGCCGGCGCGCTCAAAGCACTCGGCCTGCAGACCCATGTCGTCGAATTCGCTCCGGTACTGATGGCCGAGCAACTCGATCGCCTCGGCGGCGAGATGCTGCGTCGCAAGATTGAAGCCATGGGCGTGCAGGTGCATACCAGCAAGCAGACCCAAGCGATCCAGATGCATGCGGGCAAGACAGCGGCCCATCGGCTGGAGTTTGCCGACGGCAGCGCGTTGGAGGTGGATGTGGTGGTCTTCTCCACCGGTATCCGGCCGCAGGATACGCTGGCGCGCTATGGTGATTTGGCCATCGCCGAGCGCGGCGGCATCGTGATTGATGATCACTGCCGCACCGCCGATCCGCACATCTACGCCATCGGCGAGTGTGCTGCCTGGCACGGTCGCTTCTTCGGCCTGGTCGCCCCCGGCTACAAGATGGCGCAGGTCGCCGTCGATCATCTGCTCGGTGGCGAAACGCCGTTCACCGGGGCAGACATGAGCGCCAAGCTCAAGCTGCTCGGCGTCTCCGTCGGCTCCATCGGTGATGCCCACGGCCGCACGCCCGGCAGCCGCAGCTACCTGTTCCAGGATGAGCAGGCCGGGATCTACAAGAAGATCGTGGTCAGCGAAGATGGCAGTACGCTGCTCGGTGCCGTACTGGTCGGCGATGTCGAGGACTACGGCAACCTGCTGCAGATGACCCTCAACGCCATACCGTTGCCGGAGCACCCCGACAGCCTGATCCTGCCGGCCTATGCCGGTGCCAAGCCGGCCCTCGGCGTCGATGCGCTACCCGAGAGCGCCCAGATCTGCTCCTGCTTTGACGTCACCAAGGGCAAGATCGCCGCCGCCGTCGCCGCCGGTCACCACACGCTCGCCGCGATCAAGAGCGAGACCAAGGCCGGTACCGGCTGCGGCGGCTGTGTGCCGCTGATCACCCAGGTGCTCAACAGCGAGCTGAGCAAGCAAGGCATCGAGGTGAAAAACCACCTCTGCGCCCACTTCCCCTACTCCCGTCAGGAGCTGTTCCACCTGATCCAGGTCGGCCAGATCAAGAGCTTTGACGAGGCGATTGCCCAGCACGGCCACGGTTACGGCTGTGAGGTGTGCAAGCCAACGGTGGGCTCGATCCTCGCCTCCTGCTGGAATGAGTATGTGCTGGAGCCGACGCTGACCGGCCTGCAGGATACCAACGACATTTTCCTCGGCAACATGCAAAAAGACGGCACCTACTCGGTGATCCCACGCATGGCCGGTGGCGAGGTGACCCCCGAAGGGCTGTTGGCGGTGGCCGAGGTGGCCCGCGACTATCGCCTCTATACCAAGATCACCGGTGCCCAGCGCATCGGCCTGTTCGGGGCACACAAGGATGATCTGCCGGCCATCTGGGCCCGCCTCATCGATGCTGGATTCGAGACCGGTCAAGCCTATGCCAAGGCGCTGCGCATGGTGAAGACCTGCGTTGGCAGCACCTGGTGCCGCTTCGGCGTGCAGGACAGCGTCGGCCTCGGCGTCGAGCTGGAGCACCGCTACAAGGGCATCCGTTCGCCACACAAGATGAAGTTCGGGGTCTCCGGTTGCACCCGCGAGTGCGCCGAGGCGCAAGGCAAGGATGTCGGCATCATCGCCACCGACAAGGGGTGGAACCTGTATGTCGGCGGCAACGGCGGCATGAAGCCGCGCCACGCCGACTTGCTGGCCAGCGATCTGGATAAAGAAACCCTGATCCGCACCATCGATCGCTTCTTGATGTTCTACATCCGCACCGCCGACAAGCTGCAGCGCACCGCCAGCTGGCTCGACAACCTCGAAGGCGGCATCGATTACCTGCGCGGTGTCATCCTCGACGACAAGCTGGGACTGGGCGCCACGCTGGAGGCCGATCTGGCCGCCCTGCGCGACCGTTACGCCTGCGAATGGCAACAGACGGTGCAGGATGTGCAGCAGCACGCCCGTTTCGCCCACTTCATCAACTCGCCGGCGCGGGATCCGAACGTGCAGTTCGTACCGGAACGCGCCCAACACAGACCCGCTACCCCGGCCGAACGCATCCCGGTCTATACAGTCCATCTGGAGGAAAACGCATGAGTCACGCCCCCTGGCATCACGTCTGTGCCCTCGACGCCATCCTGCCCGGCACCGGTGTCTGCGCGCTGGTTGAAGGCCACCAGATAGCACTGTTTCGCCCGACGGCGGAGGCGCAGATCTACGCCCTCGACAATATCGATCCGTTTGCCCAGGCCAGCGTGCTCTCCCGCGGCCTGATTGGTGAGCACGGCGGTGAACTGTGGGTCGCCAGCCCGTTGAAGAAACAACATTTTCGTCTCAGCGACGGCCACTGCCTGGAGAACGCCGACTTCTCGGTACGCGCCTATCCGGTACGGATCGACGGCGATCAAGTGGCTATCGGGCTGTGAAAACGCAACGGCATCCGGATGGGATGCCGTTTTTCGTTGAATCACTCTCTTTCTATCGAGCAAGTTCAAGGAGCAAGCATGTTTACGGAAACCATCAACAAGTGCGCCGCCACCGCCGAGCGCATCGTCAAACTCGACCGCGACAACCCGTTCGGCTTCTGGGTAGCCTCGATGATGGCCGGCGCCTATGTTGGCCTCGGCATCATCCTCATCTTCACCCTGGGCAATCTGGTGGCTCCCGAGCTGCGCCCGCTGGTGATGGGCGCCACCTTCGGCATCGCCTTGACCCTGGTGATCAACGCCGGCGCCGAGCTGTTTACCGGCCATACCATGTTTTTAACCTTCGGTATCAAGGCCGGGCGCATCGGCACCGGCAGTGCGCTGCGCGCCGGCCTGCAGAGCTGGGGCGGTAACCTGTTGGGTTCGGTCCTGGTGGCCTGGCTGTTCTGGCAGACCGGCGGCGGCAAGCTGCTGCCCGATGGCACCAGCCTGCTGCACAGCGCCGCACTGGCAAAAACCCAATTGCCCATCGGCGCGCTGATCGCCAAGGGCATGCTCTGTAACTGGCTGGTCTGTCTGGCGATCTGGATGTGCCAGCGTGTCGAAGGCAGTGCCAAGTTCATCGCCATCTGGTGGTGCCTGCTGGCGTTTATTGCCTCCGGCTACGAGCACTCCATTGCCAACATGACGCTGTTTGCCCTCTCCTGGTTTGGCGCCCACAACCCGGACTTCACCCTCACCGGCATCGGCTACAACCTGTTGTGGGTGACGCTCGGCAACACCCTCTCCGGCGTCGTTTTCATGGGCCTGGGCTACTGGTATGCCACCCCGGCGGCCCAGCGTCCGGAGGCCAGCCGGGTTAGGCTCGCCGAGCCAGCCAAGGCGGCCTGACACCTGGCCAGGGTTGGCCACTGCCGGCCCTGGCCTTGCCTGGCCCCCCTGGGGCCTTGCCAACCGCCCTCACCGGCTCGCTTGCTCTGTACCTGCCCGGGCCCGACTGCTACCCTGCGGCCATGCTACCTATTTCTCATCACATCCAGCTGCCCGACAGCGAGATCGAACTGACTGCCATCCGTGCCCA
The DNA here is from genome assembly GCA_021209335.1 of Aeromonadaceae bacterium. Taxonomy (GTDB): domain Bacteria; phylum Pseudomonadota; class Gammaproteobacteria; order Enterobacterales; family Aeromonadaceae; genus Pseudaeromonas. Next base: position 33,904 of record JAJOIN010000062.1, read on the forward strand.
GGGCGCCGGCGGCCAGAACGTCAACAAGGTGGCCAGCGCCATCCACCTGCGCTTTGACATCCGCGCCTCCTCCCTGCCCGAGATCTACAAGGAGCGGCTGCTGGCCCTGTCGGATCAGCGCATCAGCCGTGATGGCATCATCATCATCAAGGCGCAGACTCACCGAGTGCAGGAGCAGAACCGCCAGGAGGCCCTCGACCGCTTGCAGGCCCTCATTCAGAGCGTGGCCCAGGTGCAAAAGGCCCGCCGGGCGACCCGCCCCACCCGTGCCTCGCAGCAGCGTCGCCTGGACGGTAAGGCCCGCCGCAGCGATACCAAGGCCCTGCGCGGCAAGGTGCGCTAAGCCCTGCCCTTTGCGGCCCCCCAGAGCCCTGGGAAGCGGAGTCCAAAATGTCCATTTACACCCTGAAACAGTTATGACAGCGTAAGCCAAGGCGCCTCATCGCCCCCAGCCTTAGTCCCAGGGAGGGAGCCAGCCATGGAACAGGAGAAGACTCTACTGCATCAGCGGGATATGGCCCAGTTGCTGTACGGCAACAGCTACCCCGGTCTCTTCATCTCCACCCTGGCCTCCTGGGTGCTGGCGTTTGGCTTTGCGCCACAGGCGATGGCGTTGAGCAAGGCCCACTGGGGGTACCTGATGCTCGGCCTGCTGGGCCTGCGCCTGCTGCTGAGTCACTACTGGCGGGGGAGGTTGAAGCTGGAGCCCGCCTGTGCCCCTTGCGCCATCCGTCATTTTGCCATCGGCCTGCTGCTCACCGCCCTGATGTGGTGTTTCTTCTGCCTCTACTACTATCCGGGGGCGAGCCAGCCGCAGCTGACCAGCAGCATCATAGTGATGGCCGCCCTGGCCGGCGGCGGCGCCAATGTGCTCTCCGGCCACAAGGGGCTGGCCCTGAGCTATGCCTTTATCCTGCTGTGCCCCTACTCCCTCTTGTTGATGCGCTCCCCCCTGCCCCATGAACACCTACTGGGCAGCATAGGCCTGTTCTTTTGCGGCATCTTGATGTACACCGCCAAGCAGTCCGCCGACTTTACCGCCAATGCCATCGCCCTCAAGCACCAGCATGAGCGGCTGCTGGGGGAGCTGGAGGAGAAGGTGGCCCACCGCACCCGGGAGATCTACCTGCTCTCCAATCGGGACCCCCTCACCGGCCTGCTTAACCGTGGCGCCTTCCTGGAGAGCCTGCGGGCCCTGTTGCAGTGGCATAACGTGCGCCAGGCACCGCTGGCGGTGCTGTTTGTGGATCTGGACGGCTTCAAGAAGATCAACGACACCCTGGGGCACGATCTGGGGGATCTGGCGCTCCAGGAGGTGGCCAAGCGGCTGCGCGAGCAGGCTGACGGTGCCCAGCTTGGCCGCTGGGGTGGCGATGAATTTATCCTGGCCATTCCCTATGTCTCACTGCCGGCACTGGAGCAGTTTGTCACCCGGCTGATCGGTCGGCTCAAGGATCCCAGCCTCACGCAGGGGCACAGCCTCAAGCTGGGTGCCACCGTCGGCACGGCCCTGTTTCCCGAACACGGGGTGACGGCCCAGGGGCTGATCCAACTGGCCGACATGGCCATGTACGAACAAAAGCGCCAGGCCCGTGGCCGGCTGGGGCTGTTCAATGATGTGCTGGCCGAGCAGATCCGGCGCGAACACAGGTTGCGCAGTCGGTTGGAGGAGGCGGCCGTGCGGCAGGAGCTGCTGCTGAACTACCAACCCCTGATAGCCGCCCGCAGCGAACAGGTAGCCGGCGTGGAGGCCCTGCTGCGCTGGCAACTCGATGGCGAGGAGATACCGCCGGATGTGTTTATCCCCCTGGCGGAGCAGAGCGGCCAGATCCGCCATCTGGGTCACTGGGTGTTGCAGCAGGCCTGTGACTTTGCCCAGCGCCGACTGCCGCAGACACTGTCATTGAGCGTCAACGTCTCTGTAGTGCAGTTGCAGGAGGAGTCCTTCATGGAACGCTTGAGCCACATCCTGGCCAACAGTCGGTTGGCGCCGGCCCGGCTGCATCTGGAGATCACCGAGTCCCTGCTGGCATCCGACCCCGCTCTGCTGCCTCGGACACTCAACCAGTTGCACAACCTGGGCGTCCGGGTCTGCATTGACGACTTCGGCACCGGCTACTCCTCCTTGTCCATGATGCAGCACCTGGCGGTGGATCTGGTGAAGATCGACCGCTCCTTCATCGGCAACCTGGAAAGCAGCGGCCGGGTCATCATCCGCGCCGTGATGCAGATGGCCGACAGCCTGGGCTATCAGGTGGTGGCCGAAGGGGTGGAGAGCAGCGCCCAGGCCCAGGCCCTCAAGGACCTGGGGGTACACTACCTGCAGGGCTTCTACTATGCCCAACCCCTGACCGAGCCCTGCCTGCTGGCCCTGCTGCAAGCCCAGACACCTGAGCCCCTGGACGCACCGCTGGCCTGACCACGCGCCCCTAGTGCAGCCGGGTCAACCGGCTGGCCACCTCCGCCAGCAGGTCGCTCATGCGCTTGAGTTCGGCCGAATTGTCGGCGTTACCGTCGGTCAGCTGGTTGAGGTTGCTCAGTTGCAGACTCATCTCCTGGGTCACCCTGTCCTGCTCTTCGGCCGCCACGGCGATCTGGGTCACCCGCTCGCTGATCTGACCGAAGTCGGCCACCACAGACTGCAGGTGTTGGTGGGTCTGCTGCGCACCGCTCACCGCCTTGTCGGTCTCCGCCTGCCCCTGGCTCATGGCGCTGACCGATTGGCGGGAGGTGGCCTGCAGGCGGGCGATCACCGCCTCTATCTCCACCGCCGACTGCTGGCTCTTGGCCGCCAGGCTGCGCACCTCGTCGGCCACCACGGCAAAGCCCCGGCCGGACTCGCCCGCCCGGGCGGCCTCAATGGCGGCATTGAGGGCCAGCAGGTTGGTCTGCTCGGCGATGCTGCGGATCATCTCCAGCATGCCACTTACCTGACCACTGTCCTGCTCCAGCTGCACTATGGCCCGCTGGGCCTGGCCTATCACCTCGGCCAGCTGCTGCATGGTGACGATCACCTGGCTCATCTCCTGGCCACTGCGCCGCACCTCATCGTGGATCTGGGACACGGTGGCCTGGGTGTCGTGGGCATGGCGCGCCACTTCCTGGGCGGTGGCGCCCATCTGGTGGGCGCCGGTGGCCAACATGGTGTTCTCATCCCGCAGCTCCTGGGCCTTCTCCATGAAGCGGCTGCTGAAGCCCTTGAGCTCGCCCGCCTCACCCTGCAGGTCACTGGCCGCCTCCTGCACCCGTTGCAGCAGCTGCTTGAGCTTGTCGGCATAGTCGTTCACCGCCTGGCGCAGGGCCCCCACCTCGTCGTGGCGCAGCACAGACAGCCGCTCGTTGAGATCGGCACTGCCGCTGGCCAGGGCGCGGATCTGACTGGTGGTGCGCCCCAGGCTATAGAGGATGCCGCGAAAGAACACCAGCCCCAACAACAGCATCACCGCCAGGGTGGCCCCCACGCTCAGCTGCAAGAAGAGCCCCATCTGCCGGGCCACCTGGGTCATCTGGGTCTTGGGCACCGCCAGCCCCAGCACCCAACCTGTCTGTGGCAGCCGGCTGAGGCGGACAAACACGGGTTCATGCAGCACACCATCGTCGTTGAGCTCCAGCGTGGCCCCCTGGGTCAGGCCGTCGATCTGGCTGGCCAGCGGCGCCAGCCAGGGCTGTTGCCCCGCCAGTTGCGCCAGCCGCACCATGCTGCCGTCGGCGGCGGGTTTGGCCAGCTCGCCAGGGAAGCTGATGAGCTGACCGGCCTGATCGATGGCAAAGGCATAGCCGCCCTGGCTCTGACCATAGCGCTGCAGCAGGCCGCGAATGCCATCGAGCATCATGTCCACCGTGCTGACGCCCATGAAGCGCCCCTGGGAGAGCATGGGCACGGTACAGGTGATCATGGGGGTCTTGGAGTAGGGGTCCGTGTAAGCCTCAGACCAACTGCATTGCCCCGCCTTGCCCTGACGTCCGACCTGATACCAGCTCTCGTTGTGATAGCCGCTGCCCTGGGGATCGTTATAGTCATCCAGATAGGTCAGCTGCCCCTGGTTCCGCCCCCAGAAGAAGCTGCGTCTGGCCACCCCAGGGGTAAAGGTCTCGGGCTCCGGCCAGATACCGCCGCCGGCGATGGTGGCATCGCCATGGTTGTCGATCACCGGAGCAAACAGGCGCTTGAACAGGGCCTCGTCTTTGGGCAGCAACTGGCTCTGGGTGGCCAGGCCGGCGGTGAGCTGCTGGATCTGGTCCAGCTTGGCGCCCAGCAGGCTCAGCATGTCCTCCTGACTGGCCAGTATCATGGCCTGGCGCTCCTGGATCAGCGCCGGTTTGACCTTCAGTTCCACCACCAGGTAGATGCTCAGTAACGCCAATAAAAACGCCAGCGCGGCGCCGGCGTAGATCTTGCGGGCAATGGTCCAGCCCTGTCTGTGTTGCATAACCGCTCCCTATGGTACGGCCTCGCAAAAGAGGCGCAGTGCCTGTGACCTAAGCAACAAGCAGGCCAATCTCCCTCCAGCGCCAGGGCCTTGCGCCAAAGCGGGGCAGCGGCTGAGGGCAAGCGGCACTGACGCCGCCCGCACCGTATGCGGGCCCCGGATTGGAGCGCAACAGGGCTGGGCTAGCCAAGCGATGCAAAGGGAGTATGCTGACAGGCCCGGCTTAACGCAGCGACTGCGCCACCGGGAGCGGAATACCCAGGCGCCAAGGAGCCGGCGTCTTGCCCGGTCGGCCCTGGGGCTATTGAACCACCACATGAGGGAACACAGTTTGGAAAGCACACTCAGCAAGGCGGCACCCAGCCACTGGGACACTCTGATGCAACGGCTGCGCACCCTGGGCCCAGGGGTGCTGATGGCCTCGGCTGCCATCGGCGGCAGTCACCTGGTGGCCTCTACCCAGGCCGGCGCCCAATATGGCTGGTCCCTGGCCGGCCTCATACTGCTCATCAACCTGTTCAAGTACCCCTTCTTCCGCGCCGGGGTCAGCTACACCATGGCCACTGGCCACACCCTGCAGCACGGTTACTGCCAGATGGGGCGCGGTTACCTGGCCCTGGCCTTCGCCCTCAACCTCTTCTCCGCCGTGGTGAACACCGCCGCCCTGACCCTGTTTTCTGCCAGCCTGCTGGGCTACTTCCTGCCGGTGCAGCTGGACATGACGGTGCTGTGCGGCATAGTCCTGGCCCTGAGCCTGCTCATAGTGCTGGCCGGTCACTTCGCCATGCTCAACAAGGTCTCCAAGGTCATCGTCTCCACCCTGGCCGTCGCCACCGTGCTGGCCACCTGCATCGCCTGGCAACAGGGGCCGGTGGCCCCGGCTGAGTTCGTTTCCCCCTCCCCCTGGCAGCTGGCGGCGGTGGGCTTTTTGGTGGTAACCATGGGCTGGATGCCGGCCCCCATCGAGATCTCCTGCATCACCTCCTTGTGGCTGGCCCAACAGCGCCGTGAGCAGCTGGTCACCCCGCAAAGTGCCCTGTTTGACTTCAACCTGGGTTACCTGGTGACCGCCGTGCTGGCGCTGATGTTCCTGGCCCTCGGCGTGCTGGTGCTGCATGGCAGCGGTGAAGCGGTGCAACAAGGCGGTATCGGCTTCTCCCAGCAGCTGGTGAGCATGTACGCCGGCACCATAGGCGAATGGTCCCGCTACCTCATCGCCCTGATCGCCTTCTTCTGCATCTTCGGCTCCACCATCACGGTGATCGACGGTTACAGCCGGGCGCTGGCCGAGGCCCAGGCCTTGCTGCGCCAGCAGGCGGACTTCTCCAACCGCAGCCTGACCCTGTGGATCCTGCTGGTCACGGCGGTGAGCCTGGGGCTGTTGCTGTTTTTCAAGGCCGCCCTGCTGCCCATGTTGGGCTTTGCCATGACCCTCTCCTTCATGACCACCCCGGCCTTCGCCCTGCTCAACTACCTGCTAGTGCAGCGCTCCGCCATGCCCGCCGCGCTCAAACCCAGCAAGGCCCTGCAGGCGTTGACCCACCTGGGTCTGGTCTACCTGTTTGGCTTCCTTGGCTTCTTCATCTGGTGGAAATGGTTTTTATAATCCGCCGCCGACGGCCCTGCGGGGCCGTTTTTTCTCAGACCCGGCACTGGCCTGCGCCGGCTGTGCCACAATGGCAACCATGAAGCCCATGCTGTCACGCTAAGGAGAGTGGAGTGAAGAGTGGAGTGAAAGGCTGTTGTCTGCGTCTTTTGCTGCTGTGGTGCCTGGCACCGGCCTGCCAGGCCGTCACCCTGTTTACCTATCGCCCCGGTGAAACCGCCAGCGATGTCCGCACCGCCTTCACCACGGCCCTGCTTGAGCTGGCCCTGGAGAAGACCCGACCCCAGTACGGCGACTTTCAGCTGGTCTCCGCCCCGGCCATGAACACGGCCCGCGCCCTGGCGGAGCTCAAAAAAGGCAGTCAGCCGAACTTCATGCTCAAGATGAGCTATGACCCCAAACTGGAAGCCAGCGGCCTGCTGCGCAGCAAGCTGGATGTGGATCTGGACATCATCGGCTACCGGGCCTGCTTCACCCGCACCAGCCTGCTGCCCAGCCTGGCCCAGGTGCACAACCTGACGCAGCTGCAGCAATTTAGCCACGGCCAGGGCTCTGGCTGGGTAGATAGCCAGATACTGGCGGCCAACGGCTTCAAGGTGGTGACGGTGGGGCAGTACGAGAGCCTGTTTCGCATGGTGGCCACCGGCCGCTTCGATCTCTTCTGCCGCGGCATCAACGAGCTGCAAGGCGAATGGCAGGCCCATCGCCAGCTGGCCGGCCTGGCGGTGGAGCCCAGCCTGCTGCTCTACTACCCTTTGCCACGCTTCTTTTACGCCAACCCGCGGGATGCTGCTGGTCTCCAGCGGGTGGAGGAAGGCGTGCGGCTGGCCCTGGCTGATGGCAGCCTGCAGCACCTGTGGCTCAGCCACTATGGCCCCAGTGTGACCTTTGCCCAGCCGGCCCAGCGCCGCCTGTTTCGCCTGCATAACCCCCTGCTGCCGCCGGATCTGCTGCCCGCCGAGCAGCCCCGCTTCGATCCCCTGCTGGGGGATTTCATCACGCCCCAGCCACCGCCGCGCCTGCCATAAGCCGCCTCGCCCCCTGGCCCCCGCTGGCCCTGACATAACCCGATGAGCTTGATCTGTCGCAGGTAAACGTTTCGCTCTGGCGTTTTTTATCCAAAAAGTTGACCGGTCAGTCTGGATTTTGCACAGGGAGCCCCTAGAATACCGCCATTTTTTGCCACCGAGGTACACCATGGATAGCCAAGCTCACGCCCAGGATCTGGTCTACAAGCTCAACGATCGCCCCCCCTTGCCACACACACTGTTCGCCGCCTTGCAACACATGCTGGCCATGTTCGTCGGCATCATAACGCCGCCGCTCATCATCACCAGCACCCTGGGCCTCAATGCCGATGACACCCGCTATATCGTCTCCATGTCCCTGCTGATGTCCGGCATCGCCTCCTTCATCCAGACCCGGCGTTTTGGCCCGGTGGGCTCCGGCCTGCTGTCGGTGCAGGGCACCAGCTTCAACTTTCTGGGCCCCATCATCGCCTCCGGTCTGGCCCTGAAACAGGCGGCCATGCCGGAGTCGCAGATGCTGGGCACCCTGTTCGGCACCCTGTTGATTTCCGCCGTCAGCATGGTGGTGGTGAGCCGCTGCCTGCACCTGGTCAAACGGGTCATCACGCCGCTGGTCACCGGCATAGTGGTACTGCTCATCGGCCTGACCCTGATCAAGGTGGGGCTCATCAGCATGGGTGGCGGCTTTGCCGCCATGCAGGATGGCAGCTTCGGCAGCGGTGAGAACCTGCTGCTCTCCGGCGTGGTGCTGCTGAGCATAGTGCTGCTGCAACGCAGCAAAAATGGCTGGCTGCGGCTGTCCGCCATCGTGCTGGCCATGCTGGTGGGCTATGGGGTGGCCTTCTTCATGGGCCGCCTCAACGCGGTGCAGCCCGCCGAGCACTTCTTCGCCCTGCCCCGCCTGCTGCCCTTTGGTCTGGGCTTTGACTGGCAGCTGTGCATCCCCATCATCATCATCTTCGTGGTCACCGCCCTGGAGGCCATCGGCGACATGACCGCCACCTCGGATGTCTCCGGCGAACCGGTGGAGGGCCCCGTTTACCTGGCCCGCATCAAGGGTGGCGTGCTGTCCGACGGTCTCAACTCCATGCTGGCGGCCCTGGTGGGCACCTTCCCCATGTCGGTGTTCGCCCAGAACAACGGCGTCATCCAGCTCACCGGGGTGGCCAGCCGCTATGTCGGCCTGTTTATCGCCGGCATGCTGGTGCTGTTGGGCCTGCTGCCGGGGGTGGCGGTGTTTATCCAGCAGATCCCCGAGCCCGTGCTGGGCGGCGCCACCGTGGTGATGTTCGGCACCATAGCCGCCGCCGGGGTGCGCATCATAGCCCGGGAGCCCTTGGATCGCCGGGCCCTGATGATACTGGCGGTCTCCCTGGCCATGGGCCTGGGGGTCGCCCAGGTGCCCGAGGTGCTGCAACACCTGCCGGAGCTGCTCAAGAGCGTGCTCTCCTTTGGCGTGGCCACCGGCGGCATCACCGCCATACTGCTGAACCTGCTGCTGCCCAAGCCCAACCGCCAGCCCCAGGCGGCCTGAAAAACATGAAGCCGGCCGCTTGGCCGGCTTCATGCCTGCTCTCTTAGCGCCGGGGCTACTCGGTGGGACTCACCAGCACCAACACGGAGCGGGCGGTCACCTGGTAGCGCCGCCCCACCGGCACCAGGGCCCGGCCATGGGAGCTGATGTCATCCGGGGACGGCAAGCCGGTATCCAGCATGCGGTACCAGTGGCCATCCGGATTGTGGGGCGGATCCGGCAGCTCTATCTCCAGATCCTCCCAATAGGCGTTGAAGAAGGCGTAGTAATCCACCTGATGCCCGCTACCGTAGGCGGTGAGCCCCAGGCTGCGGGAGTCCTTACCCCAGTCCGGCGCATAGGGCTGGATGCCGTGCCAGCGGATGCGTACCTGCTCCAGGGCCAGGGAGAGGCTGATGAGATCGGGCATGGAATCGGCTCGCAGCGCCCGGTAGCTCAACAGCTCCCGGGTGAAGCGCAGCATCTCCTGGCCCTCGGCGTTGGGCTGCCAGTTCATCCAGCTTAAGGGGTTGTCCTGGCAGTAGGCGTTGTTGTTGCCCTGCTGGGTGCGCAACACCTCGTCGCCCATCAGCAGCATGGGGGTACCCACCGCCAGCAGGTTGATGGTCATCAGGTTCTTGGCCTGACGCAGGCGCAGGGCGCGGATGGCCGGGTCATCCGTCTCCCCTTCCACCCCATGGTTCCAGCTGAGGTTATCGTTTACCCCGTCGCGGTTTTCCTCACCGTTGTCCAGATTGTGCTTGTGGTTGTAGCTCACCAGATCCCACAGGGTGAAACCATCGTGGCAGGTGATGAAGTTGAGGCTCTTGTGGGGATCGGCGTAAGGCGCATGGTAGATGTCCGGGCTGCCGCACAAGCGGGTCGCCAGACGGGAGACCATGTTCTCGTCGCCCTTGACGAAGGCCCGCACGTCATCGCGGAAGTGGCCGTTCCACTCCCGCCAACGGGCACCGGCCATGCGGCCCACCTGGTTGAGGCCGCTGGCATCCCAGGCCTCGGCAAAGATCTTGGTATCCGCCAGGTTGTAGTCGCTGTCGATGGCCAGCAGGGTGGGCGGATCATTGAGGGGGTGGCCGTTCTTGTCCCGAGAGAGGATGGCCGCCAGGTCGAAGCGGAAGCCGTCCACGTGCATCTCCTCCTTCCAAAAACGCAGGCTGTCGGTGATCATCCGCTTGGTCATGGGGTGGGAGGCGTTCAAGGTATTGCCGCAACCGGAGTAGTTGGTGTTGTGCTCCCGGCTCTCATCCAGGATATAGAAGGCGGAGTTGTCCAGCCCGCGATAGCAGAGGGTGGGGCCCTGATCGTTGCCTTCGGCGGTGTGGTTGTACACCACGTCGAGGATCACCTCTATGCCGGCCTTGTGCAGCGCCTTGACCATGTCGCGAAACTCGTCCAAGGCGCCGGTGACCCGCTTGTCACAGGCAAATTCACCGTGGGGCGCGAAGAAACCGATGGGACTGTAACCCCAGTAGTTGCTCTTGCCAGGGCGGGCGTCCTGCGGATCAAACTGGAAGATCGGCATCAGTTCCACCGCCGTCACACCCAGCGACACCAGGTGCGGGATCTTGTCGATCACCCCGGCATAGGTGCCGCGCTTGGGCGCCGGCAGGCCGGAGCTGGGATCCTTGGTGAAGCCGGCGACATGCATCTCATAGACCACGGAGGCGGAGAGGGAATGGCGGGGCCGCTCGTCACCCTCCCAGTCATAGTCCGCCATGTCGATGACGGCACTCTTGGGGCAGCCCTGCAGATTGGAGCCCGGCACGGCCGCCCGGCGGCGGTCATAGTTGGGCGGCAGCACGATCCGCTTGGCGTAAGGATCCAGCAGCACCTTGTCGGCGTCCCAACGATTGCCGGGCATGGCCAGCAGCAGGCTGGGAATGCGCCAGCCGTACAACTGGCCGGCCTTGAGCCCGGCCACATGCACATGCCAGTAGTAGCCGGAGCGGTGCAGCGGCGCCGTCAGCCGGATCACCTCCGGCTGTTCGTCCTGCTCGTGGGCGAACAGCAACAGCTCCATCTCCTTGGCATAGCGCCCCCAGATGGCAAAATTGACGCCGCCCGCTTCTACCTGGGCCCCCAGTTGCTGGCAGTGCCCCGCCGAAATCCGTTTGCTGACACTCATCCTGATCCCCTTCGTCTGATCCCTACGTTCTTATCCGTTATGCCGGGTCGCGCCCAATGGCTGACCGGCTGTTGCACAGCATACCCTGTGCGGGCCACGAGTCAAAAAGGCCGCAACAAACAGCGTTTTATGACCCCAGGAAAGGCTTTTCATCCTCCAGAGTGGCCGTCGGACTTGCATCCCACCCGCCCCGATTGCAAGCTAGCCAACCTTGAGCAGGCAGCCGTCAGGAAGGCAACATGGACTATTTTCCCCTCTTTTGTCAGATGAAAGACCGTCAGGTGCTGGTGGTGGGCGGCGGCGAGGTGGCCGAGCGCAAGCTGCGGCTGCTGTTGCAGGCCGGCGCCCGGATCCGGCTGGTGGGACGAGAACTGGCCCCCGAGGTGGCGAACTGGGTAACAGAGGGCCGGCTGAACTGGCAGGCCCAGGAGTTTGACGAGCACCAGCTGGCCGGCTGCTGGTTGACCATAGCCGCCACCGATGATCCGCAGCTCAACGAGCGCATTCTGGCCGCCTGTAATGCCCGGCAGATCTGGTGCAATGCGGTGGACGATCCGGACAACGCCAGCGCCATACTGCCTGCCATCATCGACAGATCCCCGCTGCTGGTGGCCATCTCCTCGGCCGGTCAGGCGCCGGTGCTGGCCCGCCTGCTGCGCGAGCAGCTCGAGGCCAACCTGCCGCAAAAACTTGGCGAGCTGGCCCGCCTGGCCGGCCGCCTGCGTACCCGGGTCAAACAACGCTTTGCCACCCTCAAGGCCCGGCGCCGCTTCTGGGAGCGCTTCATGGTGCACCCGCCCCTGCTGGCTGCCTTCGAGCAAGGCGGTGACGCAGAAGCCATCGCCGATGCCCTGCTGGCCGAGGATGACAGTGCGGCGCTGGCCGGCAGCGTCACCCTGGTGGGGGCCGGCCCCGGGGATCCGGGCCTGCTGACCTTAAAAGCCCTGCAGGTGATCCAGTCCGCCGAGGCGGTGGTGTACGACAAGCTGGTGTCCGACGAAGTGATGAACCTGGTGCGCCGGGATGCCGACCGCCACTTTGTCGGCAAGCAGCGCGGCTTTCACAGCCTGCCCCAGGAGGAGATCAACGCCCTGCTGATCCGCCTGGCCCGGCAAGGCCTGCGGGTGGTGCGGCTCAAGGGCGGCGACCCCTTCATCTTCGGCCGCGGCGGCGAAGAGGTGGAGGCCCTGCAACAGGCGGGGATCCCGGTCAACGTGGTGCCTGGCGTCACCGCCGCCATCGGCTGCGCCGCCGCCACCCGCTTGCCGCTGACCCACAGGGGCGTGGCCCAAAGCGTGCGCTTCATCACCGCCACCCACAAGCCCGGCGATCCCGAACCCGACTGGTCGCACTTTCGTCCCGGCCCCGAAACCCTGGTGTTCTACATGGGCTTGAGCCTGCGAGAGCGCATCAGCCGCCTGCTGCTGGCCCAGGGCTTTGCCCCCCAGTTGCCGGTGGCCCTCATCAGCTGCGGCACCACACCGCAGCAGCAGGTGCGCCACACCACATTGGCCGAGCTGCCCCAGGTGGGGGACGATCTGCCCTCGCCCACCCTGGTGATCGTCGGCGAGTCCAGCGGCCTGCCCATGGTGGAGTAAGGATCCCTTCCCCTTGGGGCAGTGTCTCGCATCGATGGCGAGACACTGCCCCAACGGCGACAAGTGACCCCGCTTTCGCTAAGCTAGCGTCTCTAGACCGCCGTTGCCGGGATCCCCATGACTGACACCCATTTTTATCTGTTGCTGCTCATAGTACTGAGCGCCTTCTTCTCCGTCTCTGAAATTGCCCTGGCCGCCGCCCGTCGTCTGCGATTGCAGCAGTGGGCCGACGAGGGCAACCTGGCCGCCCGCCAGGTACTGGCCCTGCAGGCTCAGCCGGGTCATTTTTTTACTGCCGTGCAGATCGGCCTCAACGGCGTGGCCATACTGGCGGGTATCCTGGGGGAGCCAGCCTTCACCGCCACCTTCTCCGAGCTGCTGGCGCCCTGGGTACCGGCCGCCCGCCTGCCACAGCTGAGCTTCGTGCTCTCGTTTGTCACCGTCACCGCCCTCTTCATTCTGCTGGCGGATCTCATCCCCAAGCGCTTGGCCATGATGCTGCCCGAGGAGATCGCCATCCGGGTCGTGGGCCCCATGCGGCTGTGTCTGCTGCTGTTCAAACCCCTGGTGTGGCTGTTTGATGCCCTGGCCAACAGCTTGCTGCGCCTGCTGCGCCTGCCCACCGAGCGGCAGGATCAGATCACGCCGGATGATGTGTTTGCCATGGTCAGCGCCGGTGCCCAGGCCGGTGTGGTACGCCAGCAGGAGCACCACCTGATCGAAAACGTGTTCGAGCTGGACACCCGTACCGTACCCTCGGCCATGACGGCCCGGGACAGCATCGTCTACTTCGAGCGCCACGATGACGAGCAGACCATACAGCAGAAGATCGCCTCCCATCCCCACGCCAAGTTCCTGGTGTGCGATGGCAGTATCGATGCACTGCTGGGCTATGTGGACACCAAAGACATACTGCTGCGCATGATCAACCGCCAGCCGCTGGTGCTGGAGGCACAACTGGTCAAGAGCCCACTGATCATCCCCGATACCCTGACCCTCTCCGAGGCGCTGGAGAGCTTTCGCGCCTCCCGCCAGGATTTTGCGGTGATCCTCAACGAATATGCCCTGGTGGTGGGCATCATCACCCTCAACGATGTGATGAGCACCCTGATGGGCGACCTGGTACACCAGTTTATGGAAGATCAGATAGTGCAGCGGGATGAGCAAAGCTGGCTGGTCGAAGGCGGCACCCCCATAGAAGATGTGATGCGCGCCCTCAATATCGAGCACTTCCCGGAATGGGAGAACTACGAAACCATCGCCGGCTTCATGATGTACATGCTGCGCAAGATCCCCAAACGCACCGATGCGGTGAGCTTTGCCGGCTACAAGTTTGAGGTGGTGGACATAGACAACTACAAGATTGACCAACTGCTGGTCACCCGCCTGGAACCCAGCCGGTCGGAGGAAACCGCCAGCTAGCCGGCGGCGGGCTGGCTGGCTATCTCGACCGCCAGGGGCAGATCCTGGGCCAGGCAGGCCACCACCCGGCGGTCCAGCTTCTGCTGCTGCACCCTGTGTTGCAGTTGCGCCAGGGCGTCGCCGGCCGGCATGGCCGCCCGGTAGGGCCTGTCCTGCACCAGGGCCTGGAAGATGTCCGCCACGGCGATGATGCGCGCCGCCAGGGGAATGGCCGCCCCCTTGAGCCGATAGGGATACCCCAAGCCATCCAGGGTCTCATGGTGCATGGCGGCCAGGGTGGCTATCTCGCCAAAGCCGCTCACCCGCTTGAGCACCTGGGCCGAATCAAAGCTGTGCTGGCGCATGTAGCGCCACTCCAGCTCACTCAAGGGGCCCGGCTTGGCCAGTATGCCATCCTCCACCCGCAGCTTGCCCAGATCGTGCAGCAGGCCCGCCAGCTCCAAGATCTCTAGCTCCCGCGCCGAGAGGGCCAGCCGCTCGCCCAGCCACAGACTCAGCGCCGCCACCCCACGCGAGTGGCTGGCGGTGTAAGGGCTCTTGGCATCCACCACGTCGGCGAACATCTGGCCCAAGCTCTTGAGACTGGCAAAACTCACCGCCTGACGCCGGCCTTGTTGCAGCCAGGGCTGAAACTTGTCCTCCAGCACCCAGGGTTCAAGCTGAAACCAGAAGGCATCGGAGGCCGCCACCTGGCAAAACAGCGCCATCAGCTCGGGACAGAAGAAGCTGCCGCTATGCTGGGTCAGCCGGCGCAAGATCCCCTCCTGCCCTTCCTGATAGAAATGCTTGGCCCGCAGCACATCGGCGCGATCCACGAGATAGATCAGATTGGTGGCCAACGCCTGTGCCTCAGGCAACCCCGCCTGCTGCAGCTGTGGCCAGTGGGTATGGTGATAACGTACCAAGGGTGCCAGATGCGCCAATAAGGGCACCCGGCTCAAGAGTTCAGCGCCACGTTCGGCATGGGCCTGGGAGCCCTCCCAATCCAGCTCCGCCACCAGGCGATGGTGCTGCAGTGTGGTGGAGACGCCGCAATCGTGCAGCAAGCCGCCGAACATCAGTTCCTGACAGCGGGCCGCCGACCAGCCGCCATGACGGGCGCAGTCCGCCGCCATCAGGGCCACCCGCTGGCCATGCTGCACATCATCTATGCCCACCAGATCCAACGCCGAGGCCAGGGCATAGGCCACCTCTTCCAGAACGATTTCGTGCATGAGATACCTCCTACCCCTGCTTCCTTCAAGTGTAGGGTAGGTAGACGGCCCGGCAGGCCGACGCCAGATCCCCTGACAGATCTGACACCAAGCCTGATCTGCGGCGGCGAAATGGCCAAGGGATGTGATAGAAACCGCACTCTTGCCATTGGCCACTGGAGTTTGTGCTCCAACTTGCTAGTTTGGCCACAGCCTTATTGCGACAGACACTACTTATCCTTTTTCATCAAGGAATTGCCATGAGTTCTACCCTGCATTACCTGCTGCTTGGCCTGACCCTGGCCGGCGTGCCCCTGCTGGCGGAAGCCGATTCCGCCTCCCAAGGATCCGCCTTGTCGGTGGAAGGCAGCACCATCATGGTGGAAGGATCCGCCACCGTATTTGAAGGCGCCAAGGAACTGGTGGTGGACGGCGTGGAGGCCAGTGCCGAGGGCACCGTCATCCTGGTCAAGAACAGCGTCACCGGCGCCACGGCCTCTGTACTGGCGGTGGGTGACGTGGCCGGTGCCAGCGCCCTGGTGGCCGGTTCCACCGTCGAGGTGGTGGCCGAAGGCAGTGGCTGGGCCCTGACCCAGGCCGGCAAGCTGATCGCCTTCGTCCCCAACAAGGTTGGCGAAGCCCTGCTGCACCACAACAAGCACTGAGCCGTGTCCAGACAGCACCTACTCGCCCTGCTGCTGAGTCTCTGGCTGGGAACCGCCTGGGCTGGCCAGGGCTGCAATCAAACGCCCATCCAGGCCAGCGACCTGGCCCACGCCAGCCGCAATGCCCTACGGCTATATGAACGGCTGCAAGCCAGCCCCTGGCAGGCGGTGTTATTGGCTCGGGAGGGCTCGGATCTCTCCCCCTACGGCCTGCACTACAGCCATGTGGGCGTGGCCCTGCGGGACAGTCCCAAGGGCCCTTGGACCGTGTTCCACCTGCTCAACGAGTGCGGTACGGCTCACTCCAGCCTGTATGACGAAGGCCTGACCAACTTCTATCTGGATGATCTGCAAAGCGATGACACCCTGATCCTGATCCCGGATCCCGCCTTGCAGGAGGCCATGGTGCGTCAGGCCAGCACACCGCAGCCGGCCAAGCTGCATGAACCCAACTACAACATGATCGCCCGCCCCGGCTCGCCACAGTTCCAAAACAGCAACCAGTGGGTACTGGAGTGGCTGGCCAGCCTGGATGGCGACTCGCCGGCCCTCAGCCGGGAAGCCGCGCGTACGCGCCCCCTCTACCTGGCCTTCACTCCGGATGTGATTGAGATAGACAGGCTGACCCGTCTGGGTGCCGGCCTGTTCAAGGCCAATGTGGACTTCCACGACCACCCCTTCGCCGATCGGGTCGCCGGCCGTTACCAGGTGGTATCGGTGCGCAGCGTGGCACGGGCCCTGCTCGACAGCCGCCGGTTGGCCGGGCTGCTGGAGTACCGCCAGGGTCGCTGGCAGGCACTTAAGCAGCAGGCCAGCGAGCAGCAGGCGGCCGTCGCCGGCTTATAGCAGCTGAATAAAGAAGGCGCCAGGTGGCGCCTTCTTTATTCAGCTGTATTCAGCAGTCAGCTCACTCGAGCTTTTTTTGCCAGAACAGGGCCTGCCCCATGGCCGGATCCAGCTCATAACCGGCGTAACCGGCCCGCCGATAGGCCCCCTGGGCTCGCTCATTCCCCGATAACACCTCCAAGGTCAGCTTGCAGCAGCCGAGCCGCCGCGCCTGGGCCTCCACCTCTGCCAGCATGGCTTGGATCAGTCCCTGCCCGCGATAAGTCGGCAACACCACCACATCGTGCAGATTGAGCAGTGGCCGCGCCTGAAAACTGGAGAAGCCCTCCAGACAGTTGACGAGCCCTGCCGGCTCACCCTCCACATACGCCAGCAGGCTGTGCGCATAAGGCAGTTTGGCCAGACGGGCCGGCAGCTGGCGCTTCACCTCCTCGCTCAGGGGCTCGCCGCCGCCAGCCGCCTCCCGGGCATAGGCGTCCAACAGGGCCACCAGCTGGGCACCTTGCTCCGGCTGATTGAAATCGACCCAGACAAGCTCGATAGACATAGCATCTCCTTTTGGCAATGAAACCCGACCCTACCCCAAGGACCCAGACAGGACAAGCCTCAGGAGGCACGCCGCGCCAACCAGCGGGCCAGCCAATGTTGGCGCGCCACTGGCGGCTGACCAGCCTGGGCAGCCGATGCATCCGGCGGCGGCAACCGGGCCGGCGGCGCTTCATACCAGGGGATGCGGTGGGGATCAAAGCCCCGCTCAAGCACCAGGGCGGGATCGCACTTTGTTAATGAAATTTGAACAGGCAGATCGTCTGTGATCTAATCGCGTCTCCATGCAGGAGGCACGCGCTATGACGTTGATTGAACACCTTACCCTTGTCGAAGAAACCCG
>JAJOIN010000066.1 GCA_021209335.1 Aeromonadaceae bacterium
GAGCAGTTCAAGTTACCCGCCCGCCGAGAACGAAGTTACCCAAGGTGCATCAAAGCCAAACCACAGAAGTATGCGACGAGAAAACCTAGTAAAAACAATGCCAGTCAGGCTTAACTGACTGGCATTACGCCATGAGGCGCCATTTTTGTCTGCTGCGGATTGCGTTCTCGTACTGGCTTACGCCTCTTCGAGTCCGACGATGAGCCAGGGGCGACCGGGCTCGTCCAGCCGGCGCTCCAGGTGCCAGATTTCCTGGATGGGGAGCTCCTGCTGGCTTTGGCCATCCCGATAGCGGCCGCTAAAGCGCACGCTCAGCTCCGCCAGTTGGTTGTCGTAACGGGCCCGTACCAGTTCTGCATCAACGAACTGCACCTGGGTAAACTGCTCGCCCGGGTACTGGGCTCTTTCCTCCTGCAAGCCGGCCAGCAGCTCAGGGCTGACGTACTCGGCGATCTTGGCCAGATCGTTCTGGTTCCAGGCCTGTTGCAACTGACGATAGTGATCTCGGGCCTCGTTGACGAAGGCCTGGGCATCAAAGCCAGGCGGGAGGTCAAAGGGGACGTCAGCCCGCGTGGCCGCGCTGCTGCTTACCGGCTGGTTAGACTCAAAGGAGTGTTGCTGTGCCGGCTCAAACGCTTGGGGTTGGCCAAACGGGCCTGGTGCCGCCCCATAGGCCGGGCTCATGGTCGTTTGACGCTTTTGACTCATGCTGCGGAACAGCTTGAACAGCAAGAAGGCAAGACCGGCCATCAACAGCATGTCCATGATCTGCAGCCCTTCAAAGGCGCCACTGCCCAGCAACCAGGCGAACAGGCCGCCAGCCAGCAGGCCGCCCAGCAGGCCACCCATGAGGCCGGACTTGTTACGCTGCGGCGCTACCGTGGGTTTGCTGCTGTTGATCGCCTGGGCTTGGGTTTGGCTCGGCGCGGTACGGTAACTCTTGCCGAACGATTTGCTGCCGCCGAACTTGGCGGCTTCCGCCGTGGTGACCAGCCCTACCGAAAGGGTGACCAGCAGGACGGCGACAAGGGAAAACCATTTTTTCATCTTCATGATCCCGACTGTATGGAGAGTTTCCATCCTAGAGGGCGGTAGCGGCAAGTCAACTCCGTTTGTTCAGGGTAATGATATCGTTAAAACCGAGCAAAACGGCGTTAATGGTCGGGATACCCGGATGGATTGTCTGGTAATTGGGCGCATCATCTTTTGCTCAGCGGGGCAAAAATGCCGATAATGAGCCCCCGATTTTTCTTTGGTACCCGTCATGGCTGAACCCTCCAAAACCCGGACCGACGCCCGCGTCGAACAGCTCAAGCTGCCGCCGCACTCCTTTGAGGCGGAGCAGTCCGTGCTGGGCGGGCTGCTGCTGGATAATCAGGCCTGGGATCGGGTGGCGGAGCGGGTGGTGGAGCAGGACTTCTACAGCCGGCCCCACCGGTTGATCTTCGCCGCCATGACCCGGCTGGCGGAACGCGGCCATCCGTTGGATCTCATCACCCTGCAGGAGACGCTGGAAAACCACGAGCAGTTGGCCGAGGTGGGGGGCTTTGCTTATCTTGTTGAGATTGCCAAAAACACACCCAGCGCCGCCAACATAGCCGCCTATGCCGACATAGTGCGGGAGCGAGCCGTGGTGCGGGAGATGATCTCGGTGGCCCACGAGATCGCCGAGGCGGGCTTCGATCCCCAGGGGCGCAACGCCGCCGACCTGCTGGATCTGGCCGAGAGCAAGGTATTCAAGATTGCCGAGCAGCGGGCCAACGAGTCCGAAGGGCCTCAGTCCCTGCGGGTGGTGCTGGAGAAGACGGTCGACAAGATTGAGGAGCTGTTCCGCCAGCCGCACAACGGCGTCACCGGTGTCTCTTCTGGCTACACGGATCTGGACAAGATGACTGCCGGCTTCCAATCGTCGGATCTCATCATAGTGGCGGCGCGTCCCTCCATGGGGAAGACCACCTTCGCCATGAACCTGTGCGAGCACGCCGCCCTGACCTCCGACAAGCCGGTGCTGATCTTCTCGCTGGAAATGCCCTCGGAGCAGATCATCATGCGTATGCTGGCCTCTTTAGGCCGCATCGAGCAGAACCGGGTGCGAACAGGCCAGCTGGATGATGATGACTGGGGGCGGCTCTCCTCCACCATGGGCATGCTGCTGGAGCGGGGCAAGATGTACATCGACGACTCCTCCGGCCTGACGCCCACCGAGGTGCGCTCCCGTGCCCGCCGGGTGGCGCGGGAGCATGGCGGCTTAAGCATGATCATGATCGATTACCTGCAGCTGATGCGGGTGCCCGCGCTGTCTGAAAACCGTACCCTGGAAATTGCCGAAATTTCCCGCTCCCTCAAGGCGTTGGCCAAGGAGTTGCAGGTGCCGGTCATTGCCCTGTCCCAGCTCAACCGGAGTCTGGAACAACGGGCGGACAAGCGGCCGGTCAACTCGGACCTGCGCGAATCCGGCTCCATTGAGCAGGACGCCGACCTCATCATGTTCATCTACCGTGATGAGGTCTATCACGATGACAGTCCCGACAAGGGGATTGCCGAAATCATCATAGGTAAGCAGCGTAACGGCCCCATCGGTCGGGTGCGCCTGACCTTTCAGGGCCAGTTCTCCCGCTTCGACAACTATGCCGGCCCGGCTTACGACGACGACTACTAAGGACGTAACATGAAGGTGGCCACCGCCCAGGTCCACACTCAGGCCCTGCAGCATAATCTGCAGCTGGTTCAGCAATACTGCCCGCACGCCAAGTTGATGGCGGTGGTCAAGGCCAACGGCTATGGCCACGGCCTGCTCAAGGTGGCGCAGACCCTCAAGGCGGCGGATGGCTATGCCGTGGCGCGCATCGAAGAGGCGCTGCTGCTGCGCAGTGGCGGCATCGTCAAGCCGGTGCTGCTGCTGGAAGGTTTCTTCAGCCCCGAAGATCTGCCGGTGCTGGCGGCCAACAACCTGCAGACGGCGGTGCACTCTTGGGAGCAGCTTGAGGCGCTGGAGCAGGTCGAATTGCCCCATCCGCTGACCATCTGGGTCAAGCTGGATACCGGCATGCACCGGCTGGGGGTGCGCCCCGAAGAGGCCGAGGCCTTCTGTGCCCGCCTGGCGCGCTGTGCCAACGTGCGCCAGCCCTTCAACCTGATGACTCACTTTGCCTGTGCCGATGAGCTGGACAGCCCGGTGACGCCGCAGCAGATCGCCCTGTTTCATCGTTTGACCCAGGGGCTGGGCGGCCAGTGCACCCTGGCCAGTTCGGCGGGCATCCTGGCCTGGCCTGATGCCCATGCCGACTGGGTGCGGCCCGGCATCATGCTCTATGGCGTGTCGCCCTTTGCCGACAAGACGGGGGCAGACCATGGTCTGCAGCCGGTGATGACCTTAAAAAGTGGCCTCATCGCGGTACGTGAGCTCAAGGCTGGCGAGTCGGTGGGCTATGGCGGTCACTGGACCAGCTCGCGGGATACCCGGTTGGGGGTGGTGGCGGTGGGCTATGGTGACGGTTATCCGCGCAATGCGCCCAACGGCACACCGGTGTGGCTGAACGGCCGGCGGGTACCGGTGGTGGGACGGGTCTCCATGGACATGATGACGGTGGAGCTGGGCCCACAGGCGCAGGATAAGGTGGGTGATGAGGTGATACTGTGGGGCGCTCAACTGCCGGTGGAGGAGGTGGCACGGCATATCGGTACCATTCCCTACGAGCTGGTCACCAAGCTCACCCCCAGGGTGCAGGTGGAGTACTGTTAAGGTGTGGCTTGCCCGGCAACTGAGCCTGCGGCCGCGGGTGCGGGGCTTTCATCTGGTCACCGACGAGATAGTCCAGGCGCTACCGGAGATCCGCGGCGTCCAGGTCGGCCTGCTGCACCTGCATCTGCTGCACACCTCCGCCTCGCTCACCCTCAATGAGAATTGTGATCCGGACGTACGCCACGACCTGGCGGCCTTTGTCAGCCATCTGGTGCCGGAATCGGCTCCCTATTATCGCCATGTGCTGGAGGGAGTGGATGATATGCCGGCCCACATTCTCTCCTCCTTGCTGGGAGTGTCGCTGAGCTTACCCATTGCCCAGGGCCGGCTGGCGCTGGGCCGCTGGCAGGGCATCTGGTTGGGCGAGCACAGGCAGGCCGGCAGTGCTCGACGGCTGCAGGTGACGATCCAGGGGATGCCCTAGGGGCCGTCTGGGTGGCATGACCGGGCTCTAGGGGATGACGACTTACTGGGCTGAGGGCGCTTGGTCTGCCGGCTTGGCTGGCGGGTATTGGTGACGTTCACCCTTGTAGAATTGCCAGCGCCAGACTCCTGGGGTCCAGTACAGATACAGCCAGGGGGTCTTAGTCTTCCATTGGGGGAAGCTGATCTCCAGGCTGTTGTCCTGGGCCTTGTAGAGGGAGGTCTTGATGTTGATGTTGGAAACGATAAGGGCCACCACCAGTGCGACGAGTGACCATCTGATTAGCTTACCCATGGACAGACTGGGCTCCGTTGCTCAAAAAATATTCCCGCAGGATACGGGCTAACTCTTTTTATTCAAAGCAGATTTCGATGGTGGCTTTGCCGAACTCGCACTCGAACGGCATCATGATTTTGGTGCTGTCCGCCTTGTGGGCGATGGTGTGATTGGGCCCGGCCACCACCACAGGGGTGGCCATGTCGAAGTCATACCCTTTCTCGCCAAGTATTCTTTTGGCGCCACCTGTCACCATGTTGGTGATCTCGCCCACCATGTCGGTGACTTCTTCATTGATGCTGTTAGGGGCCTCCCCCAGCATGCGGCGCATGATCTCCAGGGCCAGGCCCTTGTCGAAGCTGATGGAGAAGGAACCACGGGTCTGGGGGCCTACCATGCCGATGAGACCGGAGACATCACCCCGGGCCAGCTCATCACTCTTCTTGCGCGGGGCACCCGGCTTTAGTTCCAGCTGAGCCATGGTGTTCAAGACGTTCATCAATGAGATGAGAAACGGATTCACAAATTCTGCGCGCATGCTGGTTCCCTAAATCCTGATTGCTGGGCAAGTCCGAGGCGGGCCGGGTGAACGATTGATTTATGTTCGAAAAACACAGACTCGAACCCAAATTATACCGAAGTCTAACATATTCCGCTGCGCCGTCCTGTGACAACCCTCATTCTCCATTTCGCGCATCTTATCCAAGACAAAGGTGGCGTCCTGCGGCGAAAAGGTTAGCAGGATCGCGGAGCCCGGCTGGGGCGGCCAGGTCGTTTGGCGGGGACTCGCAAATTGAATTAGTTGTACGGCTTGCCTTTCTTTGTACAAGTGCTATAACCAAGATAGTTATACAAGGAGAGATGCCATGTACAAGATAAGCGTAGGTATCAGTGCCTGTCTGCTGGGCGCCCCGGTGCGTTTTGATGGTGGCCACAAGCGCTCCGCCTTTTGCGAGCAGCAGCTGGGCGAGCATTTCGACTTTCATCCGGTCTGCCCCGAGATGGCCATCGGCCTGGGGGCGCCGCGGCCGGCTATTCGGCTGGTGCGGCGCGAGGGAGCAGTGCGTGCCGAGGCGAGTAATGGCAGCTTCGATGTCACTGAGCGGCTCATCGCCTTCAGCCAGCAGAAGGTGCAGGAGCTCGACTTTCTCTCCGGCTATATCCTTTGCGCCAAGTCGCCCAGCTGCGGCATGGAGCGGGTCAAGGTCTACGGCGGGGCCCAGGGCGCCGTCAAGGAGGGGGTGGGTCTGTATGCCCGTGCCCTGATGGAGGCCCACCCCCTGTTGCCGGTGGAAGAGGAGGGGCGCCTCAACGATCCCCTGCTGCGGGAGAACTTCGTGTTGCGGGTGTTTGCCTACCACGACTGGCAGCAGCTGTGTGCCAGCGGCTTGACGGCGAACCGGCTCATCGGCTTTCACGCTCGCTACAAATATTTGGTGCTTTCCCATGCGCCTGCTGCGTACCGGGCTCTGGGCCGCCTGCTGGGCAGCCTCAAGGGCCGTGCCCTGGCGCAGGTGGCTGAGGAGTACATAGCCCTGCTGATGCCGGCCTTGACCCGCTGCGCCAGCCGTCAGGGGCACACCAATGTGTTGCAGCATCTGCAAGGCTACTTCAAGCATCACCTGAGCCCGGCCCAACGCCAGGAACTGGCCGACACCATCCATAAGTACCGCATGGGCCTGTTGCCCCTGCTGGTGCCCCTGGCCCTGATCCGTCATTACCTGCGTGAACATCCCAATCCCTATCTGGAGCAGCAGGTCTACCTGAACCCGCACCCGGAAAGTTTGAAACTGAGGTATAGCCTGTGAGCGAGCCCCTGCTGTATCCCATCCGTGAGGTGGCCCGCCTGACTGGGGTCAACCCGGTTACCTTGCGGGCCTGGCAACGCCGTTATGGTCTGGTGGAGCCGGCTCGCACCGACAAGGGCCACCGGCTCTACAGTGAGCAGGATGTGGCGCTGATCCGGCGCATCCTCGCCTGGCTGGAGCTGGGGGTCAGCATAGGCCAGGTGCGCTCCTTGCTGACGCAGGCGGCACCCAGCCAGACGGCGGCGGCCGATCACTGGCAGCGCCGGGTGGATGAGCTGGATGAAGCCCTGCTGGCG
>JAJOIN010000111.1 GCA_021209335.1 Aeromonadaceae bacterium
CTTGAGAGCACGGGTCGCCCGCTGGGCCAGGGCATCCGGGTTGTAGGCCTCTTCCGCCATCAGACTCTTTCTCTCCAGCGGCGTCACCGGGAACAGGGCCACCGCCGGCACACCCAGGGCCACCAGTTCGGCGGCCTCTTCGAGCAGCAGATCGATGGAGAGCCTGTCCACCCCCGGCATGGAGGCAACGGCCTCTCGCTGACCCTCTCCCTCCAGCACGAACACGGGATAGATGAGATCGTCGACGGTCAGTACGTTCTCGCGCACCAGGCGGCGGCTGAAGTCATGTTTGCGCACCCGGCGCAGGCGACGGCCCGGGAAGGCCCCCGGAAGAGTTGTGGCCATGAATCACTCCAAAAGCGGAAGTTGGAAGAATGCGGCGGAGGTGGCCCGGGTATGGGCCAGCAAGGCCTCGGGCGCTTCACCACGGCAGGCCGCCACCACCTGGGCGATGTGCGGCAAAAAAGCGGGTTCGTTGCGTTTGGGCCTGGGTTTCAGATCCCGCGGCACCAGGTAGGGGGCGTCCGTCTCTATCATCAGGCGACCCGCCGGAATGCGGGCCACCTGCTCGCGCAGCAGCTGGCCACGGCGCTCGTCACAGAGCCAGCCGGTCACCCCGATATGCAGCCCCAGCGCCAGGCACTCGTCCAGCTCGGCGTCGGAGCCGGTGAAGCAGTGCAGCACGCCGCCCATAAGCTGCGTCGCCAGGGGGCCAGCAGGGCAGCGAAGCGGTCATGGGCGTCGCGGCAGTGCAGGAACAGCGGCCGCTTAAGGCGGGCCGCCAGGGCCAGCTGGGCCTCGAACACCGCCTCCTGCACCGGCCGCGGCGAGAAGTCGCGGTTAAAGTCCAGCCCGCATTCCCCCACCGCTACCACCTGGGGCAGGGCCTGCAGGCCCTCCAGCCGGGTGAGCCAGCCGTCCGCCACCGACTTGGCATAGTGGGGATGGACCCCGGCGGTGCTGTAACAGACGCCGGGCCAGCGGGCGGCCAGCTCGGCGGCGGCCTGGCTATCGGCCAGATCCGTGCCGGTGAGCAGCAGGGTGCGGACGCCGGCGGCCTGGGCCTCGGCCACTACGGCCGCCTCGTCGCCGGCAAACTGTTCGCTGGTCAGGTTGACGCCGATATCAATCATGCTCGGCGTCCTCGGGATCCCGGGGCGGCGGCGTCAGCCGGCACAGCCAGAGTCCCAGCTCGAACAGCAGGCAGATGGGAATGGCCAGCAGGGTCTGGGACAGCACATCCGGCGGGGTCAGCAGCATGCCGATGACGAAGGCGCCGACGATGACATAGGGGCGCTGGCGGGCCAGGTTATCCGGG
This sequence comes from Aeromonadaceae bacterium, assembly GCA_021209335.1. Taxonomy (GTDB): domain Bacteria; phylum Pseudomonadota; class Gammaproteobacteria; order Enterobacterales; family Aeromonadaceae; genus Pseudaeromonas. The sequence continues at coordinate 1,319 of JAJOIN010000111.1, forward strand.
GCGAACACGCCGCTGCGGCACAGCAATATCATGGCCACCGGTATCTCGAACACCAGGCCGAAGGCGAAGAACAGCGCCAGCACGAAGTCCAGGTAGTTGGCGATGTCGGTGGCCACCGTCACCCCCTCGGGGGCCGTGGCGCTGAAGAAGCCGAAGATCACCGGGAAGACGGCGTAGTAGGCGAAGGCCAGCCCCAGGTAGAACAGCAGGGCGCTGGAGAAGACCAGCGGCAGGATCAGCCGGCGCTCATGCTGGTAGAGACCCGGCGCCACGAAGGCCCAGATCTGGTAGAGCACCCAGGGGATGGCCAGGAAGAAGGCGACGAACAGGGTCAGCTTCATGGGAATGAAGAAGGGGGTGGCCACCCCGGTGGCGATCATGCTGCCGCCCTGGGGCAGGGCCGCCAGCAGGGGCGCCGCCAGGAAGTGGTAGATGTCGTTGGCGAAGGCGAGCAGGGCGAGAAACAGGCCACCCACCACGGCCAGGGCCCTTAGCAGGCGGCGGCGCAGCTCCACCAGGTGGGCGATAAGCGGCAGTGCTTCCTGGCTCATGAGGCTTTGTGCTCCTGGGGATCGGCTGGTTGCGCCGGGGGCGGGGGAGAGTCGTCGCGCAGCTGGGCCATGGCGGCATCCTCGGCGGCCTCGGGCTCATCCGCCGCGGGCGGGCTGCCGGGGGGGGGGCGGTTGCAGGGTCTGGGCCTCCTTAAGCTGCTGTTGTCAGCTCGGAGATCTGCAGCTCCCGGTCCAGTTCCAGTTTGACGTTGTTCAAGGTGCTGCGGGTGGCGTGCAGCCAGCGGGCCACCAGGCGCACCGCCGAAGGCAGGCGCTCCGGGCCCAGCACCACCAGGCCGATGAGGGCCACCAGGGCCAGCTCCCAGAAGCCGATATCGAACATGGCTTAGGCCTTGGGCGGTTGCGGATCGTTGTGATCGTCGGGCTTGTTGTCGCCCTTCTCTTCACCCTTGATGGCGCGCTTGAAGTCCTTGAGGGCGGTGCCGAGATCGCCCCCCAGGCCGCGCAGCTTCTTGCTGCCAAACAGCAGGAAGACGATGAGGGCGATGAGCAGTAGTTCTGTGATGCCAAGATTCATGATCTGTCCTTGTCGAGGTGTGCGGTGACGGTCTGCGGCGCATCAGGCGCCCGGGCGGCTGCTGCGCCAGGCTAGCAGCCAGCTGACGGCGGCGCCGGCCAGGCTCCAGGGCGCCCAGTGGGCGTGGGGGCCATTCAATAACAGCACGCCGGTCAGCAGTAGGCTGGTGCCCAGCACCAGCCAGAGGCGGTTGCGGCTCTGGCGCTGCTGCTGGTGATGGAACTGCCGGTAGAGGCGGTCAAACTGGTGCTGCTGGCGTTGGGCCTGCTGCAGCACATCGTAAAGCATGTCCGGGAGCTGGGGCAGCTTCTCTGCCCAAAAGGGCGCCTTTTCCTTGATGGCGGACCAGGCGGCCTGGGGGCCGATCTGCTGGCGCAGCCATTGCTCCAGGAAGGGCTTGGCGGTCTGCCACAGATCCAGCTGGGGGTAGAGCTGGCGGCCCAGCCCTTCCACATACAGCAAGGTCTTCTGCAACAGCACCAGCTGGGGCTGCACCTGCATGTGGAAGCGGCGGGCGGTGTTGAACAGGTTGAGCAGCACCTGACCGAAGGAGATCTCCGCCAGCGGCTTGGCGAAGATGGGCTCCAGCACGGTGCGGATGGCGGCCTCGAACTCCTCCACCTTGGTCTCGGGCGGTACCCAGCCGGAGGCCACGTGCAGCTCGGCCACCTTGCGGTAGTCGCGGTTGAAGAAGGCCAGGAAGTTCTCCGCCAGGTAGCGCTTGTCCTCCCGGTTGAGGGTGCCGACGATGCCGCAGTCGATGCCGATCCACTGGGGATCTTCGGGATGCAGATAGGAGACGAAGACGTTGCCCGGGTGCATGTCGGCGTGGAAGAAGCTATCGCGGAACACCTGGGTGAAGAAGACCCGCACGCCGCGCTCGGCCAGCAGCTTGAGGTTGGTGCCGTTGGCCTCCAGGGCCGCCTTGTCGGAGACCGGGATGCCGTAGATGCGCTCCATCACCAGCAGATCCGGCCGGCACAGGTCGGTGTAGACCTTGGGCACGTACAGCTCGGGCGAGCCCTCAAAGTTGCGGCGCAGCTGGATGGCGTTGGCCGCCTCGCTCATCAGGTTGAGTTCGGCTTCCAGGGTCTTGCGGTATTCCACCACCACCTCCACCGGCCGCAGCCGGTTGCGGGGGAACAGCCAGGCCACCCAGCCGGCCAGGGCGGCCATCAGCCGCAGATCCGCTTCGATCACCGGGCCTATGTCCGGGCGGATGACCTTGAGCACCACCTCTTCGCCGCTGGCCTTGAGGCGGGCCGTGTGCACCTGGGCCACCGAGGCGGAGGCCAGCGGTTGCTCGTCGAAACGGGCGAACAGTTGCGCAACCGGCGCGCCGAGCTGCTGTTCGATCAGTGCAGTGGCGACGGCCGAGTCGAAAGGGGGGGACGCGGTCCTGCAGCATCGCCAGTTCCTCGGCGATATCAGGCGGCAGCAGGTCGCGACGGGTCGAGAGAATCTGGCCGAACTTGATGAAGATGGGACCCAGGGCCTCGAAGGCGAGGCGAATGCGGGCGCCACGGCTCATGCCCTGTTGCTTGTTCTTGAGCCAGAACAGACTGCGACGGGCCAGACGGCCAGGCCAGGGCTGATAACGGGCGGGCACCAGCTCGTCGATGCCCTGTTCCAGCAGGATGCTGACGATGCGATAGAGGCGTTTGAACTCCTTCGGGGTCATCAGCTCACCTGCTGTTCGAGGCGGGCAAGCCGCAACTCGATCGCCTTCATCTGTTGGGCCAGCTCTTCGACATCGTCATTGAAGCTCGCCACTTCCAGCGGACCCGGGGCAAGCCTCGCCTCCTCGGTCAGATACTCAGCCACTTGACGCTGGGAACGGCACAACTCTCGCCCCACAAAACGGCGAGCCTGACGGGCACCACTGCACAGGGTGTGGGCCACCACATCGCCGGTGTAGCGGGACAGCTCCTCTTCCCAGTCGATATCGAGCTCGCCAAGCAGGGCGCTGAATGCCTGCACCAGCTGGGGGTCACCGCTCAGGTCCAGCTTCTCCTCGCGGATGTAGCGGGTCAGGGCGGAAGGCTCCTTGAGCAGGCCGAGGGCGGTCAGGGAGAGACTCAGCACCGCATCCGCCTCCCCTTCAAACCTGGCCAGCACATCCAGACGGCGCTCCGAGAAGACAAACCAGAGCGGCTTGAGCTCGCGCAGCTCCAGTTTGAGTACCTTGCCCGTCAGCTTGCGCAACCGCTCCGGGCTCTGTTTGTCCAGGGCCAGCAACTGGTTGAGGCTGGTTTCGATCACCGCGGTGACCATGGCATCCATCGGCATAGGCGACCTTAAAACTTGTAACCGCGGTGCAGGGCAACCACGCCCTGGGTCAGGTTGTAAAACTCGACCTGTTCGAAACCGACATTCTCCATCATGCCTGCCAGGGTCTGCTGATCCGGGTGCATGCGGATCGATTCCGCCAGGTATTTGTAACTTTCGCTGTCGTTTGCGACGATTTCGCCCATTTTCGGCAGCAATTTGAAGGAGTAGAGATCATAAAGCTTGGCGATCACTTCGCTCACCGGCTTGGAGAACTCCAGCACCAGCAGGCGGCCGCCGGGCTTGAGCACCCGGAACATGGAGGCAAGCGCCTTGTCCTTGTCGGTGACGTTGCGCAGGCCGAAGCCGATGGTGATGACGTCGAAATGGTTGTCAGGGAACGGGAGCGCCTCGGCATTGGCCTGTACGTAGGAGACGTTGTTGGCCACCCCCAGGTTGCGCAGTTTGTCGCGGCCCACCTTGAGCATGGAGTCGTTGATGTCCGCCAGGACCACCTGGCCGGTCTCACCCACGATGCGGGAGAACTTGGCGGTCAAATCCCCTGTGCCGCCAGCCAGATCCAGCACCTTCTGTCCTTTGCGGACACCGGAGCAGTCGATGGTAAAGCGCTTCCAGAGGCGATGGATGCCGAACGACATCAGATCGTTCATCAGATCATACTTGGCCGCTACCGAATGAAAGACACCGGCGACCAGGGTTTCCTTCTCGGTCGCTGCCACGGTTTTATAGCCAAAATGCGTAGTAGTAGTCTGTTCCGACATCCCTCAAATACCCATAGAGCAAAGAATGGCCGCCAGTTTACCAGAGCCGATGGCGTGCGGACACCTCAAACCCGGCTTGCGACCAACTGCATCCCCAGCACGACCATGGCCAGACAGAGGAACAGATTGAGACCGATATTGAGCAGCGCCTTCAGATAGGCCCCTTGCTGGGCCAGCACGACCGTATCGAGGGCAAAGGAGGAGAAGGTGGTCAGGGCGCCGAGGATACCCACCATCAGCAATGGCTTCATCGGGTGTTCCACCACGTGACCATGGCTGATCAGGGCATAGGCAATCCCCATGATGAAGGAACCGACCACGTTGACCACCAGGGTGCCATAGGGAAAGTGGCGTCCCAGCAGCCAGGCCATCAGCTCGGCGATGCCAAAGCGCAGGCAGGCACCGAAGGCGCCCCCGACAGCGACAAATAACCAGGTTTGCATCAAGCAGTCTCCAAGATTGTCAGGTTGGCATTATGCAAAATCTCGACAGCAGGGGACAGCCAGGCAATTAATCGACCCGGCAAGACCCTAGCGGCGAAAGTCTACCCGTTCTGGATTCACAAGATGGAGGGTCGTCTCGGCCGGGCGAGTATCAGCGATGACTCTGCCATGACGGATGGAATAACATACCGGCACCTGGCGGCGCACCGCATCGAAACCATTCTCTGCAGGAAGGATCAGCAGGTTGGCGGGCTTGCCCACCTCGATGCCGTAGCGATCCTGCGCGTTCAGGGTGCGGGCGCTGTGGCTGCCGATCAGCTTGAGGCTGTCATTGATCTGCTCGTAGCCCATGATCTGGCAGACATGCAGCCCCATGTGCAGCACCTGCAACATGTTGGCCGTGCCCATGGGATACCAGGGATCGAACACGTCGTCGTGGCCGAAGCAGACGTTGATGTTCGCCTCCAGCATCTCCTTCACCCGGGTGATGCCACGACGCTTGGGATAGCTGTCG
>JAJOIN010000090.1:0-39749 GCA_021209335.1 Aeromonadaceae bacterium
ATTGAGCCGGGAGGGCGACGGCACCGCCTCGGCGGAGCTCATCACCGCCGTGACCAGCGCCATCAATGCCGATGACATACGCCCGCTGACCGACCATGTGACGGTGCAGACCGCCATCATCCACCCCTACAGCGTGGAGGCGACCCTCTACGTCTACCCGGGGCCGGACAGCAGCGTGGTGATGGCCAACGCCCAGGCGGCGCTGGAGGCGTATGTCGCCCAGGTTCACCGCATTGGCCGGGACGTGCCTCGCTCCGGCCTCTATGCCGCCCTGCACCAGGCCGGCGTCCAGCGGGTGGAGCTGCTGAGCCCCGCTGACGATCTGGCGATCTACGACGACGAGGCCGCCTGGTGCCAGAGCATCACGCTGACCCTGGGAGGTGTGGCGCAATGACCCTGTTGCCCCCCAACGCCACCCCCCTTGAGCGCAACCTGGCCAGCCTCACCGAGCGGCTGGATCAGCTGCCGGTACCGCTGCGGGATCTGTGGAACCCGGACACCTGCCCGGCCAATCTGCTGCCCTGGCTGGCCTGGGCCTTTGGCCTGTCGGCCTGGAAGGAGTACTGGCCGGAGAAGACCAAGCGGGACCTCATCAAGCAGGCCGTCATCCTGGCCCGCCGCAAGGGCACCCGCTACAGCGTGGAGCAGGTGGTCAAGTCCTTCGGCGCCAACCTGGTGCTGCGCGAGTGGTGGGAAACCACCCCACCCGGCACGCCGCACACCTTCGACATCGTCATCAACTACGGCGGCGACACCGTCACCGAGGCGCTGCAGAACGACGTGGTCGATGAGATCCGCCGCGTCAAACCGGCCCGCAGCCACTTCACCCTGAGCATCGGCCTGAGCGCCACCGCCGCCATCAACTTGGTGGGCGTGGTGCGGGTGGCCACCTATAACCGACTCACCCTCACAGGATAAGCCCATGTCTGCCTTGCAACTGACCATCACCCAGGCCGGCCGGAATGCCCTGGTCAATGCCCAGAACACCGGCACCCTGCCCCTGACCATCGACCAGGTGGTGCTGGGCGCCGGCCTCTATCTGCCGGATGAGGGGCAAACCGCCCTGCACAGCCCTATCAAGACCCTGACCACCTTCGGCGGCCAGGTGGTGGCAGACGACACCATCCACCTCACCATCACGGACGACAGCGCCGACGGCTACACCCTGGGCGAGATCGGCCTCTATGCCGGCAGCGTGCTGATGGCCGTCTATGCCCAGGAAACGGCCATCCTGGAGAAGGGCACCAGCCAGCTGGTGCTGCTGAGCGCTGATATCCAGTTCACCAGCCTGCCGGCCAACGCCATCACAGTGGGTGACACCGAGTTTGCCTACCCCCAGGCCACCGAGTCGGCCAAGGGGGTGCTGGAGATCGCCACCCCCACCGAGGCGGCCACCGGCACCGACCACAGCACCGCCATCACCCCCAAGACCCTCAAGCAGGAGACCGACAAGAAGCTGGGCAAGACCGAGACGGCCGTGGCCGCCGGCAAGTGGGCCACCGCCCGTACCCTGAGCCTGGCCGGGGATGCCAGCGGCTCGGTGAGCTTCGACGGTTCGGCCAACATGACCCTCACCGTCAGCGTGGCCGACAACTCCCACCTGCACACCATCAGCAACATCAGCGGCCTGCAGACGGCCCTGGACGCCAAGCTGGCCGCCACCGCCAATGCCGTCTCGGCCTCCAAGTGGGCCACCTCCCGCACCATCAGCCTGACCGGCGATGCCAGCGGCTCGGTGAGTCTCGACGGCTCGGCCAACGTGACCCTGGCGGTCACAGTGGCCGACGATTCCCATAACCATGTGATCGGTAATGTGGATGGCTTGCAAAGTGCGCTGGATGGCAAGTTGGACTTAACGGGGGGCACTCTGTCTGGCGGCATAGTCGTGGCCGCCGGATCTGGCAACATGGGGATCCGCGTCGGTAGCGCGACGCATAAAGCGGGCGTTGCAGCGTCCTCTGTTGCTGGAGAATACCTCTTCGGTGGTGCCAGTGATGGCGGAACCGTACTTACCTCATACATCCGGGTGGGTGAAACGCAGCTGACCTACGCACCTAATACGTCGTCGCAGTACAACATTTATCACACTGGGTACAAACCCACAGCGGCGGACGTGGGCGCATTACCTGCCACCGCCAATGCGGTCTCCGCCAGCAAGTGGGCCACGGCTCGCACCTTGACCCTGACCGGCGATGCGGCGGGCTCGGTGAGCCTGGACGGCTCGGCCAACGTCACCCTGACGGTAGCCGTTGCCGACGACAGTCACTCCCACACCATTGCCAACGTGGATGGCTTGCAGGCGGCCCTGGATGGCAAACTGGCCGCCACCGCCAATGCGGTCTCCGCCTCCAAGTGGGCCACCGCCCGTATCCTTACCCTGACCGGGGACATCACGGGCTCCGTCAGCCTGGACGGCTCGGGCAATGTCTCACTGGCCACCTCACTGGCCGTGTCCTCCGGCGACAAGGGGGCCGCTGCCACCACCTTGTGGACGGGCAGCTTCGGTACCCATCCCACCACCCTGCCCCTGGCCTCGGCCATCGCCAACTTCAAGAAGGTGCGCTTCTCCGGGGTCAACAGCGACAACACCATCGCCTGGTCAGTCACCCTGTCCTACGACGAGTGGGCCGCCCTCTGCGCCACGGGGCTCGCTGTGTATATCGCCAGCGGCACCTATGCCTATCGGTTCATCAACCCGCCCCTCTCCGCCACCACCTTGACCCGAGACACCAGCGTCAACTGCTACCTGACCAAGATAGTGGGGCTCAACTAATCCTGGCCGCCAGCCGAGCCGCCAACCCTAACCACAAGGAGCAACACCATGAACAATCCCATTGCACAAACCACCTTCGAGGCCACCTTTACCGATGCCTACGGGGTAGAACACCCGGCGGCGGTCTGCGCCATCGCCGCCATCAGCCGCACCGAGAGCTGTCATTTCACCAGTGATCTGGCAACCGCCGGCGAGACCACGGCCAACTGCTACTACTCGGTGCGCTATTGGCACAATGCCGAGGCCCTGGCCAGTGGCGCCAAAGACCTGCTCTACAGCGACAAGGAGGGCATCGGCCAGCTGCAGTTTGCGTTCACCGGCGACAAGACCCTGACCGAGCTGTTGAGCGACTGTCAGGCCCACTTCATTGCCATCCTGGCCGGCACGGCCCAGTAAGTACAGCCAACCCCTGTCGATGGCGGCTCGTTGTCACCCTCTCCCCCGACAACGAGCCGCGCTCATTCCCTCGCCGCCCTGGTGGCATCCTCCCTGTGACACATTCCTATCCGGATCAAGGAGCCCTGCCACATGGCAACCGACTACCATCACGGCGTGCGCGTCATTGAGGTCAATGACGGCACCCGCACCATCCTCACCGTCTCCACCGCCGTCATCGGCCTGGTGGCCACGGCCTCCGATGCGGACGCCACCCAGTTTCCCCTCAACACCCCGGTACTCATCACCAATGTGCTGAGCGCCATCGGCAAGGCCGGTACCCAAGGCACCCTGGCCAAGAGTCTGGATGCCATCGCGGATCAATCCTCTCCCCTGTGCGTGGTGGTGCGGGTGGCCGAAGGGGCCGACGAGGCCGAGACCACCTCCAACCTCATCGGCACCGTCACCGAGTCCGGCAAGTACACCGGCATCAAGGCCCTGCTGGCCGCCCAGGGGCAACTGGGGGTCAAGCCGCGCATCCTGGGCGTGCCCGGGCTCGACAACCTGCAGGTGGCCACTGAGCTGGTGAGCGTTGCCCAGCAGCTGCGGGCCTTTGCCTACCTGTCCGCCTTTGGCTGCAGCACCAAGGAGGAGGTGGTCGCCTACCGCGCCAACTTCGGTCAACGCGAAGCCATGGTGATCTGGCCTGAGTTCATCAGCTGGGACACCACCGCCAATGCCGCCGTCACCGACTGGGCTGTGGCCCGCGCCCTGGGCCTGCGTGCCAAGCTGGACGAGGAGCAAGGCTGGCACAAGACTCTGTCCAACGTGACCGTGAACGGGGTCACCGGCCTGTCTGCCGATGTCTACTGGGATCTGCAGAACCCCAACACCGACGCCGGTTACCTCAACAGCCATGACGTCACCACCCTGATCCAGAGCAGCGGCTTCCGCTTCTGGGGCTCCCGCACCTGCTCGGATGATCCGCTGTTTGCCTTCGAGAACTACACCCGCACCGCCCAGGTGCTGGCCGACACCATGGCCGATGCCCACCTGTGGGCGGTGGACAAGCCCATCACACCCACCCTGGTAAAAGACATCGTCGAAGGCATCAACGCCAAGTTCCGCGAGCTCAAGGGCCTGGGATACATAGTGGACGGCAAGGCCTGGTACAACGTCGATCTCAACGAGGCCACCACCTTGAAGGCCGGCAAGCTGTACATCGACTACGACTACACGCCGGTGCCGCCGCTGGAGAACCTGATCTTCCAGCAGCGCATCACCGACAGCTACCTCATCGACTTCGCCGCCTCTGTTGCGGCGCCTAAGGAGTGACACATGGCTCTGCCGCGCAAGCTCAAACACCTCAACATCTTCGCCAACGGCACCAGCTATGTGGGTGAAGCCGAAGACTTCACCCCCGCCAAGCTCAGCCGCAAGTTTGAATCCTACCGAGGCGGCGGCATGCCGGGTGCGGTCAACATCGACATGGGCCTGGATGACGGCGCCCTGGACGTCAGCTTCACCTTTGGTGGCCTCAGTGACGAACTCATTAAGCTGCAGGGCACCCCCCAGATCGACGGCGTCTCCCTGCGCTTTGCCGGCGCCATGCAGCGGGATGACACGGGCGAGGTCGATGCCGTGGAGATCGTCTGCCGTGGCCGCTTCAAGGAGCTCGACCTGGGCACCCTCAAGGCCGGTGACAACTCCCAGACCAAGATCAGCATGGTGAACACCTACTACAAGGTGCTGGTGAACGGCGCCGTGCTGCATGAGATCGACCTCATCAACCTGATCGAGATCGGCCCGGATGGCGTTGACCGCATGGCCGAACACCGCAAGGCCATCGGCCTTTAACACCCCGGCGGTGCTTGAGGGACCACCCTGCGACGGCACCGCCACCACCAAGGACACAGCATGAACGACACCAAGACCATCACCCTGGAAAGCCCGATCCAACGCGGCGAACAGACCATCAGCACCGTCACCGTGCGCAAGCCCAACACCGGCGCCCTGCGCGGCGTAAGCCTCACCAACCTGCTGCAACTGGAGGTGGCCGCCATCGCCACCGTGCTGCCCCGCATCACCGACCCCGTGCTGACGCCGCAGGACATCAACAACCTGGACCCAGCAGATCTCGTGCAGCTGGGCGGTGAGGTGGCCGGTTTTTTGTTACCGAAGGCCGCCAAGGAGGCCTTCCAGAGCGCGTAGAGGAGTTCGAGGCCGACCTGGCCGTGATGTTTCACTGGCCGCCCTCCGAAATGGCGGCCTTTTCATTGGGGGAGCTGATGCAGTGGCGTGAACGGGCCCTCATCAGAACCCAGCCGGCAGAGGAGTAACCATGGACAATCTGCGCCTGCAGGTGATCCTCCAGGCGGTGGACAAGTTCACCGCCCCTTTCAAGTCTGCCTTAAGTGGCGCCAACAAGCTCAGTGCGGCCATCAGCCAGACCAAGGGCGAGATAAAGGGGCTGGAGCAGGCCCAACGCAGCCTGGCGCAGCTCAGGGAGTTGCAGGAGCGCGCCAGCCAGGCCGCTGACAAAAAAGACAAGCTGACCATCAACATGGAAGGCTGGCAGCAGGCCCAGGCGATGGCTGCCGAGAAATCCAAGGTCTTACGGGCCCAGATCAAAACCGTCAGGGAAGAAATGGCCGGCCTCAGCACCGGCATGAAGTTCGCCAAAAACCCGGAGGCCGTGGCGCGCTACACGGCCCTGTTCGCCGACGCCAGCGACCGCCTGCATGGCCTGAACCGCGAGCTGGAGTGGAGTACCGGCAAGCAAAAGAAGATGGCCAAGAAGGTACGGGAAGGCAACGCCGCGCTGCTCACCATCAACCGCACCACCGACACCACCGACACCACTCGGGAGCATATCGCCCGGCTGGGTGATGAGCTGCACGCCGTCGGCATCGACACCAACCGGCTGGCCGATGAAGAGCAGCGACTCAAGGCCAAGCTGGAAAGCACCAACCAGACGCTGGACTCTCAGCGCCGCAAGATGGAGCTGGTCAGCGAACAGCAGCGACGCCTGACCGCCGCCCAGCAGAGCTATGAACGCGCCAGGCAGCTGCAGGGCCGCCTGGCCGGTACCGGGGCGGGCCTGCTGGCCACCGGGGCCGCCACCGGCGCCGTCGCCATCAAGCCGGTGCTGGACTACGCCCAGGCCGAAGATGCCGCCACCGGCCTCAAGGTCGGCATGATGGGGGCCGGTGGCCAGGTGCAGAAGGAGTTCGGCGCCATCAACGACCTGGCCACCCAGCTGGGCAACCGCCTGCCCGGCACCAGCGCAGACTTTCAGAACATGATGAGTGCCCTCATCAAGCAAGGCATCAGCGCCCAAGCCATCCTGGGGGGCGTGGGTGAGGCCACCGCCTACCTGGCGGTGCAGATGAAACTCCCCTACGAGCAGGCCGCCGACTTCTCCGCCCAGCTGCAGGATGCCACCCGCACGGGCGAGCAAGACATGATGCGGCTGATGGATACCATACAGCGCACCTACTACACCGGGGTCGATCCCACCTGGATGCTGCAAGGCTACGCCAAGCTCTCCGCCGGCCTCGACACCATACGGCAGAAGGGGCTGGCCGGTGCCCAGGCCATGGCTCCCCTGCTGGCCATGGCCAACCAGGCCGGCATGACCGATGGCGGCTCGGCAGGTAATGCCCTCACCAAGATCTTCAAGAAGGCCGTGGATGCCGGCCTCACCGAGTACAAGGGATCCCACGGCACGCTGCGGCTCGACTTCACCAACGGCAAGGGCGAGTTCGCCGGGCTGGACGCCATGTTTGCCCAGCTGGCCAAACTCCGGGCCCTGTCCACCCAGGAGCAAAACGAGGTACTCAAGGCGATCTTTGGCGACGACGCCGAAACCGGGCAGATGCTCTCCATCATGATCAACAAGGGCATGGCCGGTTACCGGGAAATGGAGGGCAAGATGGCCAAGCAGGCCGACCTGCAGACCCGGGTCAATGCCCAGCTGGCACCCTGAAAAACCTGTGGGATGCCGCCACCGGGACCTTCACCAATGCCCTGGTGCTCTTTGGTGAGGCCGTCGCGCCGGAGCTCAAGGACCTGGTGGACTGGTTGGGCCGGATGTCGGAACGGCTCGGCACCTGGGCCAAGGACAACCCCATCCTGGCTAACCGGCTGATGAAGACCGCCGGAGCCATCGCTGCCGTGACGGTGGCCGCCGGCGGCTTGGCCCTGGCGGCCTCCGCTGTCCTGGGCCCCTTCGCCATGCTGCGCTTTAGCGCCGTCACCCTGGGGCTAAGGCTGCCCATGGTAGGCAGCACCCTGCAGATGCTGCTGAGCCCGCTGCGCATGCTGACCACAGGGGTCATCCAGCTGGGTGCCGCCCTGCTGGCCACCCCGGTGGGCTGGATCCTGGCCGCTATTGCCGCCATCGCTGTGGCGGCCTTGCTGATCTACAAGTACTGGGAACCCATCAAGGCATTCTTTGCCGGGGTCTGGCAGGGCCTGCGCGAAGGGCTGGATGGCACCTTCACCGCCCTGGCCGGGGCCCTCGCCCCGCTCAAGCCACTCTGGGATGGATTGGTCGGCATGCTGCAAGTTGTCTGGGACTGGTTCGGCAGGCTGTTCGAGCCCATCCACGCCACCAAGGCAGAGCTGCAGGCCGCCACCGACATGAGCAAGCGCTTTGGCGAGGGGCTGGCCACCGCCATTACCTGGGCCATTGATGCGGTCACGGCCCCCATCAAGTGGCTGATTGACTCGCTCAAGTGGGTGATGGATGCCGCCCGTTGGCTGATGGGCAACGACATCGCCGGCATGGCCTCGGCCCAAGTCACCGCCAAGACCCAGGCCATCGCCCAATCCCCTGCCCTGGCGAACGGCTACCTCACCGGCAACTATGGCCAACCCGCCACCGCAGGCAGTTACGGCTACAACTCAGGCGGCAACCCACCGGCCATGGTCACCAACTACCAGCCGCTGCGGCCAGCCACCCAGACCCGTGTGGTGGATAACAGCCTCAATGCTCCCATCACCATCCACGCCGCACCCGGCATGGACACCGACCAGGTGGGCCGCATCGTGGAGCAGAAGCTGCAGCAGGCCCAGCAGCGCCAGGCCGCCCGCCAGCGGGCCAGAATAGGAGACATCGACTGATGCTGGAATTTCTCACCGGCCAAAGCACCGGAGGCAGCACCCTGCCCATGATGACCATCGGCTACTTCGTGTTTAACCTGCACACCACGCCCTACCAGAGCCAGGAGCACAGACGCGCCTGGCGGCACGCCAGCAACAGCCGGGTGGGCCAGCGCCCGGGCAGCCAGTTCATTGGCCCGGATGATGAGTTCATCACCCTCGCTGGCAGCCTCTACCCCGAGGTCACCGGTGGCCGGGTGTCCCTGGATTTGTTGGTGCAGATGGCCGATACCGGCAAGGGCTATCCGGTGATCGAGGGCACAGGCGTCATGCACGGCCTGTTTGTCATCGAGGACATCGCCACCACCCGCACCGAGTTTTTCAGTGACGGCAGTGCGCGGCGCATCGACTTCACCCTCAGCCTGAAGCGCGTGGACGAGCAGGACCGCGGGCTGCTCGGGGTGCTTGATGTCAGCAACATCGACCTGGGCTCGCCCCTGGGAGGCCTGCTGTGAGCGCCCTGGATCTGCTCTCCCCCCTCGACACCCTACGAGGTACTGAGCCGGTGCCTGCCTTCCAGATCCAGGTGGACGGCACCGACATCACCACCCAGCTGGATAAGCGCCTCATCAGCCTGACGCTCACCGACAACCGCGGCTTTGAGGCCGACACCGTGGAGCTGGTGCTGGATGACAGCGACGGCCAGCTGGACATGCCACGCCGGGGCGCCACCCTCAGCGTGGCCATTGGCTGGCAGGGCCAGCGGCTGATGCCCAAGGGGCAATTCACCGTGGATGAGCTGGAGCATAGCGGCGCCCCGGATACCCTCACCATCCGGGGCAAGTCCGTCGACCTGCGCGACGCCATGCAGGCCAAGCGGGAGACCTCGTTTCACCAGCAGACCCTGGGCACCATCGTCAGCAGCATCGCCGCCCGGCATCAGCTGGATAGTGCCATCCAGTCAGCCATGGCTGACCAACTCATTGCACACATCGACCAGCACGAGTCGGACGCCGCCTTTCTGTCCCGCCTGGCCAAGGAGTTTGATGCCATCGCCACCGTCAAACAGGGCAAGGTGGTGTTCATGAAAGCCGGACAAGCGACCACCGCCAGAGGCCAGCCCCTGGAGGCCATTACCATCACCCGCCAAAGCGGTGACGGCCACCGCTTTGCCGTCGCCGACCGGGACGCCTACACCGGCGTCATGGCCTATTGGCATGACCACAACCAGGCCCAGAAAAAGCAGGTGAAGGTGAAACGCAGAGCCAAGAAGGCCAGCACCACAACCACCGTGGATCCGACCTTGCCTGCCGCACAAGTAAACAAGAAGGAAAATGAGCTGCTGATCGGCAGCCGAGAGAACACCAAGACACTGCGCCACATCTACGCCAACCAGCGGAACGCCGAGCGGGCCGCCCGGGCCGAATGGGAACGCCTGCAGCGCGGGGTGGCCCAGTTCAGCCTGACCCTGGCCAAGGGCCGGCCCGAGCTGTTCCCGGAGCTACCCGTCAGCGTCAAAGGCTTCAAACCACAGATAGACGCCGCCGCCTGGCTCATCACCCGGGTGGTGCATCTGATCAGCGGCTCAGGTTACACAAACGAGTTGGAGCTGGAAGTTAAGCTGGAAGAACTGCCGGAATAGCCGTGTTCATTGGCGGCTGTGACATGGTTGTGACGCGCAAATTGCTATGCCCAAACGGATGGGGATCGTGAAGCGGGAAAATCTCTGTCGCCACTTTGTCGCCACTTGCTGTGATAGACCTTGGGAGACTTGACGAGATAATGCATCTAACTTATTGATTTATATGGTGCCCGGTGCCGGGGTCGAACCGGCACGCCGTTGCCAGCGAGGGATTTTAAATCCCTTGTGTCTACCAATTTCACCAACCGGGCGATAGGAAATCCAAGAAAAGATGGAGGCGCGTTCCGGAGTCGAACCGGACTAGGCGGATTTGCAATCCGCTACATAACCGCTTTGTTAACGCGCCTTGAATTTGGAGCGGGAAACGAGACTCGAACTCGCGACCCCGACCTTGGCAAGGTCGTGCTCTACCAACTGAGCTATTCCCGCATGACCTCTGTGTGTCAGCGAGTGGGATTCTAACCCGCTGCCCGGTCGAGTCAACCCATCTGATGGGATTGCTAGCCTGTTCGTTCTATTTTTGAACGACTTAGGCCACTGACGGCTCACTAGGGTTGTTTGCCAAGCAAATCGTCCCGGGCGGCCTGCAGGTATTGCCACATGGAGGAGAGGGTCAGCACTACCGCCAGATAGAGCAGCAGGTAAGCTAGCCATACCATCCACATATTCATCTGCCAGATGAGCCCCACCAGGGCCACCATCTGGATGCTGGTCTTCCATTTGCCCATCCAGCCTACCGCGACGGATGAGCGCTTGCCAAGCTCCGCCATCCACTCCCGCAATGCGGAGATCAAGATCTCGCGCCCTATCATGATCAGAGCGGGAATGGTGACGATAAAGCTATGATATTGCTCAACAATGATAACCAGGGCCGAGCAAACCATGATCTTGTCAGCCACCGGATCCAAGAAGGCGCCAAAGGCAGTGGTCTGGTTCAGGCGACGGGCCAGATAACCGTCAAACCAATCGGTAACCGCTGCCAGCACGAAGATACCGGCAGCCCAGAGGTTCGACCATTGGTACGGCAAGTAAAAGAGGATAACGAACACAGGGATCAGCAAGATCCGAAACAGGGTCAAAATATTTGGAATATTGAGCATTATGCCAGCCACCGCAGAATTGCCGACTCATGTTGCCCGAAAGGCCTCAATGATGCAATGCGTCGTGGATCTTCTGTGCCAGCGCCAGACTGATCCCCGGTACCTTGGCCAATTCGGTGACCCCGGCACGCTTGACCTCCTGCAAGCCACCCAGGTATGTCAGCAGAGCCTGGCGGCGCTTGGGCCCCACCCCCTCAATGCTCTCCAAACCACTGCTGACCCTGGCCTTGGCCCGTCGTTGACGGTGGCCGGTAATGGCAAAGCGGTGGGACTCATCCCGGATGTGCTGGATCAAATGCAGTGCCGGCAAGTCATTCTCAAACTGCAGTTGCTCGTGACTCTCCCCCAGGATCAGGGTTTCCAGGCCCGGCTTGCGACTCTCACCCTTAGCAACGCCCACCAGCAGGGGGCGCTTACCTGCCAGGTTGCCGCTGTGGGCCGCCAGGATCTCTTCGGCCCGCTGCAGTTGCCCCAAGCCACCGTCGATAAACAGCACATCCGGCACCCGCTCCACAGGTAAAGGCTTAGCAAAGCGCCGGCTCAGGGCCTGGGCCATGGCGGCATAGTCATCGCCCCCTGTGATGCCACTGATGTTGAAGCGCCGGTATTCACTGGCAAGTGGCCCTTGCCGGTCAAACACCACGCAAGAGGCAACGGTCGCCTCACCCTGGGTATGGGAGATATCGAAACACTCCATGCGCGTGATGGGTTGCGCCAGCTCCAGCAGCTCTTCAAGCTGGGCAAAGCGCTGCTCCTGAGTCGATTGGTGGCTGAGCTTGCTGGCCAGAGCAGACAGGGCATTGGTACTGGCCAGTCTAAGATAGCGCTGGCGCTCGCTGCGCACCCGGCTACTGACCCGCACCCCATAACCGGCGCTTTGGCTCAAGGCCTCCGAGAGCAAGGCCTCATCCTCTATGCTCCTGTCCAGCAATACTTCGGCGGGGATCTGGCGGCCTGATTGCCCCGACAGGTAGAACTGCAGTAAGAAGGACTGCAGCACCTCCTCCTCCTGGGCATCCGCCGGCATGGCCGGAAAATAGTTCCGACTGCCCAACACCTTGCCCTGCCGGATGAACAGCACATGCAGGCTGGCGACACCCTGCTGCTGCGCCAGACCGATGACATCCAGATCATCGAGCACGTTGCCGCTCACCGACTGCTGCTCCTGCACCTTGCGCAGGGCCTGGATCTGGTCCCGATAACGGGCCGCCTCCTCAAAGGCCAGCCGAGCGCTGGCCTGCTCCATCCGCGCCACCAGATCGCTGATCACCTGCTGATCCTTGCCCTGCAAAAACAGGCGCGCCAGCGCCACCTGCTGATCATACTCTTCGTCGCTCACCAGACCCGCCACACAGGGGCCGGCGCAGCGCTTGAGCTGATACAACAGGCAAGGCCGTGAGCGGTTGGCGTAGACAGAGTCTTCACACTGGCGGATGGGAAATAGCTTTTGCAGCAAGTGCAGGCTTTCTCGCACGGCACCGCCGCTGGGATAGGGGCCAAAGTAGTCGCCGGCATGCCGGCGAGGGCCACGATGCAGGGTCAAGCGTGGGTGGCGATGGGCCGTGAGTAATAAGAAAGGGTAGGATTTGTCGTCTCGCAGTAGCACATTGTATTTGGGTCTGTGCTGCTTGATGAGGTTGTGTTCGAGGATCAGCGCTTCGGTTTCGGTGTGGGTGACCGTCACCTGTATGTCACGAATGTGCCGCACCAGGGCTCGAGTCTTCTCACTGCCTACCTGCCGACGAAAATAGGAAGACAGGCGCTTGTGCAGATCCTTAGCCTTGCCGACATAGATGATCTCCCCCTGCCCATCCAGCATGCGGTAGACACCGGATTGGTGGGAGACACTCTTTAAGAAGGCGCGGGCATCAAAACCCGCCTCAGCCTGTGCCGCTGGCTCAGTACTCATGGCACGTCAAAGAATCTCAGCATCCAGCATGCCGTAGCGAATGGCCATGCGGGTCAACTCCACATCGCCCTTGATGGCCAGCTTCTCAAACAGACGGTAGCGGTAGCTGTTCACCGTTTTTGGACTCAGACTGAGCTTGAGTGCTATGTCATTGACCTTGTGGCCCTTGGTGATCATCAGCATGATCTGCATCTCCCGTTCGGAGAGCATCTTAAACGGATTATCCGCCTGCTGGGGATCAAACTGACTCAAGGCGATCTGCTGGGCAATTTCCGGAGAAATATAACGCTGACCGGCATGCACAGCCCGTATGGCCTGGATCATCTCGTCCGGCCCAGAGCATTTGGTCAGATAGCCTGCCGCCCCAGCTTGCATCACCTTGGTGGGAAAAGGATTTTCAGTATGTACCGTCAGCACTATGATGCGTGCATCCGGATTGATGCGCAAAATCTTGCGCGTGGCCTCCATGCCACCTATGCCTGGCATGTTCATATCCATCAGGATGACATCGACCTGGTGCTCACGGCACCATTGCACGGACGACTCTCCATCGGTGGCCTCACCCACCACCTTTACGCCACGAACATCCTCAAGTATGCGACGAATCCCTGTGCGTACCAGTTCATGATCATCAACTAGCAATACGCTTATCAATCGAGTTTCTCCGCCTTACCACACTACATTCAAGCCGGTGCCTGAACCCCTGGCATCATAACCAAACTGACGTCGATAGCAAACCGGGCCAATAAAAAGTTGGCAAGCCTCGCACTTGCCAAGGTCCACCTAACAAAAACCCCCGCCAGGGCGGGGGTCTGTGTCCAACCTTCAGACTATTCGACGCTGTTGTCTAACTGCTGATAGCTGATCTTGGCCTTGGCACGCAGTTGAGCCAGCAAGGCGCGATACACGGCATCGCCATAGTTACGCTGCAAGCCAGCCTGCAGTCCAGGCAATTGCGCCGAATCCTTGTCAGCCTCATGCACCGCCGTCAACACCAGCAGCACCTGATCCCCATCAAACAGCCCCAACTTGCCATAGACTGGCTTACCCTCTTGCGGTTTGGCCAATTTGAACAAGGCCGAAACCAGCTGAGGCTCCAGCGTCTGATCGTCCCGGCGCACCGCGGTCAGGGTCTGAGTCTTGCCTTGCTTGGCGGCCACCAGGGCCTCCACTGGCTCACCCAGCTTGAGCTTCGCCAACAGGGCGTCGGCCTCGGCTTGCACTGCGGCTAGCGCCTTGTCATGTTTGATGGCACTGTCCAACGCCTCTGTGACCTCCGCCAGCGGACGCACGGCTGCCGGCTGGTGATCCACCACATGGATAACCGCGGCCTGCTTGTCTGACAAGGCAATAACTTCAGAGTTGGTGTTGTTTTCCCGCAACTCGGTGGAGAAAGCTTGCGTCTTCAACTGGTCGTTATTCAACGGGAACAGGGTGCTGCTGATCGGCTGCAGATCCAGATGCTGCACCTGCATGTCCAGCTTGTTGGCCACCTCATCCAGTGAATCCGGATTTTCAAAGCTCAGATCTGCCAACTGCTGCTGCAGATCCAGGAATCGCTCCTTGGCCTTGTCCTCCTTAAGCTGCTGACGCACCTGGGCCTTGACCTCGTCCAGAGACTTGACCTTGGCCGCTTCAACGCCCAGCAGTTTAATGATGTGGTAACCAAACTGGCTCTGCACCGGTTGGCTCAGATCGCCGACCTTGGCCAAGGCAAATGCCGCCTGGTCAAAGGCCGGATCCATCACCCCCGGCTCGAACCAGTCGATTTCACCGCCCTGACGGGCAGAGAGTGTGTCGGCGGAGTCACTCTTGGCCAGGGCAGCAAAATCCGCCCCATCCTTGAGCTTAGCCAGCACAGCGTCTGCTTTTTGCTGCGCCTCGGCATCCTGCTTGGCAAACAGGATATGGGCCACCTTGCGTCGCTCGGGGGTACGGTAGCTGTCCTGGTGCTGGTCATAATACGCCTGCACATCGGCGTCAGTGGGCTCAATGCCGGTCGCTATCTGATCAACGTCCAACAGCAGGTAATTAATCGCTACCTGCTCCTGGCTCATGAACTGATCCTGATGGCTCTCATAGAACGCCTTGCGCTCCTCATCCGTCACCTGGATGTCAGCGGTAAAGGCAGCCAACGGCAGGGTATGCAGACGCACATCACGGGTCTGATTCATCAGGCGATCCAGCAGACGCGCTTCAGCCGGCAAGGCAAACTCGCTCTGGCTGACGGCCCCCAGATATTGCTGCATGGCCAGATCCTGACGCAAGGAGTCACGGAACTGCTCGGGAGTTAAGTTGTTCTGGCGCAACACTGCCAAGTAGAGATCGTTGTCAAACTTGCCCTCTTTTTGGAAGTAGGGCATGGCCAGTATGGCTTGCTTGATCTGTTCATCCCCGACCCGCAGCTTGGCTTCCTTGATGGCCTGCGTCACCAACACATCATCGATCAGACGCTCCAGCACCCCTTGGCGCATGCGCTGCAGGTAGGCAGGATTGTCGGCTAATTGGGCAAAGCTCTCACCCAGCTGCGCTTCCAGACGGGCACGCTCGTTCCGGTAGGCATTTTCCAGTGCCTGGGCCGTAATCGGCTCGCCATTGACCTCGGCAGGATCCGTGTTGGCCGGCCGGTTGAGATAGCTCCCCACCCCCGCCAATGAGAAGGAGAGAATGATGAGCCAGAAGATGATCTTGGCTATGCGACCCTGTGCGCCTTCGCGCAATTTATCCATCAGCATGAATCTACTTATGCTCCCGATGCAGTGGACATAGATATCAAAAGGCGCATCAGATGAGATGCGCCTCGGTTAACAGCCTTAGAGCTTCACAAATGGAGTTCTTCGCCTAACCGACCAAGCGGTTAGTTGACGGCGTCTTTAAGTGCCTTGCCGGCCTTGAAAGCCGGTTGCTTGGCGGCCGCAATTTCGATGCTGGCGCCGGTCTGCGGATTGCGACCGGTGCGAGAGGCGCGCTCACGCACCATGAAAGTACCAAAACCGACCAAAGAGACCTGATCGCCACTCTTGAGGGATTCCGTTACCGCCTCGATGAAAGCGTCCAGCGCACGGCCGGCAGAAGCCTTGGACAGATCTGCATCCTCAGAAATTTTGTCGATCAGTTGAGATTTATTCACCTTTGCTTCCCCTTGTTTTTAGCCTTAGCTGACTGACCTTATCCCAGGTCACAGCGAGTCCCCGCTTTATAACAATCCTCCAGATCGGTTGCAAGCAAGCCGCCGGCGGATCCCTGCCCCATCTCACGCTTTTGCACCGAGTTGGCGCTAATGGCCTGAAATGAGTTAAAAAAGCAGGCGCCAACTGACGTTGGCGCCTGCCTAGATTACTGAGTGACCACCTCAAAGCCCGCCACCGGCTCTTGCAGGGCCAGCGCCAGCACCTCGTCGATCCAGCGCACCGCATGGATCTCCAGATCCTGCTTGACGTTGTCCGGTATCTCTTCGAGGTCCTTGGCATTTTCGTAAGGGATCACCACCCGCTTGATGCCACCCCGGTGTGCCGCCAGCAGCTTCTCCTTGAGACCACCTATGGGTAGCACCTCACCACGCAGGGTGATCTCGCCGGTCATGGCCACATCCGCCCGCACCGGATTACCGGTGAGGCTGGAGACCAGGGCAGTACACATGGCGATACCGGCGCTGGGGCCATCCTTGGGCGTGGCACCTTCCGGTACGTGCACATGGATATCCCGCTTCTCGTAGAAGTCTGCATTGATGCGCAGCTGTTCCGCCCGGGCGCGTACCACCGTCATGGCGGCCTGGATGGACTCCTGCATCACATCCCCCAGGGAGCCGGTGAAGGTGAGCTTACCCTTACCCGGCACATTGGTGGCCTCAATGGTGAGCAGATCGCCCCCCACTTCGGTCCAGGCCAAGCCACACACCTGACCAATCTGATTGTGATCCTCGGCCTTTCCATAATCGTAACGGGCAACCCCAAGATATTCCTTGAGATTGTCCTCGTTGATAGTGACGTGCTTGAGTTCCTTGTTCAGCAGGATCGACTTCACCGCCTTGCGACACAACTTGGAGATCTCCCGCTCCAGGCTCCGCACCCCGGCCTCCCGGGTGTAGTAGCGGATGATACCGACAATGGCGGAGTCCTCTATGGTGATTTCCTTTTCCTTCAAGCCATTGCGCTCGATCTGCTTTTGCACCAGATGGCGCTTGGCAATGTTGAGCTTCTCATCCTCCGTGTAACCTGACAGACGGATGACTTCCATCCGATCGAGCAAGGGGCCTGGGATGTTCATGGAGTTGGAGGTAGCCACGAACATCACATCCGACAGGTCGTAGTCGACCTCCAGGTAATGGTCGTTGAAGCTGTTGTTCTGCTCCGGATCCAACACTTCCAGCAGGGCGGAAGCCGGATCGCCACGCATGTCGGAGGACATCTTGTCGATCTCATCCAGCAAGAACAGCGGGTTCTTCACCCCCACCTTGGCCATCTTCTGGATGAGCTTACCGGGCATGGAACCGATATAGGTGCGACGGTGGCCGCGTATCTCGGCTTCATCCCGCACGCCACCCAACGCCATACGCACATACTTGCGGCCGGTAGCCTTGGCGATAGACTGCCCAAGGGAGGTCTTACCCACCCCAGGCGGGCCAACCAGACAGAGGATGGGTCCCTTGATACGGTTGGTACGGCTTTGCACCGCCAGGTATTCCAGGATGCGCTCCTTGACCTTCTCCAGGCCATAATGGTCGGCATTGAGCACCTTGTCGGCCAGCACCAGATCACGCTTAACCTTGGACTTGGCCTTCCAGGGCACACTCAGCATCCAATCGATGTAACCACGCACCACGGTAGCCTCGGCCGACATGGGCGACATCATCTTGAGCTTGGACAGCTCAGACTCCACCTTCTCCTTGGCCTCGGCGGGCATGCTAGCCTCGTCGATCTTCTTTTGCAGGGCATCAAATTCATCGCTGCCGTTTTCATCCATCTCGCCGAGCTCTTTCTGGATGGCCTTCATCTGCTCGTTGAGGTAGTACTCCCGCTGGCTCTTCTCCATCTGCTTCTTCACGCGGGAGCGAATGCGCTTCTCCACCTGCAGCAGATCCATCTCGGACTCCATCATGGCCATCAGGAACATGAGCCGCTCGGCCACTTCCGGCTGCTCCAGCACCTTTTGCTTGTCGGACAGCTTAAGCGGCATATGAGCCGCCATGGTATCCGCCAGTCGCGCCGGATCATCGATGGCCGAGATGGAGGTCAGCACCTCGGCGGGGATCTTCTTGTTGAGTTTGATATAGCCATCAAACTGGCTCAGGGCCGAGCGTACCAGCACATCGGTCTCCGATTCGGCGACCTCCACCGACGTCAGATAGGTGGCCTCACCGACAAAGAAGGCATCCTCCTCGGTCAAGGTCTCAAGGCTGGCCCGTTGCGCCCCTTCCACCAGCACCTTAACGGTGCCATCAGCAGCTTGAGCAGCTGCAGTATGTTGGCGACAGTGCCCACCCGGTAGATGTCGTCCAGTCCGGGATCATCATTACCAGCCTCTTTCTGGGCCACCAACAGGACCTTCTTGCCCTCGGCCATGGCCGCTTCCAGGCAACGAATCGATTTTTCTCGCCCAACAAACAAGGGGATCACCATGTGGGGATACACCACCACATCCCGCAGGGGTAAAACGGGAATTACAATGCGTTCGGAACGCTCAAGATTCATAGGCTTTTCTCTTGTTGCTAATTGCCTTTGTGCAAAGCAGATGGGTCAGTATATGGGGCCGCTTCTGGCAGATTCAATTGTCAGGCGGGCAAAAACAACAAAAGGGGCCAATAGCCCCTTTCGATTGCCTAAAAGCTGTGCGATCAGTCGCCAGAGGCCACTTGTCGCTCATGGTTTTCGTAGATCAACAAGGGCGCACTCTCCCCCTTGATCACGCTTTCATCGATCACCACCTTGCTGACGCTGTCCTGAGAGGGCAGATCATACATGGTATCCAAGAGCACACCTTCGACGATGGAGCGCAGGCCACGGGCACCGGTCTTGCGTTCCATCGCCTTCTTGGCAATGGCTCGCAGGGCCTCCTCGCGAAACTCCAGATCCACGCCCTCCAGCTTGAACAGCGCCTGGTATTGCTTGGTCAGGGCATTCTTCGGCTCGTTGAGGATCTGGATCAGCGCGGCCTCATCCAGCTCGGAGAGGGTCGCCACCACCGGCAGACGCCCGATGAACTCAGGGATCAGACCGTACTTGATGAGATCCTCCGGCTCCACCTTGGCAAAGGACTCAGACAAGGTCACCGCTTTGGCCTTGGTTTTGACCTCGGCCTTGAAGCCGATGCCGGTGCCGGTAGCTGAACGCTGTTCGATCACCTTATCCAGGCCCGCAAAGGCGCCACCACAGATAAACAGGATCTTGGAGGTATCCACCTGCAAGAACTCCTGCTGGGGATGCTTGCGACCACCTTGCGGCGGCACAGAGGCAATAGTGCCTTCAATGAGCTTGAGCAGTGCCTGCTGTACCCCTTCCCCGGAGACGTCCCGGGTGATGGAGGGGTTATCCGACTTGCGGGAGATCTTGTCGATTTCGTCAATGTAGACGATACCCCGCTGGGCCTTCTCGATGTCGTAGTCGCACTTTTGCAGCAGCTTCTGGATGATGTTCTCCACGTCCTCCCCCACATAACCGGCTTCGGTCAGTGTGGTGGCATCAGCCATGGTAAAAGGCACATCCAGCAGGCGGGCCAGGGTCTCTGCCAGCAAGGTCTTGCCACTACCGGTGGGGCCGATCAGCAGTATATTGGACTTGCCCAGCTCCACCCCGTCGGCGGCATGACCACTGCGCAGCCGCTTGTAGTGGTTATACACGGCCACGGCCAACACCTTCTTGGCATGCTCCTGACCGATGACGTAGTCATCCAGATGGGCGCGGATGGCGTGGGGGGTCGGCAATTCTGACTCGTCCCGCCGGGGGCTGATCTCGCGGATCTCCTCGCGGATGATGTCGTTGCACAGGTCTACACATTCATCACAGATGTAGACGGACGGGCCGGCGATCAGCTTGCGAACCTCATGCTGGCTCTTGCCGCAAAACGAGCAGTAGAGCAGCTTGCTGTGGTCGCCATCCCCTTTGCGCTTGTCTGTCATTCAATAACCTCAATTACATCTTCTTGGTGTGGCCAGCGCCACCTGGCAAGCAGTCTATCTCAGGCTGGCGTGGGTGTCAGTCCCGTTTTGCCAGCACGGCATCCACCAGACCATAGGCAACCGCCTGCTCGGCCGACATGAAATTATCTCGATCCGTATCCCGCTCAATGGTTTCCAGCGGTTGGCCGGTATGGAAGGCCAGCCGGTCGTTGAGGGTCTGCTTGATCTTCAAAATTTCCATGGCATGGATCTGAATGTCAGAGGCCTGGCCCTGGAAGCCACCCAGCGGCTGGTGGATCATCACCCGGGAGTGGGGCAGGCAGAAGCGCTTGCCCTTGGCGCCACCGGCCAGCAGGAAGGCGCCCATGGAGCAGGCCTGGCCCATGCAGACGGTGCTCACATCCGGCTTGATAAACTGCATGGTGTCATAGATAGACATGCCCGCGGTGACCGAGCCGCCCGGTGAGTTGATATACAGATAGATGTCCTTGTCCGGACTCTCGGACTCCAGAAACAGCAGTTGCGCCACCACCAGGTTGGCCATCTGATCTTCCACCTGGCCGGTGAGGAAGATCACCCGCTCCTTGAGCAAGCGGGAGTAGATGTCATAGGAACGCTCTCCCTTGGCGGTCTGCTCCACCACCATGGGAACCAAGGCATTGCTGGGCGCCAGCAGAGGATCATTAAAATAATTGTTCATATAGTGCTGTTCCTGAAAATAAAAAGGCCCGCGTGAGCATCACACGGGCCATTATAGCCATCAGCTTTACCAATCCGTCAAATGGGATCAGGCAGCTACGGCGTTTTTGTTGATGACTTCGTCAAAAGACATCGGCTTTTCAGTCACTTGAGCCTTGCTCATGATGAAATCTACCGCCTGTTCCTCAACGGCCAGATTACGGATATTGTTCAGCAATTGCTCGTTCTTGAAGTAGTAATCCACCACTTCTTGCGGATCTTCGTAGGCAGTAGCCATGGACTCGATAATGCTCTTCACCCGAGCATCGTCAGCCTTGATCTCGTTGGTGCGAATGACTTCGCCCAGCAGCAGACCGATGCGAACACGGCGCTCGGCTTGGGCCTGGAACAGCTCATCCGGCAGCTGGGGCACGTTGTTGCCTTGAGCACCACCGAAGCGTTGCATGGCTTGCTGACGCAGGCCTTCAATTTCCTGGGCCACGGCGGCTTGGGGAACATCCAGGGCGTTGTGCTCAACCAGACCGTTCAGCACCTGCTCCTTGACGCGGTTCTTCAGCGCCTGGCTCAGTTCACGCTCCATGTTCTTGCGCACTTCGGCCTTCAGGCTGTCCACGGCACCGTCTTCGATACCGAAACGCTTGACGAACTCTTCGGTCAGCTCGGGCAGCTCTTGCTTCTCAACCTTGTTCAGGGTGATGGCGAACTTGGCCGCTTTACCCTTGAGGTGCTCGGCGTGATACTCCTCGGGGAAGGTCACGTCGATGTCAAACGATTCACCGGCCTTCTTGCCCTGGATGCCGTCTTCAAAACCGGGGATCATGCGACCTGCGCCCATCACCAGGTTGAAGTTCTCGGCCTTGCCGCCTTCAAACTCTTCACCATCGATGGAACCCACGAAGTTCATGTTGACACGCAGCCCCTCGGCCGCAGCGGCGTCCGCCTCAACCCAGGTGGCGTGCTGCTTGCGCAGGGTTTCCAGCATCTTGTCCAGATCGGCATCGGCCACCGCCGCCACCGGCTTTTCAACCTGGATGGCTTCGAGGTTCTGCACTTCGATTTCCGGATAGACTTCAAAGGTGGCGGTGAAGACGAAATCGGCACCGGTTTCGAAGGTCTTGACGTCCATGGAAGGGGCGCCAACCGGGCTCAGCTTCTGGGCAATCACGGCTTCGATGTAGTTGCGTTGCATCAGGTCGTTGGCCACGTCGGCAGCCACAGACTGACCATACATCTTCTTGATCATGGCAACCGGAGCCTTGCCGGGACGGAAGCCGTCAATGCGGCGAGTCTTGGCCAGCTTGTTCAGGCGGGTGTTGATTTCCTTGTCCATCACATCAGCCGGAACTGTGATAGTAAGACGGCGCTCCAGACCTTGGGTCGTCTCTACAGAAACTTGCATTGCTTTACCTCGTTCAACTCAGCACTCACTGTGCTGGCCCTGATTCTCAGTTCGGCCGGGAGTTCCCGGACCAGACGCTTCGTAAGACGGGGAATCATTCCATTCCCCGCACATAAAATGACGCGGCATTATAGCCACTCTCGTTGGGGGAGTCGAGCCATAGGCCGGCGCTGGAGCGGAGCAAACCTGGTCGACATGGCCAAAGTTGCTCAGATATCCGGCACTCTGTGTCGTTTTGCGATCCTAGCCACAATTTCCTGCTGCCGGCACTGGCCAGCCGCCACAGGGCTGACTGCCCAAGCTGACGCCGCTTTGCTAGAGTGCGCACTTTGCATTCCGTGCCGGTAGACACAAGGTGCCACCATGACTCAGACCCCGCCCCTGGGACTTATCGAAGGCTTTTTTGGCAAAGGCTGGCACTGGCCGGATCGGTTGGCATACCCGACCTGGCTCAAGCAACATGGCTATGATTTTTACCTCTATGCCCCCAAGGAGGATGCCTGCCTGCGCCGGCACTGGCAGCGGGACTGGGATCCGGCCACCCTGGCTCAACTACAAACCCTGCGCCAAGCCTGCCGGGAGGCCGGCATCGCCTTTGGCATCGGCCTGACCCCCATGGCGGCCCATCATGATTACGCGACCAGCCGGCCACGCCTGCTGGCGCGGGTGCGTCAGATAGAGGCGGCCCTGGCGCCAGATATTTTCGCCCTGCTGTTTGATGACATGCCCAGCGACACCCCGCAGCTGGCCCAGCTGCAGATCGCCATGGCCCACGACGTGGCTGCCGTCAGTGCAGCCCGGCGCTTCATTCTCTGCCCCAGCTTTTACAGCACGGATCCCATCCTGGAAAAAGTGTTTGGCGCCATGCCGGCCCATTACTGGCACACCCTGGGCCAGGGGCTGGATCCGCGCTTCGATCTGTTCTGGACCGGCCCCAAGGTCTGCTCCAGCGACTATCCGCTGGAACATCTGAGCTGGGTGACCGAGCAACTGGGCCGCCGGCCGTTTTTGTGGGACAACTATCCGGTGAACGACGGCAAGAAGGCCAGCGACTACCTCTATCTGGCCCCCTTTAGCGGTCGGGGTCAGGCTCAGGCGCCTTATCTCGCCGGCCACGCGGTCAACCCCATGAAGCAGCCGACCCTGTCACGCCTGCCCCTGGCCACCCTGCCCATGGCCTATGCCGATGCCAACTATTGTGCGGCCGAGGCCTTTTTGCCGGCGGCCAGAGACTGTGTGACGGCGGGGCTGGCCGAGCAGCTGGCGCAGGATCTGCCGCTGCTGGCGGAGGTAGGCTTGCCCAATCTGACGCCGCTTGAACGGCAAACATTGCAGGGCCATTACCGGCCCTGGCTTGACTGTGCCGACGAGGCCAGCCGGCGCTGCGCCCGCGAGCTGCTTAGCTGGCTGGCTGGCGGCTACTGTTTCGACCCGGCCTGTCTGACGGGTTAAGCCGGCGCCCGGCGGGCAATCCCCGCCTGACTGAGGGCCTCGGCACAACGCCGGGCGAAGGACAAGGCGTGGGGGCCGTCGCCGTGCAGGCAGACGGTCTGGGCCTCTAGCCCGACCCAGTGTCCGTCCGGGGTGTGCACGCCGCCATCGCGCACCAGGCTCAGCAGCTGGACCACGGCCGCCTCTTCATCGTCCAGCAGGGCCCCCGGCGTGCCTCTGGGCAGCAGATGGCCATCTGCGCCATAGCCGCGGTCTACAAATACCTCGCTCACCCCCTCAAGCCCCAGGGCCCGCGCCTCGCCCAGCAGAGCACCACCGGCCAGGGCATAGAGCCGCAGGCTTGGATCCAGATCCTTCACCGCCTGGGCGATGGCCTGGGCCAAGGGTCTATCTCGTGCCGCCATGTTGTAGAGAGCGCCATGGGGTTTGACATGGTGCAGCCGGCCCCCCGCCGCCAGGACAAAGGCCTGCAAGGCACCGACCTGATACAGGGTCAGCGCGTAGGCCTCCTGCGGACTGATGGCCAGCTCCCGCCGGCCAAAGCCCTGCCGGTCCGGCAGGCCGGGATGGGCGCCGATGGCCAGTCCATGGGCCAGGGCGTCCGCCACCGTCTGGCGCATCAGCGCCGGATCACCGGCGTGCACACCGCAGGCGATATTCACCGAGCTCAGATACGGCATCAGGGCCACATCGTCGCCCAGCCGGTAAGGGCCAAAGCCCTCCCCCAGATCGCAATTGAGATCCACGCTCAGCATGTTTTGTCTGTGTCCTTAGCCAATAACAGTTCAATCCGCGCCAGGTAGCGCTGCTGTCGCAGCCAGGCCTGCTGGGCCTGGCTGCGGGTCACCGGCAGCAGCCTGACGGTCTGCCCCGGTGCCAGCTGGCCCAGACGCCACAGATCGGCGCGGCTCACCATGCCCAGGCGCGGGTAGCCGCCGCAGGTCTGGGCCTCGCAGCCCAGGATGATGGGCTGACCATCCGGCGGTACCTGAATGACGCCGGGCAAGAGACCATGAGATCTGAGCTCCTCCCCCGCCTCACGCACCAAGGGCTCGCCCGTGAGACGCAGCCCCATCCGATTGCTCTGTGCCGAGATCTGCCAGGCCTGATGGGACAGCTGCTGACGCACCTGGGGAAACCAGGACCACTCAGGCCCTGGTATAAAGCGCAGGCAACTGGGCGGCGTCGGCAGCAATATGCCCAGCGGCTCAGCAAGCGGCTGTGCCACCCCCAGGGTCAGCTCGGCGCCAGGCACCAGGGCCGCCCCCAGGCCGGCGGACAGATCCACGGCACAGGCCCCCAGGATGGGGGTGACACTCAGCCCCCCATCCAGAGCAACATAACTGCACAGGCCCAGGCGGGGTCGCCCCAGCACCAACTGCTGACCGGCAGTAAAGCGGACGCGCCAGCCCGGCCACACAGGCCTGCCATCCAGCCGGGCCTGACAGTCGGCACCGGCGAGCGCCAACCAGCCAGCACAGGCAAAGCGCAGACTAAGCCCGCCCAGCAGACACTCGATGGCCGGCGCCTGAGGTGCATTCCCCACCAGACGGTTGGCCAGTTGCAGGCTCAAGCCGTCCAGAGCACCGGCCCGGCCAATGCCTAAGTGCCGCAGCCCCGTCCGCCCACCATCCTGCACACTGCTCAGCAGACCGGTCTGCTCCACGACCACGGCTCTCATGCGCTCACCGCCACAAAGCGCACCCTGTCCCCAGGCGCCCAGACACAGGGGGGCGAACGTGCCGCATCAAACAGCACCCAATCCGTCTGGCCTATGATCTGCCAGCCCCCCGGGCAGACCCGCGGATAGACGCCGGTCTGCGCACCGCCAATGGCCACGGCGCCGGCCGGCACCCGCACCCTGGGGGTGGCCCGCCGCGGGGTGGTGAGGGCGGCGGGCAAGCCCGCCAGGTAGGCAAACCCCGGCATAAAGCCCAGAAAGTAGACCTGATACTCGGCCTGACTGTGCTGGCGGATCACCTCGGCGGGGCTCAGGCCACAATGGACCGCCACCGCATCCAGATCCGGCCCCCACTCGCCGCCATAACGCACCGGTATTTCCAGCAGACGACCGGTCAGCGCCTGGGGTTGCAGCCCGTGCCACTGATCTTGCAACGCCGCCGCCAGGGTTTCGAACGACCAAAACCCGGGCAGATAGTCCAGCAACAGATTATTCATGCCCGGCACCACCTCACTGATACCCGGCTGGCCGCGCCACAGATCGGCCAGTTGCCAGATCCGTTGCTGCGCCGCCAACGCCACCGGCGGCGCGCACTCAAGCAACAGGGCCGTCTCCCCCAGGGCAGACAGATGAATTGGCGAGCGGATCTGTGTCGACATGGCGAGGAGTCCTTGAGCCTGGTGGCGGCGTCTACCGACAAACTATCCGACCCCGGCTAAGCGGACAAGCCTGGTGTTAGCCATCCACCTGGGAGGCTTAGAAAAGGCCGGGCCCTGACTAGATATAGAGATCCACGTGCTCCTGGCCATCCTTACCGGTTTTCACATCGGTGTCGGGCTCGGCGTCGTCCGGCACGGCAGTGGCCTCAGCGTCGTGGGGATGAGGTTCGGGATGATATTCATCCTGCGGCCCCCGCTCCTGGGGATCCTTGTGGCTTTCGACCCGGCGTAACTTGGCCTCAGGCGAGATATGCGCCACGTCCTTGTTGAACTCGCCGCTGCCGGGCTTGATGGGTGCCCGGGGCAGTATGCTAAAGAGCAGATCCTGATTGGGCATGACAGATCTCCTGTGTTGTGTCTTTATTATCGGCCGCATTGCGCAATCTTTGAGCACCCTGGCGGAGGTTTTGCATAGCCGCACGACCGGCTTGCATTTTTTTGCCAGCCCTGTATCGTTGGGCCCTATCGAACAAGGAAAGGGTTAGACGCCATGCGAGCACAGCTCCTGAACACTATTCATCACCACCACCATCATCCCGAATAGTCTTTCAGGAGGGTGACTGCTGGAAGACACGAAAGTGAACTTCCAGGCGGCCCCAGCCACAGTTGCAAAACCCTCGGAAGATCACCACTTCCGAGGGTTTTTTCATTTAACAAGGATCAAAAAATGGATAGCAAACGCCTACGTATCGCGATGCAAAAGTCTGGCCGCCTGAGCCAGGACTCCCAAGCCCTGCTCAAGAGCTGTGGCCTCAAGATCAACCTGCGGGAAGACCGCCTCATCGCCCACGTGGAAAACATGCCCATCGACATTTTGCGGGTGCGGGATGATGACATCCCGGGCCTGGTGATGGACGGTGTGGTGGACCTGGGGGTGGTGGGCGAAAACGTGCTCGAAGAAACCATGCTCGAACGCGCCCGCCTCGAGATGCCGGTGGACTACAAGGTGCTGCAGCGGCTGGACTACGGCGGCTGCCGTCTCTCCTTGGCCGTGCCCCAGGAGCAGGTCTGGGAGGGCGTCGCCAGCCTCAACGGCAAGCGTATCGCCACCACCTACCCCAACCTGCTGACCCGTTACCTGGCCGAGCGCGGCGTCAAATACAAGCCGGTGCTGCTGACCGGCTCGGTGGAAGTGGCGCCGCGGGCCGGGCTGGCCGACGGCATCTGCGATCTGGTGAGTTCAGGCGCCACCCTGGAGGCGAACGGCCTCAAGGAAGTGGAGATCATCTATCAGTCCAAGGCAGTGCTCATTCAGACCTGCAACGAGTTGGATGCGGCCAAGCAGCAGATCATCGATACCCTGATCCCTCGCCTGCAAGGCATGCTGCAGGCCCGCGAAAGCAAATACATCATGCTGCACGCCCCCAAGGACAAGCTGGCCGAGATCAGCGCCCTGATGCCCGGCGCCGAAAACCCCACCATCATGAACCTGGCCGGTGACACCAATCATGTGGCCATGCACGTGGTTTCCACCGAAACCCTGTTCTGGGAGACCATGGAGAAGATCAAGGCCCTGGGAGCCAGCTCCATTCTGGTGTTGCCCATCGAAAAGATGATGGAGTAAGGAGGCGTCATGCGTATCGTCAACTGGGCCGAACTGAGCCCGCAGGATCGCCGCACTCAGCTGACCCGTCCGGCCATGAATCAGGCCGCTGACATCAGCGCCACCGTGCTCAACATCCTGACCAACATCCGCCGCGAGGGCGACAAGGCCCTCAAGGAGTACACGGCCGCCTTTGACAAGGTGCCCGATGGCAAGATAGTGCTGAGCCAGGCCGAGATCGATGCCGCCGCCGATGCCGTCACCCCGGCCATGCAGCAGGCCATCCGCCATGCCTATGACAACATAGCCCGCTTCCACGCCGCCCAGCAGATGGCGCCCCTGGTGATGGACACCCAGCCCGGTGTGCGCTGCGAGCTGCACACCCACCCCATCGGTCGGGTCGGCCTCTATGTGCCCGGTGGCAGCGCGCCGCTGGTGAGTACAGTGCTGATGCTGGCGGTGCCTGCCAAGCTGGCCGGCTGCCGCAAGGTGGTGCTCTGCTCCCCGCCCCCCATCGCCAACGAGATCTTGTTTGCCGCCCGCCTGTGCGGCGTGAGCGAGATCTACACCATGGGTGGCGCCCAGGCCATCGCCGCCATGGCCTACGGCACCCAGACGGTACAGAAGGTGGACAAGATCTTCGGCCCTGGCAACGCCTGGGTCACCGAGGCCAAGCGTCAGGTCAGTCTGGATGTGCGCGGTGCCGCCATCGACATGCCCGCTGGCCCCTCCGAGGTGCTGGTGATCGCCGATGACAGCGCCAATCCGGAGTTTGTCGCCGCCGATCTGCTCTCCCAGGCCGAGCACGGCCCGGACTCCCAGGTGGTACTGGTCACCCCCAGCATCACTCTGGCCAAGGCGGTGGCTGCGGCGGTGGAGCGTCAGCTGCAGACCCTCAGCCGCGCCGACATCGCCCGTAAGGCCCTGGCCGAGAGCTTCACCCTACTGTGCGGCAATCTCAAGGAGGCCTGTGCCATCTCCAACGAGTACGCGCCTGAGCACCTGATAGTGCAAACCAGTGCGCCGCGGGAGCTGCTGCCATGGCTCGAAAACGCCGGCTCCATCTTCCTGGGTGCCTGGACCCCTGAGTCCGTCGGGGATTACGCCAGCGGTACCAACCACACCCTGCCCACCTACGGCTATGCAAGAACGGCCTCCAGCCTGGGGCTGGCGGATTACCAGCGCCGCTACACGGTGCAGGAGCTCTCCGCCGAGGGCCTCAAGGGCCTGGGGGACACCGTCATCGCCATGGCCAACGCCGAAGGCTTGGATGCCCACCGCCAGGCGGTGGTGCTGCGGATGGCAGAAATCAACGCCCAGGAGCCTTCAGCATGAGCAAGACCTTGACCCAACTGGCCTGCCAACGGGTGCAGGCGCTGACCCCCTATCTGTCCGCCCGCCGCATCGGTGGCAAGGGCCACGTGTTTTTGAACGCCAACGAGGCGCCCAAGGCCGAGCAGTACGAGCTCGATTGCAGCCGGCTCAATCGCTATCCCGAGTGCCAGCCGCCGGAGGTGATCCGCTGTTATGCCGCCTACGCCGGCCTCACCGCCGAACAGGTACTGGTGAGCCGTGGCTCTGATGAAGCCATCGAGCTGCTGATCCGCACCTTCTGCGAGCCAGGCGAAGAAGAGATCCTCTTCTGCCCGCCCACCTACGGCATGTACAGCATCAGCGCCGAGACCTGTGGCGTGGGCATGCGCACCCTGCCACCCCTGCCGGACTTCCAGCCGGACGTGCCCGCCATTTTGGCGGAGCTCTCCCGCGGCAAGCCCATCAAGGTGCTGTTCTTCTGCTCCCCCAACAACCCCACCGGCACCCTGGTGGCGCGGGAGAAGCTGATCCCCATACTGGAGGCCACCGCCGGCAAGAGCATAGTGGTGGTAGACGAGGCCTACATCGAGTTCTGCCACGAGGCCAGCATGGTGGACTTGATCCGTCACTATCCGCATCTGGTGATCACCCGCACCCTGTCCAAGGGCTTCGCCCTGGCCGGCCTGCGTTGTGGCTTCACCCTGGCCAATCCGGAGGTGATCACTCTGCTGCTCAAGGTGATCGCCCCCTATCCCATCCCGGAGCCCGTGGCCCAGATCGCCGCCCAGGCCCTGAGCCCGGCAGGCCTGGACACCATGCGCAGCCGCGTGGCCTGGCTCAACCGCTTGAAGGCGGAGCTGAAGGCCGAGCTGGCCCAGCAGCCCTGCGTCCAGTCGCTGTTCGACGACCACGGCAACTTCCTGCTGGCGCGGTTCGACAGCGGCAGCGCCCTGTTCGCCGCCATGGTGGAGGCCGGTATCATACTGCGGGATTTTGGCAGCAAGCCCATGCTGGAGAATTGCGTGCGCATCACCATAGGTGACGAGGCCGAAATGGCCGCCGTCCTGGATGTGCTCAAGCGCCTGTAAGCCAAGGAGTCAAAGTGAACAAGGAACGCATACTTTTTATCGACCGGGATGGCACCCTCATCGAGGAACCCGTCACCGACAAGCAGGTAGACCGGCTGGACAAGCTGCGCTTCGAGCCCATGGTGATCCCCGTGCTGCGTGAGCTGCAGGCCGCCGGCTTCAAGCTGGTGATGGTCACCAACCAGGATGGCCTGGGCACCGCCAGCCTGCCGCTGGAGCACTTTCAGCCGCCCCATGACCTCATGATGCACCTGTTTGAATCGCAAGGGGTGCACTGGGAAGAGGTGCTGATCTGCCCGCACTTCCCCACCGACGACTGCACCTGTCGCAAGCCCAAGCTGGGACTGGTCAAGCCCTGGCTGCAGAGCGGCCGCATCGATCACGCCAACAGCTATGTGATCGGCGATCGCCTCACCGACATCCAGCTGGCCGAGAACATGGGCATCACAGGAATTCAATACAATCCAGAGACTTGCAACTGGACTCAGATCCGTGACCGCCTGCTGGGCCAGGGCCGCCAGGCTCAGGTGATCCGCAACACCAAGGAAACCCAGATCGAGGTGAAGGTGGATCTGGACAAGCAGGGTGGCAACCAGATTGCCACCGGCATCGGCTTCTTCGATCACATGCTGGATCAGATCGCCACCCACGCCGGCTTCCAGCTCAAGCTGGCGGTGAAGGGCGATCTGCACATAGACGATCACCACACGGTGGAAGACGTGGGTCTGGCCCTGGGCGAAGCCCTCAAGCAGGCATTGGGCAACAAGCGCGGCATCGGCCGCTTCGGCTTCGTGCTGGCCATGGACGAAGTGCAGGCCAAGGTCGACGCCTTCCCCGAGTCCCTGGTGGAGCAAGAGGTGCGGGCCGCGCTGGATCTCTCCGGCCGCCCCTTCTTCGTGTTCCGCTGTGATGCCGACTTCGGCCGGGACACTGTGGGCGAGATGGCCACCGAGATGGTGCCGCACTTCTTCCGCTCCCTGTCCGATGCCATGGCCATCACCCTGCACCTGACGGTCACCCCGGGCAACACCCACCATCAGGTGGAGGCGCTGTTCAAGGGCTTCGGCCGGGCCCTGCGCCAGGCCATCCGGGTCGAGGGCACCGAGCTGCCCTCCAGCAAGGGAGTGCTCTAATGGCACAACAACAGGTCGTCATCATAGACACCGGCTGCGCCAACCTCTCCTCGGTACGCATGGCCATCGCCCGCCTAGGTGTGAACGCCGAGGTGAGCCGGGATGCCGCCACCATCGAGGCCGCCGACAAGCTGATCCTGCCAGGGGTGGGCACCGCCAAGGCCGCCATGGCCAACCTCAACGAGCGGGGCCTGACCGAGCTGGTGCGGGCTGC
The DNA here is from genome assembly GCA_021209335.1 of Aeromonadaceae bacterium. GTDB lineage: Bacteria > Pseudomonadota > Gammaproteobacteria > Enterobacterales > Aeromonadaceae > Pseudaeromonas. Next base: position 31,262 of record JAJOIN010000090.1, read on the forward strand.
CAAGCAGCCGCTGCTGGGCTTCTGCTTGGGCATGCAGATGCTGGCCCAAGCCTCCGAGGAGCACATGGGCGGTGAGACCGACATCCCCTGTCTGGGGGTGGTGCCGGGCAAGGTGAAGCTGATGCAGGTGGGCGACTTGCGCCTGCCCCACATGGGCTGGAACCAGGTGGAGCATGACGGCAGCCATCCGCTGTTTGCCGGTATCCCCAGCGGCAGCTACTTCTACTTCGTCCACTCCTATGCCCTGGAGGTGACGGACGCCACCCTGGCCCGCTGTGACTACGGTGGTCCCTTCACCGCCGTGGTGGGCCGGGACAACTTCTTCGGCGCCCAATTCCACCCGGAACGCTCCGGCAAGGTGGGGGCGCGGCTCATTCAAAACTTCCTGGACATGTAAGAGGACGCCATGATCATACCGGCAATTGATTTGATTAACGGCAAGGTGGTGCGCCTCTACCAGGGGGACTACGGCCAGAAGACCGAATACAGCGCCTCGGCGCAGGAGCGCTTCGATCTCTATGTGGCGGCGGGCGCCGCCCAGCTGCACCTGGTGGATCTCGACGGCGCCAAAGACGCCGCCAAGCGCCAGCTCAGCGTCATCCGTGATCTGCTGAAACACACCCAGGCCCCGGTGCAGATCGGTGGCGGCGTGCGTACCGAGCAGGACGTGAAAGACCTGCTGGACGCCGGTGCCAACCGGGTGGTGATCGGCTCCACCGCCGTCAAGGATCCGCAGAGGGTGATGGGCTGGATGGAAAAATACGGCGCCGAGCATATCGTGCTGGCCCTGGATGTGAACATCGCCGCCGACGGTCGCCGCCTCATCGCAGTGGCGGGCTGGCAACAGGACAGCGGCGTCACCATCGAGGAGCTCATCGAGCGCTTCCTGCCGGCGGGCCTGAAGCACGTCCTGTGCACCGACATCAGCCGGGATGGCACCTTGAAAGGTTCCAACGTCGAGCTGTATCGCAGCCTGGCGGCGGCCTACCCGCAGGTGGCCTTCCAGGCCTCCGGCGGCATCGGCGGCATCGCCGATATCGAGGCCCTCAAGGGCTCTGGCGTGGCCGGCATCATACTGGGCCGCTCCCTGCTGGAAGGCAAATTTACCGTGGAGGAGGCCATCGCATGCTGGCAAGACGCATAATTCCCTGCCTGGACGTCAAGGATGGCGTGGTGGTCAAGGGCATACAGTTTCGCAACCACGAGGTGATGGGCGACATAGTGCCCCTGGCCAAGCGCTACGCCGAAGAGGGGGCCGATGAACTGGTGTTCTACGACATCACCGCTTCCTCCGACGCCCGGGTGGTGGACAAGAGCTGGGTGAGCCGGGTGGCCGAGGTGATCGACATCCCCTTCTGTGTCGCCGGCGGCATCAAGAGTGTGGAAGACGCCCGCCGCATCCTGGAATTCGGCGCCGACAAGATCTCCATCAACTCCCCCGCCCTGGCGGATCCCAGCCTGATCACCGCCCTGGCGGACCGCTTCGGTGTGCAGTGCGTGGTGGTGGGTATCGACTCCTATTTCGATGCCCAGACCGGCTGCTACCAGGTCAAGCAGTACACCGGGGATGAGAGCCGCACCCGCATCACCCAGTGGACCACCCCCGACTGGGTGCAAGAGGTGCAACGCCGCGGCGCCGGCGAAATCGTGCTGAACATGATGAACCAGGACGGCATGCGCAAGGGCTATGATCTGAACCAGCTCAAGCTCATCCGCGGCCTGTGCAAGGTGCCGCTCATCGCCTCGGGCGGTGCCGGCGAGATGCAACACTTTTACGACGCCTTCAGCCAGGCGGACGTTGACGGCGCCCTGGCGGCCTCCGTGTTCCACAAGGGCATCATTCCCATCCCTGAGCTCAAAGCCTATCTGCGCGATCAAGGAGTAGCGATCCGTGACTGAACAACTGCAATTTGATGCCAGCCAACTGGACTGGCAAAAGGTAGATGGCCTGATGCCGGCCATCGTCCAGGACCTGGTGACCGGTGAGGTGCTGATGCAGGGCTTCCTCAACCAGGAGGCCCTCACCGAGACGCTCAAGAGCGGCCATGTCACCTTCTTCAGCCGTACCAAGGGTCGGCTGTGGACCAAGGGCGAAAGCTCAGGCCACTTTTTGAACCTCAAGGCCATCAGCACCGACTGCGACCGCGACTGCCTGCTGATCGCCGCCGAGCCGGTGGGCCCAACCTGCCACAAGGGCACTGTGAGCTGCTTCGACGGCCACCCGCGCCCGCCCCTGGCCTTCCTGGCCGAGCTGGAGCAGCTGCTGGCCGCCCGCAAGGGTGCCGATCCCGAGACCAGCTACACGGCGCGCCTGTATGCCAAGGGCACCAAGCGCATCGCCCAGAAGGTGGGGGAAGAAGGGGTGGAAGTGGCCCTGGCCGCCATGGCCAAGGATCGCGAAGAGCTGATCAATGAATCCGCCGATCTGCTCTATCACCTGACGGTGCTGCTGCAAAACGAAGGTCTGCAACTGGCCGATGTGGTGAACCGTCTGGCCCAGCGCCATCAGGCTAAATAAGCGGCCTCGTTTCATCCGGCAGGCGCCAATCCATCCGGCAGGATGCCAAGCAGAGCCCTGCCACCTTGCCAAGCGCCGCTAGCCTAGCGGCGTTTTTTATCACCGAACCGACCTGCGGATATCGGCGACCTCACACAATTGCGCCTCGATTAACCCGCCATCAGCTGATGTGACCCTGACCACGGAAAACGCTTTCAGCTGGCGTAGAGTCAGAGTCGTACCTCATTTCCTGATCTGGGTTTTATCAGCCACCAAGGAGGTCACCATGAACTTTACCCGCCAACATCAGGCCATGATGGCCAGGGTAGATGAGCATCTCGCGCGCATTCACGCCGCCTTGTTCCAGCTGCAACAACGGCTCCATCACGTCCGGCCCCACCACTGACAACGGCGGCCCGTCACCGGGCCGCTCGACCATGACTGACGCGTCGAGGTCGGTTGACCCTTAGGGGCGCGCCAAGGAAAACAGCCGGAAGAAGTTGGCACTGGTGGCCTCACACAGGTCATACACCTGCATGTTGCGCAACCAGGCCACGTATTCGGCCACATCCCGCACATAGGCCGGCTCATTTTGCTGGCCGCGATGGGGCACAGGTGCCAGATAGGGGGAGTCTGTCTCTATGAGCAGACGTTCCAGCGGCAGCTTGCGGGTGACCTCCCGCAGGGCATCGGCGTTGCGGAAGGTGACGATACCGGAGATGGAGATATAAAAGCCCAACTCCATGGCCGCCTGGGCCATCTGCCAATCTTCGGTAAAGCAGTGCAGCACGCCCCCTACCGCCTCGGCCCCCTCCTCCTTGAGGATCTGCAGGGTATCGGCCTTGGCGTCGCGGGTGTGGACGATCAGCGGCTTGTTGAGCTGCCGGGCCACCTGGATATGCTGGCGAAACGCCGCCTGCTGCTGGGGTATCTGCTCGGGACCGTAAAAGTAATCGAGCCCCGTCTCGCCGATAGCCACCACCCGAGGGTCATCGGCCAGCCTCTGCAACTGCTCCTGACTCCAGGGGGTCTGTTGATCCAGCGGATGTACGCCGCAGGAGGCGAACACCTGGGTATATGGCTCAATGAGCTGCCGCATGGCCGGGAAGTGCTCCAGGGTCACACTGACGCTGAGCAGGTGCGATACGCCCCGGTCCTTGGCTTTTTGCAGAACGTCTGCCAGATCCAGATGCTTGCCGCCATAGTCCAGGCGATCCAGGTGGCAGTGCGAGTCGATCAACACGTTACTTCTCCTCAAACAGCAGATCGTTGAGCCAGTCCAGCAGGCCCAGCGACACATTGAACAGCGGGTTTTGCCGCGCCTCCTCCTGCAAGCGCCCCAGGCCGCGCAGCAAGCCCAGCAATTGAGCCGTCGGCTTGGCCGCTAGCCCATCCAGCAAGGGGAGGCAATCCTGCATCACCAGGGCCGCCGGGGCAAGTCCCTGCTGACGCTTGAGGGCATCCAGCAGCAATAGCTGCAGCCAGCTCAGGCCCAATGGCAGACTCTCCAGCAGCTTGACCAGCTCGCCCGGCCGTCCTTGCCGCGCGACCAGGCCCCACAACTGCTGGCACAGCTGCTGGCGCTGGGTCTCCAGCCCGGCCTCCAGATAGGCCAGAGTCGCCAACGGCGCCCCCTGATTGAGCCGTAAATGCATGGCCGTGGCCGCTTGCCCGGCTGGCTGCTGCTTGAGCCAGCTCAAGGCGCAGGCTTCATCCGGTTGCACCAGCAAGCGCCGACAGCGGCTGACGATGGTGGGCAGCAAGGCATTGGGCTGATCGGTCAACAAAAACAGGTAGGCCGCCCCTGGTGGCTCTTCGAGGGTCTTGAGCAGGGCATTGGCGGCGGATTCGGTCATGCATTGTGCCTGTGGCACTATGGCCACCTTGGCCTGACCTAATTGGGGGCTGACGCTCAGTTGGCCGATCAGCGCCCGTATGGTATCCACCCCCAGGCTGCGACCAGACACCTCAGGCTGGTGCAGATCCGGATGATGACCGCGGGCCAGCAGGGTGCAGGCGTGACAATGACCACAGGGAGAACCCTGGTTCGGGGACTGGCATAACACCTGATTGGCAAAGCGCCGCGCCAGCTCGCCCTTGCCCGAGCCGCTGGCACCGCACAGCAGCCAGGCATGAGCCAGCCGGCCCTGCTGGGCGCCTTGCAGGAATTGCTGCCAGTGTGGGATCAGCCAGGGATACACAGCTGCTGCTCCAGGATCCCATGGATTTGTCCCCGCACCTGCGCAGGCGTCAGTTGGGCTTGCACCGTGAAGATCCGCGGATCCGCAGCGGCCAGCTGCTGATAACGGGCCCGGGTGCGCTCAAAGAAGCTCAGCTGTTCCTGCTCAATACGATCCAGCTCACCCCGCGCGCTGGCCCGGGCCAGGCCGAGGGCTGGATCTATGTCCAGATACAGGGTCAGATCCGGGGCAAAATCCCCGAGCACCGCCTGTTTGATCTGGCTGATGAGGCTCGCAGGGATGCCGCGCCCTCCGCCCTGATAGGCTTGCGAGGAGAGATCATGGCGATCGCCAATGACCCAATGGCCGGCGCCATCGCCGGCTTGATGCGGTTTTCCACCAGTTGCACCCGGGCGGCATACATCAGCAGCAACTCGGCCTGCATGGTCAAGGGCTCGTCATGTACCTCCTTGACCAGGGCCCGCATCCGCTCGGCCAGCGGGGTGCCACCCGGTTCCCTAGTCTTCTCAATGGCCTGGATGCCATGCTGGCGCAGCCATTCCTCGACATAGGCAACGGCACTGCTCTTACCGGCCCCTTCGAGCCCCTCGATGACGATAAACTTTCCCTGGCTCATTGGCGCCCCAAGATGTAACGGCGCACCGCCGCATTGTGTTCACTGAGTGTCTTGGAGAACTGGTGCCAGCCCCCCCCCTTGGCGACAAAGTAGAGGTAGTCGCTCTCGGCCGGATGCAGCGCCGCCTCTATGGCTTGACGACTGGGCATGGCGATGGGGGTAGGCGGCAGGCCGTCGATGACATAGGTATTGTACGGATTGGCATCCTGCAGATCCCGCCGGCGGATATTGCCGTCATAGCGATCGCCGATGCCGTAGATCACCGTCGGGTCGGTTTGCAGCTTCATGCCACGTTTGAGGCGGTTGACAAACACGGAGGCGATCAGGGGCCGCTCGCTGGCCTGGGCCGTCTCTTTTTCGATGATGGAGGCCAGGATCAACGCCTCATAGGGCGTCTTCAAAGGCAAGCCCTCGGCACGCTGCGACCAAGCCTTGGCCAGAAAATCTTGCATGTACTGATAGGCGCGCTGGAGTATCTCCAGATCCGTCATGCCCACCGTGTAGGCATAGGTCTCCGGCAACAGTAGCCCCTCGACGCTGGCGTGATCCGCACCCAGCGCCTTGGCCAGGGCCGTATCATCCAGGCTCGCCAGGGTCGAGACGCCATGTGGCAATTGCGCCAGCGTCTTGCGCCACTCTGCCAACCGCTGCCCTTCCACCAGGGTGACGTTAAGCAGATACTCCTTACCCGCCACGATCAGTGCCAGCGCCTCCTTGAGGGGCATGCCGGTTTGCAGGGCGAAAGTGCCGCTGCGAATGGCGGTCAGCTCAGGATGGGTTTTGAGCCAGAGGCTGATGGCCCAGGCCGGCGCGGGCTCTGCGGCCAGGCGGCTGACCAGGTCGCCCGGCCCGCTCCCCCCTTGTTTGACACTAAAACAGGGCTGGCACATCCCCAACCCGCATCTGCTCCAGCCGCTGCCATTGCAGGTAACCCCAGCCGGTTACCGCGACCAGTCCAAGCAGGAATGCCAACGCTACCGTCAAGCCAATCTTCACGTTACATTTCATCGTCATAACTCTTTTGCAAGCGCCGGCACAGGTCACCGGGCGCGGGATAAGCTCGGTCGCGCCACTGATGTACCGGCACCAGGCCCATCAAGGCGTTGGTGAGCCAGATCTCATCGGCCAGCGCCAAAGCATCCGCTGTCTGACGGACCGCTTGGATGTCCCATTGCCATTGCTGCAGTCGATCCAGACACCAGGCCCGCATCACGCCAGCCACGCCAGCCTGTGAGAGATCCGGCGTAAACACCCGCTGCCCTTGCCGCCAGAACAGATTGGCGGTGACCGCCTCCACCAAGTCCCCCTGTGTATCGCACACCAGGGCCTCGGCCAGCCCCCGGGATTCCAACTCCGCCTTAAACAACACCTGCTCCAAACGCCCCAAGGTCTTGAGCCCCGCCAGCAGCGGTTGACGGCCAAGACGCTGGTCGATCTCGCCCAGCGCAATCCCTTGGGCCTGCCAAGTATCATAATGGGCCGGATAGGCATGGGCACTCAGGATCACCGTCGGCCTGGTACAAGCCACTGGACTATAGCCGCGCCCCCCCCTCGCCCCGGGTGAGAATGATCTTCAGCACCCCCTCGTGGAGACTCGCAGCCCGCGACTGCATGGCACTGACCATGACATCCCACTCCAGTGCCGGAAATTGCAGTCGAGCCAGGCTGCTGCGGATACGCGCCAGATGATACGGCAGCAGGCAGATCTGGCCGTTTCGCACCCGCATGGTGCTGAAAAAACCATCTCCCAGTGTGAGCCCGCGATCGGCCGGAGACAGACCGGCGGCTTGGTTACCATCGAGCAGCAGCATGTTTTACCCATAAAAAAAGCCTGATACCAGGTACCAGGCTCTTACCATTTCAGCCAGATCAGGCGCGCTTGAAGATCAAGGAGCCGTTGGTACCACCAAAGCCAAACGAGTTGGACAGAGCGTACTCGAAACTGGCTGGCTTGGCGACATGGGCCACCAGGTCCAGATCGCACTCCTCATCGGGATTGTCGAGATTGATGGTGGGCGGAGCCACCTGATCCCGAAGAGCCAGCACGGTAATGATGGCTTCAATGGCTCCAGCGGCCCCCAACAGGTGACCTGTCATGGACTTGGTGGAGCTGACCATCAGCTGTTTAGCATGCTCACCGAAGGTGGATTTCACGGCACGTAGCTCGGCCAGATCGCCGAGTGGCGTCGAAGTGCCATGGGCGTTGATATAGCCAATGGCACTGGCTTCCAACTGAGCATCGCGCAACGCATTGACCATGGCCTGAGCGGCACCGGCACCATCTTCGGGCGGCGCCGTCATGTGATTGGCGTCGCCGCTCATGCCAAAGCCAACCAGCTCGGCATAGATCTTGGCGCCCCGGGCCACCGCATGCTCATACGATTCCAGAACAACAACCCCAGCCCCGTCCCCCAGGACGAAGCCATCGCGATCCTTGTCCCAAGGACGGCTGGCCTGCTGCGGCGCATCATTGCGGGTAGACAGTGCCTTGGCGGCAGCAAAGCCCCCCATGCCCATGGGCGTGGAGGCTTTCTCGGTACCGCCGGCCACCATGACGTCCGCATCGCCATAGGCGATCATGCGAGCGGCAAAACCGATGGAGTGTGTGCCCGAGGTACAGGCGGTGGTGATGGCGATGTTAGGTCCGCGCAACCCCTTCATGATGGACAGATGCCCTGACGCCATGTTGATGATGGTGGACGGCACGAAGAAGGGACTGAGTTTACGCGGACCACCGGCCGTCAGGCTGGTGTGGTTCTGCTCAATGAGTCCCAGACCGCCGATCCCGGAGCCGATGGACACGCCACAGCGATGGGCGTTCTCATCGGTAATGGTCAGGCCGGAATCTTCCAGCGCCTGAATACCGGCAGCGACACCATATTGGATGAACAGATCCATCTTGCGCGCATCTTTCTTGCTGATGCCAAATGCCTCAGGATCAAAATCTTTCACCAGACCCGCAAACTTGGTTGGGAAGTCAGTGGTATCAAAGTGCTCGATGTTGGTGATGCCACTCTGGCCCTTGAGCAGAGCCTGCCAGGAGAGTGCAGCACTGTTACCGACCGGAGAAAGCATACCCAGACCGGTCACCACAACTCTGCGTTTTGACACAGGAAAGCCTCCGCGAGGAAAACAAAAAAGAGATAAGAAAACAGGAGCGGCCTTACGGCCGCT
>JAJOIN010000090.1:39849-46616 GCA_021209335.1 Aeromonadaceae bacterium
CAGCACTGTTACCGACCGGAGAAAGCATACCCAGACCGGTCACCACAACTCTGCGTTTTGACACAGGAAAGCCTCCGCGAGGAAAACAAAAAAGAGATAAGAAAACAGGAGCGGCCTTACGGCCGCTCCTGTCTACAGGGGATTAGTCCTGATTGGAGGTGATGTAATCGATAGCAGCCTGAACAGTGGTGATCTTTTCGGCTTCTTCGTCAGGGATCTCAGTATCGAATTCTTCTTCCAGAGCCATGACCAGCTCAACGGTATCCAGAGAGTCAGCGCCCAGATCATCGACAAAAGAGGCTTCGGACTTAACGTCTTCTTCCTTAACGCCCAGCTGCTCGATGATGATTTTCTTTACGCGTTCTTCGATATTGCTCATGACCTGAATTTTCCTTTAGAAATACGCGATTGCGTGTCGTTGCTGTAGTGTATTCAATTAGTCGTACATTGCAAGATCAATGGTTGTGGTCAAACCAGGAATTTAGAGCCATATCGCCCAAATTCCCAGCCTGTTTTATCCCAAATAACCCCTGGATCACACCATGTACATGCCGCCATTTACATGCAGGGTTTCACCGTTGATATACCCTGCCTCATCGGAGGCCAAAAACAGCACGGCCGCGGCGATTTCCTTGGGATCCCCCAGACGGTTGGCCGGAACCTGGCTCAGAATGCCAGCCCTTTGCTCTTCGGTCAGCGCCTGCGTCATGTCGGTTTCAATAAAGCCTGGGGCTACAGCGTTGACCGTGATGCCGCGAGATGCCACTTCACGGGCCAGTGACTTGGTAAAGCCAATCAGGCCGGCCTTGGCAGCGGCATAGTTGGTCTGCCCGGCGTTCCCCATGGTGCCGACCACAGAACCAATGCTGACGATACGCCCGTGACGCTTCTTCATCATGCTGCGCAGCACTGGCTTGGTCAGGCGATACAAGGAAGTCAGGTTAGTGTCGATGATCTCCTGCCACTCCTCGTCCTTCATGCGCATCAGCAGGTTGTCACGGGTGATGCCGGCGTTGTTCACCAGGATATCCACCTCACCGAACTTGTCCTTGATGGCCTGATACAGCTGCTCGACAGAATCGCTGGCGGTCACATTCAGAACCATGCCGCAGCCGGACTGCACCAGATAAGCACTGATGGCCTGCGCGCCCGACTCGCTGGTGGCAGTTCCCACGACTGTGGCCCCTCGGGCCACAAAGGCCTCAGCAATGGCACGACCTATTCCACGACTGGCACCGGTCACCAGTACAACTTTTCCTTCAAAGCTCATGATGGCTCCTGTTACTTAACCATATCCAGACACGCCTGCAGGGAGGTCTGATCATTGATAGCGCCGCCCTCAACCCGTTTGTCGATGCGTTTGACCAAGCCACTCAGCACCTTACCCGGCCCCATCTCGACTTCATAGGTCACACCGGCGTTGGCCATGGATTCAACCACTTCGGTCCAGCGTACCGGGTTGAACAGCTGACGCACCAGCGCATCACGGATACGGGCCGGATCTGTTTCCTGAGCCACGTCCACGTTGTTGATCACCGGGATCTGCGGTGCCTTGATCTCGATGGTCGCCAAGGCGTCGGCCAACTTCTCCGCTGCCGGTTGCATCAGGGCACAGTGAGACGGCACGCTCACCGGCAAGGGTAAGGCACGCTTGGCGCCCGACTCTTTCATCAGCACGTTGGCACGCTCCACCGCTTCCTTATGTCCCGCGATCACCACCTGTCCCGGTGAGTTGTAATTGACCGGTGAGACCACCTGGCCCTGGGCCGCCAATTCGCAGTTGGCCGCAATCACGTCATTTTCCAGGCCAATGATGGCCGCCATGGCCCCGACCCCTTCGGGGACAGCCGCCTGCATAGCCTGGCCACGCAACTCCACCAGTTTCACCGCATCCGCGAAGTCCAAGGCACCGGCACAGACCAGCGCCGAATACTCACCCAGGCTGTGGCCGGCCATCACGGCAGGTTGCGCGCCACCTTGTTGCTGCCACAGGCGCCACAGGGCCACAGAGGCTGTCAGCAGAGCCGGTTGGGTACGCCAGGTCTTATTGAGATCGTCTGCCGGCCCATTGAGAACCAAGTTAAGCAGATCGTAGCCCAGCACCTCGCTGGCTTCGGCGAAGGTCTCGCTTACCACCGCATGTTGCTCCACCAGCTCGGCGAGCATACCTACGCTCTGTGACCCCTGGCCGGGGAAGGCAATAGCAAACTTAGTCATCGAATGTTTCCTTCTTATTAATAGCGAACAAGCGCCGAGCCCCAGGTAAAGCCACCGCCAAACGCTTCAAGCAGTAACAGTTGACCTCGTTGGATACGGCCATCACGCACCCCCACATCCAGCGCGATGGGAACTGAGGCAGCAGAGGTGTTGCCATGCTGAGCCAGCGTCAGGATCACCTGCTCCATGGACATGCCCAGCTTGCGGGCCGTCGCGGTGATGATTCTATGATTGGCTTGATGGGGCACCAGCCAGTCCAATTCGGACTTCTCGATACCATTGGCCGCCAGGGTTTCGGTGACGATCTCGCTTAACCGGGTGACAGCCACCTTGAAGACATCATTGCCTTTCATGTACATGTAGGCATCACCGCTAGCCTCAGGCTGACCTCGCTTGGCCTGGGGCAGCTTAAGCAGCTCACCGTAGCGGCCGTCGGCATGCAGATGGGTAGAGAGAATACCCGCCTCGGCTGAAGGCCCCACCACGACGGCACCGGCCCCATCACCAAACAGTATGATGGTGCCTCTGTCGGTCGGATCGCAGGTGCGAGCCAGCACATCGGCGCCTACCACCAGGATATGACGTGCGGCGCCCGTCTTAACAAACTGATCTGCCACGCTCAATGCATAACTAAAACCTGCACAGGCCGCCGCCAGATCAAAGGCGGGTATGCCGGGACAATCCAGCATGCCCTGTAATTCACAAGCGGCAGAAGGAAAGGCGTTATCGGCACTGGTGGTCGCCAGGATAATCATGTCCAACTGGGCAGGCGGAAGTCCCGCCGCCTCCAGGGCGCGCAAGGCGGCCTGGTGCGCCATGGTGGCGACGCTTTCCTCCGGCTTCGCGATGCGCCGCTCGCGAATACCTGTACGCTCTACAATCCACTCGTCACTGGTTTCCACCATCCGCTCAAGATCGGCATTGGTCCGTACCGTTTCGGGAACATAACTGCCCGTTCCAAGAATTTTTGTAAACATAGGAATTCGACTAGGCGCCTGTAATAGTGTGAGATTCAAATCGCTGCGCGATCTGGACGGGCAAACACCGGTCCACTTCGGCTATCGCTTGTTCTATGGCATTAAAAAATGCGCAAATTTCGGCCCGACCATGGCTCTTGATCACAATGCCCCGCAATCCTAGCAGACTTGCACCATTATACTGGTCGGGGTTCAGGTGTGACAGTCGGCGCCGCATGTAGCGGCGCAACAACCATTGCAGCCAGTTGGCATAGGGGCTACGGGTCTGAGCTCCCGCCTGACTGAGCAAGCGAACCATACCCTCGGCGGTTTTCAGGGCTATGTTGCCAACGAAACCATCGCAGACAATCACATCGGCTTGGCCGGCAAACAGCGCATCGCCTTCGATAAACCCCGTGTAGTTCAGTCGCACATCCGTCGCCAAACGGGCTGCGGCTTCCCGCACCTCATCGTTGCCCTTGTTGTGCTCAACACCTATGTTGAGCAAGGCCACCCTGGGACGTGGCAGTCCATGCACATGTTGGGCTACCACGCTACCCATGAGGGCAAACTGATGTAAATGCTCTGGTGTGCAGTTAACATTGGCCCCCAAGTCCAACAGGACAGACTTGCTACCGGAGACGGTCGGTAGACTGGTGGTCAAGGCGGGTCGTTCTACACCGGGCACTAGCTTGAGCACATGGCGCGCCATGCCCATCAAGGCCCCGGTGTTGCCGGCACTGACACAGGCCTGCGCCTCGCCCGACCGGATCAGCTCCAGGGCAATGCGCATGGAGGAGTCCGACAAATGCCGCAGGGCATAAGCGGGCTTGTCGTCCATACGTACGGATTGACTGGCCTGAACAAGGCGCACTCGTGGATGATGTTGCAGCTGGAATTGCTGTAGATAGGGCAAGAGCTGACGCTCATCGCCAACCAACAAGAGGTGTAACTGGGGGTAAAGCGACAGTGCCTGCGCAGAGGCAGGCACTGTAACTGAGGGGCCATGATCGCCCCCCATCACATCTAACGCAATCGTCAGCGCAGACAAAATGGTTCCTGCTTAATCGAAATTAAGCAATTACCTTCTTGCCACGATAGAAACCGTCAGCGGTTACATGGTGACGACGGTGAACTTCACCGGAAGTCTGATCCACGGTCAGCGCAGAGGCAGTCAGGGCATCGTGAGAACGACGCATACCACGTCTGGCACGAGTTTTACGGTTCTGTTGTACGGCCATCGACCTTACTCCTAATCAATTACTTGTTTTTCAAACCATTGAGAACTGCAAACGGATTGGGACGCTCATCAGCAGGCTCGATCTTCCCCCATGTCATGCTTCTTCCTGCCTGAGGACACACATCCAATGGATGCATGGGCACTATCGGCAGGGCGAGGATGAATTCATCCTCCAGCACTTCATACAGGTCGAACTCGCCGTTTTCATCTAGCTCGATGGGCTCGTAAGCCTCCGGCAGTTCATCCGCCACCGTATTTTTCAACAGCGGAGTGTAAACAAATTCGATCTCACACCGATAATCGAATGCTTCATTGCAGCGCTGGCATTCAAGCTTAACCAGGGTATGGGCATTACCCTGCATTATGGTCAAGCCTTGGGCATCAATACCAAACGACAACGACGCTTCAATATCAGTGAGAACACCGACGGTCGATTCACCCAGCCTGATCAGCTTATCGGCTTCCACAATCCCGACATAATCGAGACGTTTGGCCGCGCAGCGGACCGGATCAATCTTAATGGGCAACTTCACCTTTTGCATAAGGCGCGCATCATATAGACACTCCATCACAGAGTCAAAGGAAAAACCGGGGTTTAATAAAAAACGGTGGACTTAGCCCTGCTCTCGCCTAACATCCTTAAAAACAGTGGTTTGGAAACTCAAGATGCAACCGTCTCTCATACTCGCCTCCACCTCGCCATACCGACGTCAACTGCTGGCCAAAACCGGCCTGATCTTCCAATGTCAGGCGCCCGAGATCGACGAAACGCCCTTTACCGATGAGGACGCCGCCACCCTGGTACAGCGCCTGGCGTGCGAAAAAGCCTGCGCGGTCGCCCAACAGCATGATCAGGCCTGGGTGATTGGCTCGGATCAGGTGTGTGTGCTGAACGGCCAAATCGTCGGCAAACCCGGTAGCCCAGAGCAAGCCTATCTCCAGCTGACGCAGGCCAGTGGCCAGGTGGTGACCTTCTACACAGGCCTGTGCCTGCAAGACAGTGCCAGCGGACGGCAGCAGCTGATCATGGAGCCCTTTGATGTGCATTTTCGCCAGTTAAGCGCCAGCCAAATCCAACATTATGTGCAGCGGGAACAACCCTACGATTGTGCCGGCAGCTTCAAGAGCGAGGGGTTGGGTATCTGCCTGTTCGAGCGCCTGTCAGGGCGGGACCCCAACAGCCTGATCGGCCTGCCCCTCATGGCACTGATCGACATGCTGGCCAACTGGGGTCTGGTGCTGCCGCTGGCCGTCGATCAGCTATCGGCGAAGTGATCACACCAGCGCCAGCAGCTCATCCATGCTGGAAATCACCGCCAGGGGAGCAAAGCGCTCAAGCGTTGACACATCGTGTACCCCCCAGTCCACGCCAATCCGCGCCATACCCAGGTTGGCCGCCATCTCCATGTCATAGCTGGAGTCCCCCACCATGACAGCCTGCTCCAGCGGCACATTCAACTGAGCCAACAGCTGCTCAAGCATCAGGGGATCCGGTTTGGAGCGCGCCTCATCGGCGCCCCGACTGGCATGGAATAGTTGGCTGAAGCCAGTCTCAGCCAGCACACGATCCAGCCCAGCCCGGGCCTTGCCAGTGGCCACCGCCAGCAGATGACCACGCTCGGCTAATTGCTGCAGGGTCAAGGCCACCCCGCTAAACAATGGGGTTGGCGTGGGGTCATCGTGGACATACTGCTGTCGGTAGGCTTGCAATAACTGCTGATAAGCCGGCTCATCCAGCGGGCCAAACAGACGGGGCAGCGCCTGCTGCAAGCTAAGGCCGACTATGTTGCGCACCGCATCGGCCTTAGGCACAGCTCTGCCAACCTGGATGGCAGCACTCTGCATACTGGAGACGATCCGTCCAACCGAGTCCATCAGGGTGCCATCCCAGTCGAAGATCACCAGCTCAAAGCGTCTCATGCCTGGCGATCCAATTGATCGAGCAAGGACTGCAGATGGGGATCCAGTGGCGCCTCCACACTCACCTGCTCCCCCGTCACCGGGTGTTCGAAGGTGAGCCGACTGGCGTGCAGGAACAGGCGTTGCAAACCGGCGTCGCGCATGCGCTGATCAAACGCCGTCTCGCCATATTTATCATCACAGGCGATGGGATGGCCGGCATGAGCGGTATGCACCCGGATCTGATGGGTACGCCCCGTCACCGGGCTGGCCTCGATCAAGGTGGCATCGGCAAAGCTGCGCATGATCCGAAAGCGCGTCTCTGACGGCTTGCCCTCGGCATTGACCCGCACGATGCGCTCCCCAGACTGCAGCACGTTTTTAAGTAAAGGCGCCGTAATGACCTTGACGTGGGGCTGCCATTGACCGCGTACCAGCGCCAGATACTGCTTGCG
>JAJOIN010000064.1 GCA_021209335.1 Aeromonadaceae bacterium
CTGTCGATCACCCCGTCGAGGGCCGGGCGCAGGCGCCCCTCCGCCGCCAGCCCCTGCTCGCAGGCCACCCAGATGCAGGGGTTCTCCCCCTGCCCCTGCTGCCAGCCGTCGGCGGCCGGGTTGCCATGGGCGGGGCGATAACAGACATGGGGCAGATCCTGCGCCCGGGTCACGGGCCCCACCTCGCCGGCCGCCTTGGCCGGTCGTGGAATGCCGCGGCGTCGAGCCAGTGGATGTCCGGCTCAGGGCACATCGTAGCCCAGGGCCGCCTTGCGGATACGGAACCACTGCTGGCGATCCAGCTGCAATCCGTCGGCCTGCAGGGCGCTGGCGATCCGCTCCCGCCGACCGGAGCCTATGATGGGCAGCGGCTGGCTGGGCAGCCGCATCACCCAGGCGTACACCACCTGCTCCAGGGTCTGGGCCCCCAGCTCCTGACGCACCCGCTCCAGCTCTTCGCGCAGGAAGTGGCAGGCGGGATCGGTCAGCAGGCGACCGCCGCCCAGACAGGACCAGGCCATGGGCCGGCTGCGCAGCTGCTGCAGCTGATCCAGGGTGCCGTCCAGGGTGGGCGCCTGGTGCAAGGGGGAGATCTCCACCTGGTTGGTCACCAGGGGGAAGGGCAGCCGGGATTGCAGCAGGGCGAACTGGCTGGGGGTGAAGTTGGAGACCCCGGCATGGCGGATCTTGCCCGCCTGGCGCAGGGCAATGAAGGCCTCGGCCACCTCGTCGGCGTCCATCAGGGGATCGGGTCTGTGGATCAGCAGCAGGTCCAGATAGTCGGTGCCCAGGCGCTGCAAGGAGCGCTCGGCGCTACTGATGATGTGTTCCCGGCTGGTGATGTAGTGGTTGAGCCGGTGGGCCGGATCTGCCGTCAGAGCGATGCCGCACTTGCTGACGATCTCCAGCCGCGGGCGCAGCTCAGGGGCCAGCCTGAGCCCCTCACCGAAGGCCGCCTCGCACTGGTAGCCGCCATAGATGTCGGCGTGATCGACCGTGGTGACCCCCAGATCCAGATGAAAATGCAACAGATCCCGCCGCTGGGCCGGGCTCAGCCCCCACTCCATCAGACGCCAGTAGCCCATGATGAAACGGGAAAACTCCGGCCCTTCCGGGTGCAGCTGGATACGTGATACGGACATGATGTGCTCCTCGCAGTGTGTGGCCTCATCTTGGCCAAGGGCGCCCGACGAGGCAATAATGCCCTAGCGCAGAATTCGAACTTTAGTACGACCACCGCCGAGGAGACAGCCGCGATGGATGGATTTGCCGAACGACTGGGCCAGTTGATGGGCGAAGAGAGCGTCAGCGCCTTCGCCCGCAAGGTCGGCCTCTCTGAAGCCCTGATCCGCAAGTACCTCAAGGGCGCCGAGCCAGGCTTTGCCCGCGCCAACCAGATCGCCCTCAAGGCCAACTGCTCCCTGGAGTGGCTGGCTACCGGCTGCGGCTACCTCTACCGGCGGGCCGAGGTGGTGGACCGGGAGGCGCTGGCCGCCGCCGACCGGCTCACCGCCGAGCACCTGGGGCGCCCGCCCATCTGGCAGGAAGAGGATCTCACCATGCTGCTGGCCTACTACCAGTTTCTGCGCAGCCACAAGAAGGCGGACGGTTTCTTCGATCTGGCCCTGGCCCGCCAGTTTGGCAAGCACCTGGGAGCGGCCTGAGGCAGCCGCCCCTGGCCAACACGGGCCCGGACCGTTAAGGTAAGCCGCCCACGCCCAAGGAGGATCGCATCATGCCCCATATCGACAAACTGGCCCTGCTACAGCTGCAGGACAACCGCCTGCTGATGGTGCGCAGCCAGGGCAAGGCCCTGTTCTACCTGCCCGGCGGCAAGCGCGAGGCCGGCGAGAGCGACAGCCAGGCCCTGTGCCGGGAGATCGCCGAGGAGCTGGCGGTGACCCTGGAGCCCGATTCCCTGCAGCATCAGGTCACCCTCAGCGCCCAGGCCGACGGCCAGCCCGCCGGCACCCTGGTGCGCCTCACCTGCTATGCCGGCCACTATACCGGCACACCGCAACCCGCCGCCGAGATCGCCGAGCTGGCCTGGCTGGGGCTGGCCGACCGGGCCCGCTGCTCCCCCGCCGCCCTGCTGGTGCTGGACTGGCTGCAAGCGCAGGGCCGGCTGAGTTAGCCCGATTCCATCCCCCGACTCCCCCTGCCCGGTGCTAGTGCCGGGCGAGCTCCGGGGCTAGAGTGGGGTCATGCGGACTTAGACACAGCCAGCAGGAGAATCTCATGGTGCCTTTGGGTCATTATCTGGACGACACGGGTCACTCGGTATTCCGGGTGTTTGCCCCCGACGTGGCGCAGCTGGATCTGCTGCTGGAAGGGCACGACCTGCCCCTACCGATGGAGCAGCACGCCAACGGCTATTGGACCCTGCGCCGGCCGCCCCTGGCCGAGGGCCACCGCTACCGCTATCGGGTCAACGGCACCGCCTACCCGGATCCGGCCTCCCGCGCCCAGCCCGACGGGGTACACGGCCCCTCGGCGGTGGCCTACCCGCCCCAGCGTGGATCGCTCCGGCTGGGCCGGCATCGCCATCGACGACGCCATCCTCTACGAGCTGCACCTGGGCACCTTCACCCCAGAGCAGCCTGGCGGCCGCCACCGACAAGCTGCCGCACCTCAAAGACCTGGGCATCACCGTCATCGAGCTGATGCCCATCGCCGCCTTCCCCGGCCAGCGCAACTGGGGCTATGACGGCACCTACCAGTTCGCCCTGCAGTCCAGCTACGGCAGCTACGCCGATCTCAAGACCTTCATCGAGACGGCCCACGGCCTGGGCATGGCGGTGATCCTGGACGTGGTCTACAACCACTTCGGCCCGGAGGGCAACTACAGCGCCGCCTTCGCCCCCTACACCAAGGCCGCCAACACCCCCTGGGGCGACGCCATCAACTTCGACCGCGGCCACAGCGAGGGCATCCGCGCCTTCTACCTGGCCAACACCCGCTACTGGCTGCAGGAGATCGGCTTCGACGGCTTCCGCATGGATGCCGTCTCCCTGATCTTCGACGACTCACCGCGCCACATCCTCCAGGAGATCACCGAGCTGGCCCGGCAGATCGGTCAGGCGGAGCAGCGCCAGGTGCTGATGATTGCCGAACACCTGCGCAACGAGACCCAGGTCACCGCCGCCGACGGCCTGGGCTATCACAGCCAGTGGAACGATGACCTCAACCACGCCCTGTTCGCCTACCTCACCGGCGAGCAGGGCCGCCACTACGCCAGCTTCGGCAGCTTCGCCGACATAGTGAAGGCGCTGCGGGACAGCTTCGTGCTGGACGGCAGCCGCTGGCACAAGTTCTACAACCGCCCCTACGGCACCGACGGCCGGAACACGGCGGCCACCGAACACCTGGTGCACAGCCAGAACCACGATCAGGTGGGCAACCGGCTGCACGGCGATCGCATGATCGCCAGTTACGGCGCCGACAAGGCCCTGCTGGCCGCCACCGCCGTGCTGGCTAGCCCCTATGTGCCCATGCTGTTCATGGGCGAAGAGTACGGCGAGACGGCCCCCTTCCTGTTCTTCGAGGACTTTGGCGATGCCCAGCTCGTCGAGGCGGTACACAGGGGGCGCAAGGCGGAGTTCGCCTTCGGCGGCGCCGAGCCGCGGGATGCCCATGACCCTTCCGCCTTCCTCGACTCCAAGCTGGACTGGTCACGGCTGGCCGGTGCCGAGGGGCAGCGCATCCTGCACTACTACCGCCAGCTGCTGGCGTGGAAGCGCAGCGGCGAACTGGGCCCGCGGGACAAGGCCCGCTGCCGCATCCAGGCCGACGAGGTCAATCGCCTCATCCTCATCGAGACCGACGCCTTGCAGACCTGGCTGAACTTTGCCGACCGGCCCCAGCCCCTGCCCGGCGACGCCCGTGGCCGCCTGATCCTGAGCAGCCAGCCCTGGCCAGCCCCGCCACCCTGCCGCCCTTCGCCGCCGCCCTCTATCGGCGCTAGCCGGGGCAGTGAGGCCCGGCACTCACAGGCTGAGCCGGGCCTCCTCCAGCAGGTAGTCCACCAGCAGCCGCAGGCGTAACACCTGGGGAGCCCGGTCCCGGTAGAGCAGGTAACAGGGCCTGGGCTCGCCCTGCCAGGGGGCCATCACAGGCACCACCTCGCCGCTGGCCAGCCAGGGGGCCATCAGCGCATGGGACACCAGTCCCACCCCCAGGCCGGTCGCCACCGCCTGGGCGACGGTGGCCAGATCGTCCACCGCCAGATGGACATTCTCCGCCGGCCAGTACTCCAGCCGCGCCCCCGTCTCCGGCTGCCACAGGCGCCAGCAGGTCACCGGCTTGCCCACCACCAGCGGCACTGTGGCAAGCTGCTCCGGCTGCTGCAAGCCCGTCACCGCCGGGCTGTCATGGCGGGCAAACAGGCCCATGGGGATCTGCCCCAGGGGGCGGGCGATCCACTCGGCGATCTGCCGCTCCCCCACCCGGATGGCCAGATCCACCCCCTGGTCGCTGAGATCGATATTGCTGTTGGAGAGGGTCAAGTCGATCTGAATATGGGGGTAACGCAGCAGGAAGCGGGCCAGCGCCCGACCCAGCCACTGCTGCGCCAGGTTGATGGGCGCCGCCACCCGGATCGGCCCTCTGGGCAGCTGGCGCTCCTCATCCAGCTCGCCGCAGACGGCGTTGAGTTCGGTAAACAGCGGGTCGCAGCGCGCCAGGTAGCGGCGCCCGGTGTCGGTGAGACTCAGCCGATGGGCGTTGCGGTGCAGCAGCCGCAAACCCAACTGCTGCTCCAGCCGCGCCAGCCGGCGGCTCAGGGTGGAGACCGGCATGGCCAGCTGCGCGGCGGCGGCGGTGAGGCTGCCCTGGTGGGCCACCACCCAGAACAGCCGCAGATCGTCCAGCGAGTAGGTTGTTTTCATTTATGAAAATTGAGGTCCCGTTTTTGCCCATTTAATCCATTTATGGAAGCAATACACTGGAGCTCATCCCCTAGCAAGCCCCGGAGGCTCCATGAACCGCGCATCCCCCACCCTGCCGATCCTGCTGCTGCTGATCTGCGTCTTCTCCTGGGGCAGCGTCTTCCCCATCGCCAAGCAGGTGCTGCTGGAGATGAGCGACCTGGCCCTGGCCATCTGGCGCTTCGTCATCGCCGTCGGCTGCCTGGGCGCCTACCTGGGGCTGCGCCGCCTGAGCTGGCCCCGCCTGGCCCTCTGGCAATATGCGGTGGTGCTGCTGATCGGTGGCCTGGGGATCGGCGGCTTCAACCTGGCGCTGTTCGCCGGGCTGCGGCAGACCTCCGCCACCAACGGCGCCCTCATCATGGCCCTGAGCCCCCTCACCACCGCCCTGCTCTCCAGCCTGCTGGGCAGCCAGAGGCTGAGCCGGGTGCAATGGCTGGGCATGGCTCTGGGACTGGCCGGGGTGCTGCTGGTGATCACCCAGGGCCAGCCGGCCCAGTTGCTGCGGCTGCAGATCAACCAGGGCGACCTGCTGGTGCTGCTGGCCATGCTCACCTGGTGCGGCTATACCCTGGCCGCCCAAGCGGTGGGCCGCTGGCTGCCCAGCCTGCCGCTGACCCTGCTCAGCATGCTGGCAGGGCTGGGTGCCCTGCTGCTCACCGGCCTGCTGCTGCCGGACAGCCACCCCTGGCAGGGGCTGGGCCAGCTCTCCGGCGGTGCCCTCTTGGGGGTCTTCTACATAGGCCTGCTCTCCACCGTGCTGGGCTACCTGTTCTGGCTGCAGGGCATCCAGGCCCTGGGCGCCCCCAAGGCGTCGCTGTTCTACAACCTGGTGCCGGTGTTTGCCGCCCTGGTGGCCCTGGCCTTGGGTCAGCCCTTGAGTCAGATCCAGCTGGCGGGCATGCTGGTGGTGCTGCTGGGGCTCACCGCCCCCCTCTGGCTGCCCCGCTTGCGGCTGCCGCGCGTCTCCTGATCCCGGCGTGCCATAAATCGAAAACGGCGCCAAAAGGCGTAATGCCGATCAGTTAAGGATCCATTGACCGATCCTCAGGCTGTGTAAGAATCCGAAACTCCTTGTTGGGTTTCGGATTTTTTTATGCGTATCGACCAAGCTCTCGACTTCAT
>JAJOIN010000011.1 GCA_021209335.1 Aeromonadaceae bacterium
GGTGCCGCGGCTGCAGGTGCTCACCGGCCGCAAGGCCCGCTCCCCCCGGGAGCGCGACAGCGAGCTGGCGCCGGGGGATGCCAAGCTGCTCCGCGCCCTGCGGGCCCTGCGCAAGCAGATCGCCGAGGATGAAGAGGTGCCGCCCTACGTGGTGTTCAACGATGCCACCCTGCAGGAGATGGCTCGCCAGCAGCCCTGTGACGAGACCGAGCTGCTGGCCATCAATGGTGTGGGCTATCGCAAGCTGGAGCGCTTCGGCGAGGCCTTCCTGACCTGCATTCGCGATCACCTGGCCCGCTAGTGGGATCCCTGTGCTGGAGCCGGACGCCCGGCTCAGGCACAATGACGCCAGCCGATGAGGAGACGAGCATGATCGACCCCAAGAAGATTGAAGAGATGGCCAGCAAGATACACGCGGCCCTGCCGCCCGGTATCAAGAGCCTGGGCGAAGAGGTGGACAAGAAGGTCAAGCAGGTGCTGCAAGCCCAGCTCAACAAGCTGGACATGGTGAGCCGCGAGGAGTTCGAGGTGCAGACCAAGGTGCTGCTGCGCACCCGGGAGAAGCTCACCGCCCTGGAGGCCAAGCTGGCGGAGCTGGAAGCCCGCCTGCAGGACAAGGCCGAGTAAGGCCGGTTACCGACAACACCAAGGCGGCCCGAGGGCCGCCTTGGTGGTCTTTGGCGCCGTGCTAAGGGCGCCTAGATGAACTGGTAGGCGTCGCCGAACAGGTGATCCGCCGACACGCCGCGCAGCCGCAGGGACTCGCGCACCACGGCGGCCATCTCGAAGCGGCCCGCCACATAGATGTCGTACAGATCCAGGCTGGCGAAGTCCGCCAGCACCGCCTCGTGTACCAGGCCCGTCTTGCCCTGCCAGCCCACCGGCGGCTGCTCCACCACGGGGACGAAGGTCAGCGGCGGGAACTCGCCGGTCCACTCCAGCACCTCCTGGCCCTCATAGAGCTGCTCGGCATGACGCACGCCCCAGTAGAGATAGGTGGGGCGGTTGAGGCCGGTGTCCATCAGGTATTGCAGCAGGGCTCGGGCATAGGCGTAGCCGGTGCCGCCGGCGATCAGCAGGATGGGACGGCGGGACTCCTCCCGCAGGCTGGCCTTGCCCAGCGGCAGCTCCACCGTCAGCTGGCCCTCCTCCCGCAGGCGCGCCAGTACCTCGCCGGGGTAGGGGGCACCGGGGGGCGCGCCGATCTGCAGCTCCAGATAGCCGTTACGGGTGGGGGAGTTGGCGATGGTGAAGGGACGCTTGTCCTTCTCGCCCATCACCACCTGCAGATATTGACCGGCCTTGTAGCTGACCGGCTGTTGCGGTTTGAGGCGGACGTGCCAGATGTGGCTGGCGCACTCTTGCAAGGCGTCCAGGGTACAGATGATTCGTTGCATAGGGCTCCTTAGCTGTCACCCCGGTCCAGGATCCCCAGGGTTGGCCAGAGTTCGTCGATGCGCCGCTTGACCGACTCATCCATGACGATGGGTCGTCCCCACTCCCGCTGCGTCTCCCCGGGCCACTTGTTGGTGGCATCCAACCCCATTTTAGATCCCAGTCCGGAGACCGGGGAGGCGAAATCCAGGTAGTCGATGGGCGTGTGTTCTATCAAGGTGGTGTCTCTGGCCGGATCCATCCGGGTGGTGATGGCCCATATTACGTCATTCCAGTCCCGGGCGTTAACATCATCGTCACATACGATGACGAACTTGGTGTACATGAACTGGCGCAGGAAGCTCCAGACCCCCAGCATCACCCGCTTGGCGTGGCCCGGGTAGCGCTTCTTCATGGTCACCACCGCCAGCCGGTAGGAGCAGCCCTCCGGCGGCAGATAGAAGTCCACTATCTCGGGGAACTGTTTGCGCAGCAGGGGCACGAACACCTCGTTGAGCGCCACTCCCAGCATGGCCGGTTCATCGGGCGGCCGGCCCGTGTAGGTGCTGTGGTAGATGGCGTCCCGCCGGCGGGTGAGGTGGGTGACGGTGAACACCGGGAATTCATCCACCTCGTTGTAATAGCCGGTGTGATCGCCATAGGGGCCCTCGGCGGCCAGCTCGCCGGGCTGGATATAGCCCTCCAGTACGATTTCGGCGCTGGCGGGCACCTCCAGATCGCAACTGATGGCCTTGACCACCTCGGTGCGGCCGCCGCGCAGCAGGCCGGCGAAGGCGTATTCGGACAGGGTGTCCGGCACCGGGGTCACGGCGCCGAGAATGGTGGCCGGATCGGCGCCGATGGCCACCGCCACCGGGAAGGGTTTGCCCGGATGGCGCTCCTGCCACTCACGACAGTCGATGGCGCCACCGCGGTGATCCAGCCAGCGCATGATGAGCTGGTTCTTGCCCAGCAACTGCTGGCGGTAGATGCCCAGGTTCTGCCGGCTCTTGTAGGGGCCGCGGGTGATGGTCAGGCCCCAGGAGAGCAGGGGCGCCACGTCACCGGGCCAGCAGTGCTGGATGGGCAGGGTGGTCAGATCCACCGCCTCCCCCGTCTGCACCAGCTCCTGGCAGGGGGCCTTGGCCAGCCGTTTGACCGGCATGTTGAGCACCTGCTTGAACAGGGGCCACTTCTCCATCAGATCCTTGAGTCCCTTGGGGGGCTCGGGCTCCTTCAGCAGTGCCAGCCATTCCCCCACCTGCCGCAGGGCCGAGGTGTCGGGCTGGCCCATGCCCAGGGCCACCCGCTGGGGGGTGCCGAACAGGTTGGCCAGCACCGGCATGTCGTGGCCTTTGGGGTTCTCGAACAGCAATGCCGGGCCGCCGGCCCGCAGGGTGCGGTCGGCGATCTCCGTCATCTCCAGGTAGGGATCTATCTCCTGGGAGATGCGCTTGAGCTGGCCTTGCTGTTCCAGCTGATGGAGAAAATCACGCAGATCTTTGTACTTCATGGGGTCACTCTTGGGATGGCACCAGGTTCTGGAGTCTAGGCGCGGCGACGCCTATCAGCAACCGTCTGGCCGGGGGGCGGCTTGCAACGCCAGGCGGCTGGCCTTGGGCAGGCCGGCCACCACCAAGGCATAGGAGTCGGCGATCAGGCGGCAGAGGGTCTCCCAGGGCAGGGCCTCATCCAGCTGAGCCGTGACCCAGTGGCGCTGGTTGAGGTGATAACCCGGGCCTATCTGGGGGTAGCACTGCTGCCACCAGAGCACCTGCTGGGGCTCGGCCTTCACCGACAGCCGCAGGGGGCTTGCCTGCCAGGCCAGCAGGGCGAACATCTTGCCTGCCACCTTGAATACCATCACCTCGGGGCCGAAGGGATAGGTCTCCTGGCTGGCCGGCAGGCTCAGCAGCTGGCGGCGCAGTGTCTCCAGGGGCGGGCTCATGGCAGGCGCGCCTGTTTTTGCATGGCGCGACGAAAGCCGAGGGCAAAGCCTTCCCGGGTGATGCGGTCTATCTCGGGCCACTTGGCCTGGGGCTGGAAGGCGATGACCGTCTTGGTGCGCACATCCTGGCCTTGCAGGGCCACCCAGCGGGCATCGTACTGGCGGGTGACCTTGGCATCCCAGCGCAGCACCTTGGGCACTATGTAGCGCACCATGTCCGGGTGTTCGGCGGCATACTGCTCGATGGGCGCGCCGAACTGGTTGCCCAGTTGGGTCACACCGGCACTGACGGTGGGATCCAGCGACTTGTTGGCGTCGGAGCGGGCGCGCAGCTGGGCCGTGTAGTACCAGAACAGCGCACCCTGTTGATCCCCCTGCTGCAGCAGTAACAGCGCCAGGGCGAACAGCACGGGCGGGGTCTGTTGATTGGGGGCGGCCAGCACCTCCTGCTTGGCCTTATCCTCGCCGGCCAGCAGGCGTTCCATCATCTGTTGGGTGGCGGCGAAGGGCAGTTGGGCGAACTCGCCTTTGGGCTCCAGCGGGGGCGGCACCGGCTTGCCATCAATCTCGGTGACACAGCCCGCCAGCAGCAGGCAAAGGCACAGCATCAGCAGTCGCATCCTCTTCCTCCGGGTCTGATGATCTGAGGGCGTAAGCTTATCAGCTTGTGACGCTTCTGGCTCCCTTGTCTCGTCCCGGCCTGGCCACAGATGTGGCCAGGCGCCTTTCTTCGTCGGATCCGGCTTGCTAGACTGGCACGCCAGGTCGTGCCCCCCGTGGGGCCGAAGGAACCGAAGGAATCAGACATGAACAAGCTCCATGTGTTGTTGCTGTGCGGCGGTGGCGGCAGCGAACACGACATCTCCCTGCTCAGTGCCAATTTTCTTGAGCTGCAGTTGCGCCGTCTGCCGCACCTGAGCGTGACCCGGGTGGAAATCTTCCCCGATCGTTGGGTGGCCGCCGATGGCCGCACCTGTCGCCTGGGCGCCGATCGCCAGCTGCAATTTGCCGATGGCGCCCTGCCGGTGGACTTCGTGGTGCCCTGCATTCACGGTTATCCCGGTGAGACGGGTGACATTCAGTCCCTGCTGACCCTGATGGGCCTGCCGTATCTCGGCTGCGAGGCCGAAGGCAGCAAGCTGTGTTTCAACAAGGTGAGCACCAAGCTGTGGCTCAGCGCCCTGGACATCCCCAACACCCCCTTCCTGTTCTTGTCGCAGAACGACGAGGCGGCCCACGCCCAGGCTCACACGGCCCTGCGCAACTGGGGAACCGTGTTCGTCAAGGCGGCGAGCCAGGGCTCGTCCGTGGGCTGTTACCAGGTCAAGGAAGCGGCCGCGCTGTCCGATGCGGTGAATGCGGCCTTCGGTTACTCCCAGCAGGTGCTGGTGGAGAAGGCCGTCAGGCCGCGGGAGCTGGAGGTGGCGGTATACGAATATGATGGTGAGCTGGTGGCCACGGCCCCCGGTGAGATCTGCGCGCCCCGCGATGGTTTCTACTCCTACGAGGAGAAGTACAGTGCCGGCAGCCACTCCACCACCCATCTGGCGGCCCCCGGCCTCAGCGCCGAGCAGATCGAACTGATCCGTGGCTATGCCCTCAAGGCCTTTCGCCAGTTGGGGCTCAAGCACCTGTCGCGGGTGGATTTCTTCCTCACCGAGGACAACGCAATCCTGCTCAACGAGATCAACACCTTCCCGGGGATGACACCCATCTCCATGTTCCCCAAGCTGCTGGAGCACAATGGTCACGACTTTGGCCGCTTCCTCGACGGCATCATCAGCCGGGCCTGCGTGGCCTAAGGAGCGGACATGTATCAAGGCAATCTGGCTCAGGAACATCCCTTGCTGCCGGCCCTGCTGCGCCGCATCCTCCAGGAGGTGATCGGTGATGGTAGCCGCTGGCTCACCGCCAAGACCGGCAAGCATGACGATCTGCTGCCGGAGTTCGTGGGCGATGGCCGGCTGTTCCTGATCCTGTCGGAGGATCTGAGCCAGCCGGTGGCGGAACGCCGCGCCGAGTACCACGACGAGCACCTGGACATCCAGGTGCTGCTCAGTGGCCGCGAGTGGATGGGCGTCGGGCCCTTTACCGGCCCCCATAGCCGGGCCGATCATCCGCATCCGGATCTGTTCTTCGTTGATACGCCGGCCCAGAGCCTGGTGGCCCTGCTGCCCGGGGACTTTGTCATCTTCCCGCCCGGCGAGCTG
The DNA here is from genome assembly GCA_021209335.1 of Aeromonadaceae bacterium. Lineage (GTDB taxonomy): Bacteria > Pseudomonadota > Gammaproteobacteria > Enterobacterales > Aeromonadaceae > Pseudaeromonas. Next base: position 5,533 of record JAJOIN010000011.1, read on the forward strand.
CACACCCCCCTGTGTACCCCCGAGGCGCCGGCCGGATTGCGCAAGATAGTGGTGAAGGTGCATCGCAGCCTGCTGCCCGAATGAGCCTGATTTGACCCATAAAAAACGCCGGCAGTTGCCGGCGTTTTTCTTAGCCCAGACGGACTTACTTCTGTTGCCGCTTCATGGCGTCGAAGAATTCGTCGTTGGTCTTGCTCAGGGAGAGCTTGTCGATGAGGAATTCCATGGCGTCGATCTCGCCCATGGGGTGGACAATCTTGCGCAGTATCCACATCTTCTGCAGCTCGTCCTGGGGCGCCAGCAGCTCTTCGCGGCGGGTGCCGGAGCGGGTGATGTCGATGGCCGGGTAGACCCGCTTCTCGGCGATCTTGCGTGACAGGTGCAGTTCCATGTTGCCGGTGCCCTTGAACTCTTCGTAGATGACTTCATCCATCTTGGAG
>JAJOIN010000071.1 GCA_021209335.1 Aeromonadaceae bacterium
CCGGGCTGGCGGCCTGCTGCTGGCGCCCTTCGGCGGCTTCGCCCTCAACCTGGCGGCCATCACCGCCGCTTTGTGTATGGGCAAGGAGGCCGATCCCGAGCCGAACCGCCGCTATCTGGCCGCCTGCTGCGCCGGGGTCTTCTATCTGCTCACCGCCCTGCTGGGCAGCACTGTGGCCAGCCTGTTTGCCCTGCTGCCACGGGAGCTGATTGTGGCCATCGCCGGTCTGGCCCTGCTGGGCACCCTGGGGGGCAGCCTCCAGCAGGCGCTGGCGGTGGAGTCCGAGCGGGAGGCGGCCCTCATCACCTTGCTGGTGACCGCCGCCGGGGTGAGTTTCTTGGGTATCGGCGCCCCCTTCTGGGGGCTGCTGGCCGGGGTGCTGACCGGCCTGTGCGCTCGTCGGGGCTGGCTGCCGCGCCTGAGGCGAGTGGGCGCCGCACAGGCAAACTGACCGTCACCGAGGTAAAGGCACAGATTACTGGCGGCGCGCCGGCTTACTCCGACACGTCAGGCGCCTGCCGGCGGGCCAGGCGGGCCAGCGCCTCGGCCTCCACGGACTGGATCTCGTCCAGCACGGCGGCTAAGTCCACCGCCTGGGTGGGCTCGGCAAACTGGCCGGTCAACTGCAGCTGTTCGCTGAGATCGCCTGCCTCATAGTGGGCCCAGATCTCCTGGGCGTAACGGCTGCCCCGCAGTTCGGGAGCGAACTGGCCGTAAAATTGACTCAGGTTGTCCACATCCCGCACCAGCATGGCCTTGGCGTGGTTGTTGGCGGCGGCGTGCACCACCTGGGGCAGATCGATGATCACCGGGCCCACGGCATCCCGCAACACATTGAATTCCGACAGATCGCCATGCACCAGACCGGCACACAGCATCCGCACCACATAGTTCATCAGGGTGGCATGATCCTGACGGGCCTGCTCGGCCTCGAAGCTGAGATCGCTCAAGCGGGGCGCCACCTGGCCGGCACCGTCGGTGATCAGCTCCATCAGCAGCACGCCGTCGAAGCAGCCGTAGGGCTGGGGCACCCGCACCCCCGCCGCCGCCAGCCGGTAGAGGGCATCCACCTCGGCGTGTTGCCAGTGGGATTCCTGCTGCTGCCGGCCAAACTTGGAGCCCTTCTCCATGGCCCGGGCGCTGCGGCTGTTGCGCACCTTGCGCCCCTCCCGGTAATGCACCGCCTGCTTGAAACTGCGGGTGGTCACATCCTTGTAGACCTTGGCACAGCGCAGCTGCTCACCGCAGCGCACCACGTAGACGTCGGCCTCTTTGCCGCTCTTGAGGCGGCGTACCACCTCGTCGACCAAACCGTCGTCCATCAGGGGTTGTAGGGGTAAGGGTGTTTTCATGCCGCCCGATCACCTCGTCGTTGGCTATTAAAATCCGCTGAAGACCAAGTCACTTGGTTCATACAAACTGCCCGGCCACCCAGCCGGAGCTCCAGCACCACTGGAAGTTGAAGCCGCCCAGCCAGCCGGTGACGTCCATCACCTCGCCGATGAAGTAGAGGCCGGGCACCGCCTTGGCCTCCATGGTCTTGGAGGAGAGGGCGTCGGTATCCACCCCGCCCAGGGTCACCTCGGCGGTACGATAGCCTTCGGTGCCGTTGGGCAGCAGGCGCCAGTCGGTGAGCAGCTGCGCCAGCGCCGCCAGCTCGGCCATGGCCATATTGCCGCATGGGCTTATTGGCAAACCCGCTGCGCTCCAGCAGCTTCTCCACCAGCCGCTTGGGCAGCAGACGGCCCAGGCAGGTCTTGAGCTCGGCGGCGCCCTGCTGCTGTTGCCAGTTCGCCAGCAGGGCGGGCACCTCCTGCCCCGGCAACCAGTTGATCCGCACCACTTGCCCCGCCTGCCAGTAGGAGGAGATCTGCAACACCGCCGGCCCCGAAACGCCACGGTGGGTGAACAGCAGCGCCTCGCTGAACTGCTGGCCGTCCTCGGCGGTGAGGGTCACCGGCAGGCTGATGCCGGACAGTTCGGCGAAGTCGTCCTTATCCTGGGTGTGCAGGGTGAAGGGCACCAGCCCCGCCCGGGTGGGGCGCACCGGCAGGCCGAACTGCTCGGCAAGGCGATAGCCCAAGGGGGTGGCCCCCAGCTTGGGCAGCGACAGGCCGCCGGTGGCCACCACCAGCGACTGGCAGCTCAGCTCGCCCCGGCTGGTGTGCAGCACGAACCGCTCCTGGTCCCCCGCCCCCTGGGCCACCGACAAGATCTCGGTGCGCAGCTGGAGGGTGACGCCGGCCCAGTCGCACTCGGTCTGCAACACCCGCACGATTTCCTTGGCCGACTCGGTGCAGAACAGCTGGCCGTGCTCCCGCTCCTCGTAGTCCACTCCGTGGCGCTCGATAAGCTCGATGAAGTCCTGCGCCCGGTAGCGCGCCAGGGCGGACTTGGTGAAATGCGGATTGGCACACAGGTAGGCGTGGGGCCCGGCCAGGCGGTTGGTGAAGTTGCAGCGGCCACCGCCGCTGATGAGGATCTTGCGGCCCGGCTGCTTGGCGTTATCCAGCACCAGCACCCGGCGGCCTCGGTAGCCGGCCTGGGCCGCGCACATGAGGCCGGCCGCCCCCGCCCCGATAATGATCACATCCCACTGCATCCGCCGCTCTCCACCGATAAAAATCGGCGCCATTGTACTGGGCCAGGCCGCCAGGATCACCTTGCAGGCAAAACAAAGGGGAGCGGCTAGAGCGGCTCCCCAAACGTTTTTAGCAAAGATGCTTTTTGAAATGGTGGGCGTCCTTGCAACACCCGACACCAGCCTAACCAGAGCCCCGTCGGCAGACAAGCCCTGGCGAGAAAAAAACCAGGCCCGTCACGCCCCACCCTGACACCTGGGTCACAGGTCTGTCAGACAAGCCTGCTATAGTGGAGCAGATGTGACTCAACGGAGAACAACCATGTCTGACCTCTATCAACACATTCTCGTTGCCCTGGATCTGGATGAGGAGCATACCCGCGTGTTGGACAAGGCCGTCGCCCTGGCCCGCTGCCACCATGCCAAGCTGTCGGTGATCCACGTGGACATCAAGCTGCAGGATCTCTACACCGAGATGATCGCCCTGGACATCGACAGCATGCAGGACAAGGTGCTGGCAGATGCCAATGCGCGGCTCGATCAGGTGCTCAAGGGCATCGACTACCCCATCGAGAAGCGGCTGGTGATCTGCGGCGATCTGTGCAGCAAGGTCAACGAGGCGGTGAGCGAATATGGCATGGATCTGCTGGTCTGCGGCCACCACCAGACCTTCTGGAGCCTGCTCACCTCCTCCGCCCGTCAGCTGATGAACAGCGTCTCCTGCGATCTGCTGGTGATGCCGCTACCCGAGTGATTTATCCGGCACGGCTGCCCGTGCCGCCCGCTTGATCTCACCACCAACTTGGGCTTAATTAGGAACAGCCCACAGGAGCCACAAGGAGATGCCGATGACAGGGTTCAACGCTGGTACCCACGATGAGGATTGGGACGACGACGAGCTGGAGGATCAGGAGGAGCTCGACGACTGGGATGACGACGACGACGATGAGGAAGACTTCTGGGAAGAGGACGAGGAGTTCGGCGGCGGTCTCGACTACGATGACGATGACGACGACGACGATGAAAACTGAGGTCGTCTCCAGAGAGGGCATGCCAAGCTGGCATGCCCTTTTCATTGCAGCATGACCCGCATCAGCGACTTCTATGCCGGACTGGCCTGGGATCAGGCCGGTCGCAGTCTGGCCTTCATCCTGGCGCAGAGCGATGCCTGGCTGGAGTGCCAGCACGACTATATTCAGTGGCTGTTTCCCCTGCCTGAGCCCAGCCCGTTCAACCCCCAGGCCCCCCTGCTCGAACCCGCCGAGGTGCAGCTGTTTCGCACCGATCCTCAGTTGCAGGCACGCCTGCTCACCGCCTGGGATCGCCTGCTGCGCTGCTACGGCTTGCAACGCCAGCCCCAGGGGCTGGTGACCGACCTTCGGCATCCCGGACTGATCCAACCCTGGAGCCACTGGCAGGATCATCATCAGCGCCGCCTGACCCGCATGCTGCGTTGCCTGGCACTCTGCGGCCTCACCGCTCCGGCACGCCAGCTACAAGACTTACTGCTGCAGCAGGGCGCAGGCCGGGTCAACCCCACCACACTGGGCTACTGGCAACGGGCCCTGGACCTTGAAAAGCCTCTCAGGCCGGCGGCGGGATCCCCCCTGGCGCCATGAAAACGAATTCATTTTAAAATCAACCGTTTTCAGAAAAATATTGCTTGATCCACCTCACACTCTGGCTAATATCGAACGTGACAGAGGTCACACAAACCAACGAGGTGCATCATGAAAAATCTGTATAAGAACCTGAGCAGTCTGCTGGCCCGCAAGGAAGAGAACGCCCGTCTGGCCCCCGCCACCCGCGACTACTTCTTCAGCTACCAGCGCTAATCCCCACCTCATCCATCTGGATGCCAAGGGGATCTCCACCCCGCCCTGCCTTCGGGCAGACCCCAATCCCAGACCGGCCCCGGTAACGGGGCCACTCTCCCGGCCTACGTCACACAGTGGTATAAGAGACACCTGTCCAAGCCACCCGGTGACTCCCATGTCCACTCCTGATCGCCGCATCCCTGTCAGCCTCATCAGCGGCTTTCTGGGCGCAGGCAAGACCACACTGCTCAACCACTGGCTGCAACAACCCGAACTGGCCGGTGCCGCCGTGCTGATCAACGAATACGGCCCTGTGGGGGTGGATCATCATCTGGTGCGCCAGCTGGACCACCAGCCGGTGCTGTTGGCCTCCGGCTGCATCTGCTGCACCCTGCAGGGCCCCCTGGTGGAGAGCCTGCAATCCCTGTTTCTCCAGGCGCTACGCCGCCAGATACCCCGATTTGACCGCCTCATCATAGAAACCACCGGCCTGGCGGATCCCGCCGGTGTCATGTTCACACTGCGCCAGTCGCCGTTCCTGGCCGAACGCTACCGTTATGCCGGTCTGCTGACGGTGGTGGACGGCCAGCATGGCCTGGCTGAGCTGGAGCGCGAGCCCGAGGCCCTCAAGCAGGCCGCCCTGGCCGATGCCCTCTTGATCAGCAAACCGGATCTGTGCACTGCCGATGGGTTGCGGGTGCTGCAGCAGCGGCTGGCGCAGCTCAACCCCGGCGCCAGCTGCCAGACGGTCACCCATGGCCAGGCCGAGGTGGCGCTGCTCGCTGAGTTGTGTCCGGATCCGAGCGGCTCGCCTCTGCGCCTCAAACGCTGGCTGCAGCCAGTCGCCCCTATTCCCCTGCAAGGCGATGCCAGGCCGGCCCATGGGGTCAACAGTGTTTGCCTGACCCTGCCGGCGCACTGGGGGCTGGCAGATCTGCTGGCCGCGCTGGAACGGGTGCAGGCGCGGCATGGCGAGGCCTTGCTGCGCATGAAGGGTCTGGTACGCTTTGCCGGTGACACCCAGCCTCTGGTGCTACAGGCGGTACACGGCACCCTCTATCCCCTGGCCCGGCTGGCGGATTGCCCGCCTGACCTGGCGGACAATCAGCTGGTGTTTCTGATCCGCCACCTCAGCCAGGCCCAGTTGGCGGCGAGCTTCTTCGATTCCGAATAAAGGCCTCTTTCGAAGCCCTGTGCCGGGGCACACCAGACACCAGCTGCTATATACAAGGAACGACTTGACCTGCCCGGCCGTTCGATCGCCATGTCTGAGGTGGAAAAACAGAATCAATCGAAACCATTTTATGCCGAGTCAGGGAGGCTGACCTGCCCTGGGCTATAAACCCGCCCAAGCAACTCAGGTGGTGAGTAAGGTGGCCAAGCCGGAGATGTCGGTGGAAAACCTCATTCGCGATGCCCTGCGTAGTCTGGTGTAAGGAGCCTTCATGATCGAT
>JAJOIN010000104.1 GCA_021209335.1 Aeromonadaceae bacterium
CTGACCAGCACACTGCGCCCGACATAGCCCTGCACCAGTTCGCGTGCGTCAGCGAGTTCATCCGCATCGCTACTGGCCACCATGGCCATGACGCCGACTTTTGGATCTTCGGGCGGCTCGGACAGGATCACGTGCGCATCGAGATAGCGTTCTGTTGTTGCGGTTTCCACCCCCGCAAACGCCTTTCGGAGATGCACGGCACCGCCGGCATGGCTCAGGCTGCCGATATTGGAAAACAGCTCATTCAGCACGCCGTTTTGAACCTCAGACGCGGAGCGATAACCGCCGCCGTCATCGGTGTCGGTCATGCGTTCGGCCTTGAGGAGTTTGATTTCAGAGCGCAGCACGGGGTTACTCCACGGCAATGAGTTTGATGGTGATGTTTTGCAACTGTTGTGTGTCGTCCGGGTCTGTCAGCTTGACGACCGGCTCAGCGGTGACGGGGGCACCGTTGCTGTAATCGAATGCGACCGTAAATGTGCGGCCGTCCCACAGTGTCAGGGTGAGGCTGTCGGGGTTGCTGTCGGCTAAGGCGCGCAACGTGGCGAACTCAGCACGCGTCATCCAGGCGCTGTCGCCACCGGTGAGCGTCACCGGGCGTCCGGCCAGGCGCTCAGATACGGTGCGCAGCAGCGCACCACCGGCGCTGTAGTCGCGCTCTTCGACAAAGCGTGACCACGTGAATTCGTCCGTCCATTCAAAGTCATCAGTGAGTGTCAGGGTGTCGATCTGCATCAGGCGATACTCACGCTGTCCAATGTGCCGAGCTTCGCCAGCAGCGAGTCCAAGGCATCTTCGGTTGTGGGGATGGAAACCGTGCTGCCACCGACCTCGAGGCGCAGCGTCGCCGTTTTGCTGCTGGCAGCGCTACTGGTCGATGATTCGGTGGTGGTGGTCGACGTGGTGCTACTTGATGAGGACGAACTGGACGCACTCGCGGCCTTGGCTTTGGCTTCGTCCAGTTGCAACTTGCCAACCTTATCCAGCAGGCTGAGCGCTTCATTGAGTGAGGCGATGGCCGATTTGTCACCGTAGGCCTGCGCCTCGGCAAGCTGGCTCTGAAGCGTGGCGCGCCGCTGCTCCAACTGGAGTTTGGCCACAGTGACGTAATCGCCCTTAAGGTTTGCCAGCTCTTCGCGTAGCGATGCCACACTGTCCGCTGCCGATTCTTCCAGCGACTGCATCGCGTTTTTCGCAGCCGTGATTTCAGACGTGATGTTGCTCAGGTCTGAGTCGTTGAGCAGGTCCAGGCTATCCACGGTGCGCTCTGCACGGGTGATCCAGTCGGCGGTGGCGGTGCCGGCGCCGTTGGAGGAGCCGGAGGCAAAGGGCGCGGTCAGGTAGTCGGCGTTATAGGGGCTCTCGGCGCGGCCATAGTGACCACGCTGCATGCCGCCATTGGCCATCGGCGGCATATTGGTCTTGCCCAGGCAGATCGCCCCGGCGGCGCGCAGCCGCTCTATGGTGAAGGCGTCGCGCTGGGCCACCAGATCCTTGAACGCCGGGCTGCCGGAGGCGGCGGTCAGCCCCTTGACCAGATAGCTGTCTTTGGCGGTGTAGGGAATGCCGTCCAGCGGGCCCAGGGTCTCGCCGCGGGCACGGCGCGCATCCGAGGCGGCGGCTTCTTTGAGCGCATCTGGGTTGCGCACCACGACGGCGTTGAGCTTGGTGGCCGTCGCGGGGCCATCATAGGCGTCGATCCGCGCCAGATAGGCTTGCACCAGTTCAACCGCCGTGGTGCGGCCGGATTCGAGCGCGGCACGCAGCTCGGCAATGGATACTTCGGTCACGTCAATCATGCTGGACCTCTTAAAAAATGTTCATGTGAATTCAGCAAAGCAGAGGCTATCTTCCCGTTTCAACGGCAGGGCTGGTTAGCGTCTGAAACAGCAAGGGCTCCTCTGCCAACCTCCCCCTTGGCCGGGGGAGGCGCAACCGTATCCAGCGCTATTTGCCGCTGGGGATCTGCTGGGTGATGCAGTGGATATTGCCACCGCCCAGCAGTATCTCCCGGGCCGGTATCCCTATGACCAGGTGTTGGGGGAAGATCTCTTCGAGCTTGGCCTGGGCCAGATCGTCAGTAGCCGGGTCGAGCAGCGGATAGACGATGCGATCGTTGGTGATCAGGAAGTTCACATAAGAGCCCGCCAGACGGTGGCCGGAGTCGCGCGGTACGCCGCTGCCATCCACCACGCCTTGCGCCTCTTCGGCACTGCAGAACAGCGGGCCCGGTTGCGGGAGCCGCCAGACTTTCAGCTTGCGGCCCTGAGCATCGGTCGTGTTCTCCAGCACCTCCAGCGCCGCCTTGGAGCGGGCATACTGGGGGTCGTTCTCATCATCGGTCCAGGTGAGGATCACCTCGCCGGGGCGGGCGAAGCAGGCCATGTTGTCGATGTGGCCGTCGGTCTCGTCCAGGTAGACGCCTTCCTCCAGCCAGATCACCTTCTCGATGTTGAGATAGTCACGCAGGTGCTGCTCGATCTGCGCCTGGCTCAGGTGCGGATTGCGGTTGGCATTGAGTAGGCACTCGGCGGTGGTCAGGCAGGTGCCTTCGCCATCGACGTGGATGGAGCCGCCTTCGAGGATCAGCGGCGCCTGGTAGCGGTCGAAACCGTGGGTCGCCAGCATCTGGCGGGCGACCTGCTCGTCCTGCTCCCAGGGGAAGTAGAGGCCGCCGTGGTGGCCGCCCCAGGCGTTGAAGCCCCAGTCCACACCACGGCAGTGGCCCTGACCGTCGATCACCAGGGTCGGGCCGGTATCCCGGGCCCAGCAGTCGTCGCTGGCCATGGGCACCAGGGTGACGGCGGCGGGCATGATCTCCCGTGCCGCCGCCAGGTGCTCGGGCGGTACCGCCATGTAGACGGGGGTGGCACCGCCGATGGCCTTGGCCACCTGGGCGAAGGTGGCCTGGGCGTAACGGCCGGCCTCCCGCCAGTTGTCCGGGCGGAAGGGCCAGATCATCCAGACCGCCTGTTGCGGTGCCCATTCAGCGGGCATAAAGAAACCGTCGGCGGCAGGCAGGGTATTCAACAGTTTGCTCATTACAGACTCCTCGCGCTGGTTGGCGGCGGCCAGAACAGCGACAACGGGCGGGCAAGGACCGCCACTGGGTTAGAAGATGGGCTGCTCGCCGCCGGCGGTCAGCCTTCTGCACCCCCCGTTACGGATGCGGCGGGTTGCCCCTGTGCCGTTCAGGTCGGTGCATCGCGGGGCGCTCACGCACCGCCAAGCCTAGGTGAGAGTGTAGGAACTTGTGCCATCATCCATCAAATGAATATTATTAATTGCCTTATTCGTGTGGAGAATGATGGATGAAGCTGCACCAACTGGACTTGAATCTGCTGCTGGCGCTGGATGCCCTGATGCAGGAGCGTAATGTCACTCGGGCGGCGGAGCGCCTCTTCATCAGCCAGCCGGCCATGAGTCATGCCCTCAATCGCTTGCGGCGCTTCTTCGATGACCCGCTCTTGGTGCGGACTCCCCAGGGCATGCTGCCGACCCCCCGGGCCCAGGGGCTGCATCAGGGGGTACGTCAGGCCTTGCTGCTGTTGGAGCAGCAACTGAGCGCCCCGGCGGCCTTCGATCCCCAGACCAGCCAGCGGCGCTTTGTCATCAGCACCACCGACTATGTGGAATGTGTGCTGATCCCGCCATTGATTGCCCAGCTCAGGGCGCTGGCCCCCGGGGTTCACATAGAAATCGGCATACTGCGGGATCATCTGCCGGAGGCGGAGCTGGCCGAGGGCAGCATAGATTTGGTGCTGGGCTTCGATGAATACATGCAGGTGCCGCCTCACCTGAGCCGGGAGACCTGGTTGACCGAGCCCTTGAGCGGCCTGGTGCGGCGGGATCACCCCCAGATAGGCGCGGCGCTGAGCCTGGCCGAGTTGATCGAGACGCCCCATGTGTTTCACTCGCCGCTGGGTACCCGGGACTCCATCGTCGATCAGTACCTGGCCGGCCAGGGGCTGAGCCGGCGCATCTCGGTGAACAGCCAAAGCTATATGTCGGCGGCGGCCATTGTCAGCCAGACCGACTACCTGCTGGTGCTGCCGGCCAAGGTGGCCGCCCTGCTGGCGGCGGCCTGGCCGCTGCGCCAGGTGGCGCTGCCCAGCGCCATGCCCAGCTATCACCTCAACTGTGTCTGGCATCCGGTGCAGGATGCCCAGCCGGCCCTGCGCTGGCTCAAGGAGGTGATGCAGGGGCTGGTGAAATGCAGCTGACCTGTTAGATTTTTTGTCAAATTGTTATCCATGAGTTTTCTATCGGTTGCACCGCTCGGAACGTTCGATTTTTATCTCAGTTTGAGCGGTCTGGCATTCTTTTTTATGAGGGGCTCGGGTAAGATGTCTGCCGGCTGAATGTTTATTACCCAGTGGCAGGAGCAACGGAATGACATCCCATCCGCAGTCTGGACAGGAACGACACTTCTCTGATCAGCACAACCTTATCTCCACCACCGATCTGCAAAGCCGGATCACCTACGCCAACTCCCACTTTTGCGACATCGCCGGCTATCAGGCCGAGGAGCTGGAGGGGGCGCTGCACAACATAGTGCGCCATGCGGACATGCCCGCCGCCGCCTTCAACGATCTCTGGGTACACATGAAGGCCAAAAAGAGCTGGATGGGGCTGGTGAAGAACCGTTGCAAGAACGGTGACTACTACTGGGTCAACGCCTATGTCACCCCCATACTGGACGCCGATGGCCAGGTGCGGGAGTACCAGTCGGTGCGCAGCCGTCCCTCCCGGGAGGAGGTGGCGCAGGCCGAGCGGCTTTATCAGGATATTCAGCAGGGCAAGCTGCCTCGGGCCCTGCGCTGGCCGGCGCTCCGGGTGGGCTGGCTGAACCAGGCGATGGGCCTGGGCGCCCTGCTGCTCACCGCCCTGGCGTTCTGGTTGCCACAACAGGGGCCCCTGCTGGGCGGGGCCGCCTCGCTGTTGCTGTTGCAGCTGGGGTTTGGCCTCTGGTGGTCCGGCAAGCTCAACCAGTTGGCTAAGGTGGCGCGGGAGGGGTTTGATACCGAGCTGGCCCAAGTCATCTACACGGGGCGGCGGGATGAGCTGGCCGCCATCGAGCTGGCGCTGCGCATGAAGCAGGCCGAGCTGCGGGCCGTGGTGGGACGCACCGGCGACACCAGTGAGCTGATCCTGCAGGAGGCCGAAAATGACATGGCCAACATCCGTGGTATCACAGATAAGTTGGAGTGCCAGCTGACGGAGACGGATCAGCTGGCCACGGCCATCAATGAGATGAGCTCCTCGATTCGCGAGGTGGCCGGCAATGCCGGGGCGGCCTCCGACCTGGTGGAGCTGGCTCGCCAGACCTCGGCCCAGGGGCGGCAGAGCGTGGACACCACCATCGCCTCGGTCAACCGGCTGCACGATGAGCTGGAGCAGTCCCAGCGGGTGATCACCGAGCTGGCCGATAACAGCCGGCGCATCGACAGCATACTGGAGGTGATCGATAGCATTGCCGATCAGACCAACCTGCTGGCCCTCAATGCCGCCATAGAGGCGGCCCGCGCCGGCGAGGCGGGACGGGGATTTGCCGTGGTGGCGGACGAGATCCGCTCCTTGGCCCTCAAGACCCAGCGCTCCACCGAAGAGATACAGCAGATGATCCGCCAGCTGCAACAATCCGCCGGGGTGGCGGTGGCCAGCATGGCGAAGGGGGCCGAGCGTTCGGAAACCTGTCGCCAGCAGGCGGTGGCCACCGGCAAGGTGCTTGAGGAGATCAACCTCATGCTGGATCAGGTCACCGATACCAGCCATCAGATCGCCAGCGCCGTGGCTCAGCAGGCGGATGTGACCGAGGAGATCAACCGCAACGTGCATAACATCCGCGGCCTGGCCGGCGATACCACCCGCAACAGCCACAAGGCGGTGGATCAGATCAGTCTGCTGGTGCATCGGCTGGAAGGGCTGGCCCGCCTGATCCAGCAGTTCCAACGCTGAGCCCGGTGTGCCAGCGAGGGCTGGCACACCCCTTGCTATTCCCTGACCACTAGGCTCATAACCGTCAGGGAAACATCATGAAACAGTGGAACACCTACTTTGGCCAATTTCGCTCTCTCAACTGGCTGATGATCTGGCTGCTGCTTTGCAGCGGTGGCCTGCTGCTGTTGCCGTTGGAGCAACTGGGCGAGCCGCTCTCTGCCTGGCAAGCCCAAGTGACCCTGCTGCTGTGGGCCGGCATGCTGGTGGCGCTGTCCTATTTTGTCAGCCAGGGGCTGCTCATCGGCTGGGATTGGCTGGTGGGGCGCGTGCGTAACCACTATCAGCAGGCCCGGCTGGAGCAGATGATCGCCTGCCTGGATTTCAACGAGAAGGCGGTGCTGCGGGAGTTCATCTTTCAGCGCAAGAGCGTCATCAATCTGCCGGTCACCGAGCCGGCCGTCAAAAATCTGTTGGACGCCGGCGTGCTGACCTACGCCTACGGTAATCCCCATCTGGAGGATGACATCCAGATCAAGGCGCTGATGATCGCTCTGCCGGCGCGTCCCTACATCACCTACCGGGTGCTGGGCCTGAGCAAGGGCAAGATGAGCGACGAGCAGATTGAGTACATCATGAACGCCCGGCCCAAGTATGCCTCCAAGGGGGCCCATCGCTAGGCGCGTTTAGTCGACGGCGGGAATGGGCTACACTGACGGGCCCATTCCTCCGGCGTCGATCCTCACCATGGCATCCATTCCCTCCGGCCTGCATCCCCGTAACCTGCATCAGGGCCGTTATGACTTCCCCCACCTGTTGGCGGTCAGCCCAGATCTGGCGGCCTTTGTGCAACCCAGCCCGCGCGGCGATCTGACCCTCAACTTCGCCGATCCGGCGGCGGTCAAGGCCCTCAATCAGGCCCTGCTGCTCGGCTATTACGGGCTGCAGCATTGGGATATTCCCGAGGGTTACCTCTGCCCGCCCATCCCGGGCCGGGCCGATTACCTGCACCATTTGGCGGATCTGCTGCAGACTGGCAAGGGGATAGCGCGTGGCCCGACCATACGGGTGCTGGATGTGGGGGTGGGGGCCAACGCCATCTATCCCATCATCGGTCGGCACTGCTACGGCTGGTCGTTTGTCGGCGCCGACATAGATGCGGGCGCCCTGGCGGCGGTGGGGCGCTTGCGGCAGGTCAATCCGACCCTGGCGGCGGGATTGGAATGCCGTCATCAGCCGGATCCTCAGCAGCTGTTTGCCAACATCATCCGGCCCGGCGAGCTGTTCGATCTGACCCTGTGCAACCCGCCGTTTCATGCCTCGGCCGACGCGGCCGCAGCAGGGACCCGCCGCAAGCTGCGCAATCTGGGGCTGGTCAAGGCCGGCCAGCACGCCGCCCCGGCGCTGAACTTTGGCGGCCAACACAACGAGCTGTGGTGCCCCGGTGGTGAGCGGGGTTTTGTGCTGCGGATGGTGGAGCAGAGCCAGGCGTTTGCCAGCCAGTGTCACTGGTTTAGCTGCCTGATCTCCAAGCAGGAGAATCTGGGGCCTGTGCGTCAGGCGCTGCAGCGGGCCGGCGCTCGGGATATCCGCGAGGTGAGCATGGCTCAGGGCAACAAACGCAGCCGTTTCCTCGCCTGGAGCTTCCTGCCGGCCAAGGTGCAGCAGGAGTGGCGCCGTTTTCGCTGGGCTCCCGTCAGCCAGCCGTAAACGGCAGGCAATAAAAAACCCCCATGACAGGGGGCCTTTGCGATGTCACACCGGCAGCCAGCCGCTTACTTGGTGCGGGACAGCTCCCGACGACGGCGAGAGAGCAACAGCCCAAAGGCACCCAAGGCCAGCAACGCAACGCTTTCCGGCTCAGGAACGGCGGCCACATTGACGTTGCTCAGTTCCAGGGTGGAGTTGACGCCCTGATCTTGGAAATTGCTCACGGCGAAGGTGACTGTGCCCGGACCGTCATTGGCCACCGTGTAGCTGAAGCTGCTCCAACCGGTGGAGCTGGTGTTGCCATTGGTGTTACCCAGCGAGGCCACATCAGACAGGGTATAGACGTCGTCGTTGTAGCTGAACAGGGCAAAGTCGTTATAGGGCAGGTAGTCGCTGCTGCTGAAGGACCAGTCAAAGCTGATGGTCGCGCCAGCGACCAGGTTGAATACCTGGCTCAGCAGTGAGCCGTTGGTGCCGCCCAGCGCGCTGGTATCGGTACCGCCATTGGTGTAGAGAGTGGCGTTGCTGCCGGTGATCTCGACGTTACCGGCGGCAACCCAGCTGCTCAGATCCTGCAGCTCGGCTTGCGCCGCGCCGCTCAGGCCGCTGGCCAGCAGGGCCAAGCCGATGAGGCTCTTGTTCATGGTGTTTCTTCCTTGAGTAAATGAAGGGGGTCAACCCAGTCTATGGGTCGGTGACACTCTGTTCCGGTCGGCTTCGTCAGTCGTTCGAAACTTGCGCAGTATAGGGATGGCCTGGGGCAGGGGCAACGGCGTCCGTTGAGCGGCTCTGTCCACCTGTTAGCTTTGACAGGGGCGCTGTGACTGGCTGGAGGGGGAAGGCGTGATCGGGTGACGGACAGGCAATAAAAAACCCCCATGACAGGGGGCCTTTGCAACTCCACACGCCTTGCCGGTTTAGACCGGTCGGGCGCCTTGTTGGCGGGTGCGCCGGGAGAGCAAGAGGCCGATCACACCGATACCCAGCAGGGCATAGGTTTGCGGCTCCGGCACGGCAGACACCGTCAGGTTGCTCACTTGCAGCGTGGACTGGAACTTCTTGTCCACGGCATTGCTGGCCACGAAGGTCACAGCCGTACTGCCCGTGGTTTCTACCGTGTAGCTGAAACTCTGCCAGCCGGTGGAGCGGGTACCCAGGCCATCGCCCAGGCTCAAAACGTCGGCCAGTGTGGTGGCCTCATCACCGATGACAAACAGCGCAAAGTCATTAAACGGGCTGTAGTCGCTGGTGGTGAAGTTCCAGTTAAAGGAGATGACGCTACCGGCCACCAACTCCAGCACACTGGAGAGGGTCGAACCCGTGGTGCCGCCGTATTCGGCCGTGCTGTAGTTTTTGTTTTGGGTGGTGGAGAGGATGGCGCCGCTGCTGGTGTTGGTGACCTTGCCATTCGCCGTCCAAGTGCTGAGGTCAATCACCTCGGCAAAGGCACGCGGCGATAGCATCGCCAACATCAGGGGAAGGGCATAGAGTGTTTTTTTCATCTTGTCTTCCTTGTGTGTTAGGGGGCTGCTGACGCAACCCCAGTGGGGAGAGCCGTGTTGCTTTGCCAGTCTAAATTTCAATCAGCCACGGCACAACTATCTATTACAAGCATTTCGCCTTAAAAGCGACGCTAGTTGATGATCCAGGGTGCCGGTATCCTTGACCAGGGGCGCAGCAAAGAGGCACAGCGCTGGGGTTGGCCGATAGAGGATGTGAGATTGATCTTGATCAAATGGCGGCTCGATTATAGGGCAGTGGAATCCCCGTCACAATGGTCAGCCGCGGTGCGTGTGTCAGCCTGCCAAGCGTGATTTGCGCAGCCGTGCAAAAGCAGCAAGGGCTTACAACGAAATGCTGTAAGCCCTTGGTTTATTTGGTGGCCCCTGTCCGACTTGAACGGACGACCAAGCGATTATGAGTCGCCTGCTCTAACCACTGAGCTAAGGGGCCGAAATGTGGACTGGATTATAGAGATACCGGGCGCGTGCGTCCAGATATCAACAGGTTAGATGCGCATAAATGCATCAACCTGTTGATGGGCGGTTATTCGTCCAGGAAGCTGCGCAGCACCTCGGAACGGCTGGGATGGCGCAACTTGCGCAATGCCTTGGCCTCGATCTGCCGGATCCGCTCCCGGGTGACGTCGAATTGCTTGCCGACCTCTTCCAGGGTGTGGTCCGTGTTCATGTCAATGCCAAAACGCATGCGCAAGACCTTGGCCTCCCGGGCGGTCAGACCGGCCAGCACTTCGCGGGTGGCGTTGCGCAGGCTCTCGCTGGTGGCCGCATCGGCGGGCAGGGCCAGGGTGGTGTCCTCGATAAAGTCCCCCAGATGGGAATCTTCATCATCGCCGATGGGGGTCTCCATGGAGATGGGCTCCTTGGCGATTTTCAGCACCTTACGGATCTTGTCTTCCGGCATGCCCATGCGCATGGCCAGCTCTTCCGGGTTGGGCTCGCGGCCCATCTCCTGCAGCATCTGGCGGGAGATGCGGTTGAGCTTGTTGATGGTCTCGATCATGTGTACCGGGATGCGGATGGTCCGCGCCTGATCCGCGATGGAGCGGGTGATGGCCTGCCGGATCCACCAGGTGGCATAGGTGGAGAACTTGTAGCCACGACGGTACTCGAACTTGTCCACCGCCTTCATCAGACCTATGTTGCCTTCCTGGATCAGATCCAGGAACTGCAGTCCGCGGTTGGTGTACTTCTTGGCGATGGAGATCACCAGACGCAGGTTTGCCTCCACCATCTCTTTCTTGGCTCGGCGGGCCTTGGCCTCACCTATGCTCATGCGGCGGTTGATATCCTTGATCTGGGCGATGACCAGGCCAGTCTCTTCCTCGATCTGCTGCAGCTTGGCGATGCCCCGTTGCACCTCTTCATCCACCCCCTGCAGGGCGGAGGACCAGCTCTTGCCGGCGGCCTTGGCCGCTTCGAACCAGGCCTGCTCTGATTCGTTGTTGGTGAAGGCGGCGACGAAGTTTTTCTTCGGCATCTTGGCCTGTTCGACACAGGCTTTCATGATGATGCGCTCCTGCACCCGCACCCGCTCCATCATGTCGCGCATGTTGGAGACCAGGCGGTCGAACTGCTTGGGTACCAGTCGGAACTGACGGAATACATCGGCCAACTGCTGGATATGGTTCAGGGTGTCCGGGTGCTCGCGCCCCAGGCTGCGGATGCTGCTGCGGGTCAGCTCGTACTTTTCACGCAGCTCGGTGAACTTCTGACGAGCCACTTCCGGGTCTGGGCCGCCATCATCATCGCTGCTGTCGTCGCTGCTACCGTCGCCGTCCTCATCCTCGTCTTCGTCATCGTCCGCGGCGCTTTTGTCCTCGTCCTCCAACTCGCCTTCACCCAGCTCGGAGCCGATATGGGTGGCTGTCGGGGCCACGTCATCGGTCTCGTTAGGGTCGACAAAGCCGGAGATGATGTCCGACAGGCGCAACTGGCCGGCGTCATGGCGGTCGTATTGCTCCAGCAGGTAGGTAATGGCTTCCGGGTATTCGGCCACGGAGCTCTGCACCTGATTGATGCCATCCTCGATGCGTTTGGCGATGTCGATCTCGCCCTCACGAGTGAGCAGCTCCACCGTGCCCATTTCGCGCATATACATGCGCACGGGATCCGTGGTGCGGCCGATCTCAGATTCCACTGAGGCGAGCACCTGAGCGGCGGCCTCGGCCGCATCTTCATCGGCGGCGCTCTCGGTCATGATGAGGTCATCGGCATCCGGGGCGTTTTCCACCACCTGGATACCCATGTCATTGATCATCTGAATGATGTCTTCTATCTGATCCGAGTCAACGATGTCCTGCGGCAGGTGATCGTTGACCTCGGAATAGGTCAGATAGCCCTGTTCTTTACCTTTGGCAACAAGGAGTTTAAGCTGCGACTGCGGGGTTTGCTCCATAGAACTCATCCGGTTGGTGTGGCAAGGGGGGTCGATACCGTCACGTGCGAAGCCGGCGATAGTAGCAAAATTTCACCAAAAAAGCACGCTCGCCTTGGATAATGCGTAAAAGACCGCCGCCCCGGGCCTTGGCCGGGCATATCGGTCTGCATAGTCTCTGTTTTCACGTCTAATTTATGTTTCCCGTAGCCGGGCGTCCCCAAGGTATAGGGGCGTCGGGATCAAATTTCAATAGCCAGGTCACTCTTTTTCTAGGGATGCTGCGCCGGTATCTAGGGTGTGCTCCGTGGGTGGCGCTCGCTCAGCAACAGCATCAGCTCCTGCGTTTCCTCGCGGCTCAGCCTGCCCTGGCTGCCTTTTTCCTGCAGCTCATCCAGCCGTTGTTGCAAATAGAGTTCGATGAGGCGGGCGCAGGTGTCTTCCAGCTCTTCCCGGATATGTTCGCCGATGGCCACCTCCTCCAGGCTGGCCAGTTGGGCCAGGCCATCCCCCTCCCGGGTGCCACGCCACTGCTCCAGCAGTTGCCCTGTGGTGAGGGGGCGGGCCTGCACCTGGGCCAGCAGTTGCAGCAAGAAGCCGATGCCCGGCTGCTTGAGGGCCCGCAGCTCATCCGGCAGCGGCGGCAGCTCGGCGGCGATGGCCGGGTGCTGTACCACCAGGGCGATGGCCCGGCGCACCAGGGTCAGCTTGATCTTGCCGGCCTTGGCGCCGGCCGGAAGCGGCTCCTGGGCCTGGCGCTCCTGCCGGGCCAGTAGCTCCTTGAGGCGCTTCTCGTTTTCCCCCCAGCGCAATTGGCTGGAGAGACGGGTGATCAGGCCCTCCCGGGTGAAGCCTTCCGGCACCCGGCGAATGAGGGCGATGGCCTTGTTGGCCAGTTCGTGCTTGCCGGCTTCGCCTTCCAGTGCCAGATCCCGCGCCAACCGCTCGAACAGGAAGTCTGCAAAAGATTGGGCCTGATCCAGCGCCTGCTCAAAGGCGTCCTTGCCTTCGGCACGGATGAAGGAGTCGGGATCGTGCTCCGGCGGCAGGAAGACGAACTTCAGTTCCTTGCCGTCCTGCAGACAGGGCAGGGCATTTTCCAGGGCGCGCCAGGCGGCCTCCCGGCCGGCATTGTCACCGTCGTAGCAGCAGATCACCTGGGCCGTGGTGCGAAACAGCAGGTGCATGTGCTCGGCGGTGGTGGAGGTCCCCAGCGAGGCCACCGCATAGTCGACGCCGTACTGGGCCAGCGCCACCACGTCCATGTAGCCTTCCACGATCAGGATGCGGGCGGGCTCCTTGTGGGCCTGGCGTACCTCATAGAGGCCGTACAGCTCCTTGCCCTTGTGGAAGATGGGGGTCTCGGGGGAGTTGAGGTACTTGGGGGTGCCGTCCCCCAGTACCCGGCCGCCAAAACCGATGATCCGTCCCCGGCGATCGCGGATGGGAAACATGATGCGATCGCGAAAGCGGTCATAGCTGCGGCCCTGCTCCTTCTTGATCAGCATGCCCAGGGTTTCCAGCTGCTCTTCGCTCTGGCGGTTGCGCACCAGCAACTGACGCAGGCCGTCCCAGCCGGCTGGGGCATAACCGATGGCAAATTGCTTGACCACCTGGCCGCTGAGACCCCGACCCTTGAGGTAGTCGATGGCCGCCGGCGCCTGGCGCAGCTGGCTCTGGTAGAACTGGCAGGCCTGCTCTAGCAGCTGGTAATGATCCCGGGCTACCTGGGGATCCGGGCCGGATCTGTCCTGGCTCTCTTCGGGGATCTTCAGGCCGTGCAGATCGGCCAGCTCTTCGATGGCATCGCGAAAGCCCAGGCCGTCGTACTCCATCATGAAGCTGATGGCGTTGCCGTGGGCGCCGCAGCCGAAGCAGTGGTAGAACTGTTTTTCTGGACTGACGGAAAAGGAGGGGCTCTTCTCGTTATGGAAGGGGCAGCAGGCCTGGTAGTTTTTGCCGGCCTTCTTCAGCTGTACCCGGCTGTCGATCAGCTCGACGATATCGGTCCGGGCCAGAAGATCTTCGATAAAGGACTGGGGGATCCTGCCTGCCAAGTTACACTCCGCACAAATAAATAAGCCGCGCTATCCTACGACGGCGCGGCCTATTATCGGAAACGTCAGGGACTATGCCAACCGCGCCTTTATCTTGGCGCTCAGGGCGCCCATGTCGACCCGCCCTTGAACCTTGGGACGCAGGGTGTTCATCACCTGTCCCATGGCCTGCATGCCGCTGACACCCAGTTCGGCCAGCGTCGCATCGATCAGCTGATCCAGCTCGGCTTCGCTCAGTGGCTGAGGCAGGAAGCACTGCAGCACGCCGATTTCGGCCTGCTCGGCATCCGCCAGATCCTGGCGTCCTGCGCTTTCGAACTGGCTGATGGCATCCTTACGCTGCTTAACCATCTTGGCGATGACCGCCACTATGTCAGCGTCTGCCAGTGTGGTGCGGGTATCCACTTCCACCTGTTTGATTTCGGCCATCAGGAGGCGCAAGGTACCAACGCGGGCCTTATCTTTGGCCAGCATGGCTTGCTTGAGATCGCCCTTGATCTGTTCTTGCAGTGACATGGTTCAGCGTCCTCGGCGGGTGACCGGCCGATTAGTACAGACGGTTACGACGAGCGTTTTCGCGAGCCAGCTTCTTGGCGTGGCGCTTGACTGCAGAAGCCTTGGCGCGCTTGCGGATGGTCGTCGGCTTTTCGTAGAACTCACGGCTACGAACTTCAGACAGGATACCGGCCTTCTCGCAAGAACGCTTGAAGCGACGCAGGGCGACATCAAACGGCTCGTTTTCACGTACTTTAATTACTGGCATGTGCCTCTCACCTCGGTGACTGTGTGGTTGGTTGGCCGATGCAGGCCAGCCTGACTAAAAAATGGTGCGGAATTTTAAGCCCAAGCAAGGGGGCAAGTAAACCCCGATCAGATCCTGCTGGTTTAAAAAACCGCCGGAATGTACCATACCGCGCTCCAGTTAGCAGCCAATTTTTGCCCTCATGCGTGTTTTAGGTATCGAAACGTCCTGCGACGAGACCGGGATTGCGATCTTCGATGATCGCCTCGGGATCCTCAGTCATCAATTGTATAGCCAAGTCAAGCTGCATGCCGATTACGGCGGTGTGGTGCCTGAGCTGGCGAGCCGGGATCATGTGCGCAAGATCCTGCCCCTGATCCAGGCGGCGCTGGCCGAGGCCGGGTGCGGATCCGAGGATATTGACGGTGTGGCCTACACCGCCGGCCCGGGTCTGGTGGGGGCCCTGTTGGTGGGGGCCACTGTGGGGCGCTCCCTGGCCCTGGCCTGGAACAAACCGGCGGTGGCGGTGCATCACATGGAGGGCCATCTGCTGGCTCCCATGCTTGAAGAAACCGCGCCCGAGTTTCCCTTTTTGGCTCTGTTGGTCTCCGGCGGTCACACCCTGCTGGTGCGGGTCGATGGCATAGGCCGTTATCAGATCCTGGGGGAGTCGGTGGACGATGCCGCCGGCGAGGCCTTCGACAAGACCGCCAAGCTGCTGGGGCTGGATTATCCCGGCGGGGTACAGCTGGCCCGGCTGGCCGAATCCGGCACCCCGGGGCGCTTCGTCTTCCCCCGGCCCATGACCGACAGACCCGGCCTGGATTTCAGCTTCTCCGGTCTCAAGACCTTTGCCGCCAACACCATTCACCAGCAGGGTGACGATGCCCAGACCCGGGCCGATATTGCCCACGCCTTCCAGGCGGCGGTGGTGGACACTCTGGCCATCAAGTGCAGGCGGGCCTTGAAGGAAACCGGCCTCAACCGGCTGGTGATGGCCGGCGGCGTCAGTGCCAACCGCCAGCTGCGGGCACAGCTGGCCGAGATGATGGCCGAACTCAAGGGGCAGGTGTTCTATCCGCGCCCCGAATACTGTACCGACAACGGCGCCATGATCGCCTACGCCGGCTTGCAGCGGCTCAAGGCCGGCCAGACGGTGGGGTTGGAGCTGGTGGTGAAGCCGCGTTGGAGTCTGGACTCACTGCCGCCGGTGTGAGCCGCGCTTGTGCCACAGTCTGGGCTCCTGACGGTGCAGCAATCGGTTGATGTTTTCGTGATGCCGGTAGATGACGAGGCAGCAGAGCATGGCCACCGGCAGCGTGTATTCGGGTTTGAGCAGGTAGGTATAGAGGGGCGCCAGCAGGGCGGCGATGATGGCCGCCAGCGAGGAGTAGCCCGACAGCAGCAGCACGATCAGCCAACTGCAGATCATGAAGGCGCCCATGTCCAGGCCGATGGGCATCAGGGCGCCCAGTGCCGTGGCGACGCCCTTGCCGCCGCGGAACTGAAAGAACAGCGGGTACATGTGCCCCAGGCAGGCGGCGATGGCGATGAGCCCTAAGTAGAAGGGGCTGACCTTGAGGTACCAGGCCAGGTAGACGGGCACTGTGCCCTTGAGCATGTCGCACAGCAAGACCCAGAGGGCGGCCAGCTTGCTGCCCTGGCGCAGTACATTGGTGGCGCCGGGATTGTGGGAGCCATAACCCCGGGGATCGGGCAGGCCATAGCAGCGGCTCACCAGCACTGCGCTGGAGATGGAGCCGAACAAGTAGGCCAGCACTATCATGCTCAGGGATATGGGGGTCATGTTCCTCGCTGTATTTGTTCATCCCGGCTGGGGTATGATCCCGCCCTCAATTGGCCACCATCATAGCCTGTCCGGTGGTCAAGAGGTATCCGACCTGTTTTTTAGACAGTCGTTCACAGCCTAACAGAGAAAGGACACAGATGGATAAGGTGTTTATCACTGGCCTGGAGGTGTATTGCACCATCGGGGTCTACGACTGGGAGAAGTCGATCCGCCAGAAGCTGGTGCTGGATCTGGAGATGGATCATGACAACCGCCCTGCGGCGGCGGCGGACGATATCGCCCTGGCGCTGGATTATGATCGCTTGTCGCGTCGGGTCACCGACCTGGTGAGCCAAGCCCCGCTGGAGCTGGTCGAAACGGTGGCCGAGCGGGTGGCGGCTGTCATCCTGGGCGAGTTTGGCGTGACACGGGTGCGGGTGCGGGTGGCCAAGCCCGGTGCCGTGGCCAATGCCCGCGAGGTGGGCGTGGAGATAGTGCGGGAGGCCTGATGGCGCAGATCTACATCGGCATGGGCTCCAATATCGAACCCATGCACCATGTGTGTGCCGGACTGGATGCCCTCTATCGCTGGTTGGGGCCCCTGGCCGTCTCGCCTGTCTATCGCAGTCCGGCCCTGGGCTTCGTTGGCGAGGACTTTCTCAATCTGGTGGTGGGGGCCCAGACCTCCCTCAGCCTGACCGCTGTGTGCCAGGGGCTGCGGCAGATCGAGTTTGCCCACGGCCGCCCCCGCGATGCCAAGAAGTTCTCTTCCCGCACCCTGGATCTGGATCTGCTGAGTTTCGATGATGCCGTGCTCACGGCGCCGTTGGAGTTGCCGCGGGCCGAAATCTTGCATAACGCCTTCGTGTTGCGTCCCTTCGCCGAGCTGGTGCCTCAGTGGCGTCATCCGGTGGCCGGGCTGACCCTGGCCGAGCTGTGGCAAGGCTTTGCGCAGGACGCGATCCTTGAACCCGTTGCCCTGGCCTGGTGCGGCCCCTCAACTCAGGAGCATTCTTGATGACCACCCTGCATACCCTGGTGTTGGCCCTGTTACAGGGGTTGACCGAGTTTCTGCCCATCTCCAGCTCCGCCCACCTGATACTGCCTTCCCAGGTGTTGGGCTGGCCGGATCAGGGCATTGCCTTTGACGTGGCGGTGCACCTGGGTACCCTGTTGGCGGTGGTGGGCTACTTCTGGCGGGACTTACAGCAACTGCTGGGCGCCTGGCTTCGCTCCTTGGCTGGCCGGCGGGATGAGCCGGCGGCCAAGCTGGCCTGGATCATCGTGCTGGCCACCCTGCCGGCGGCCCTGTTGGGCTGGCTGGCCAACGATTTCATCAGCGAATACCTGCGCTCGGCCCGAGTCATCGCCATCACCACCCTGGCCTTTGGCCTCCTGATGTGGTGGGCAGATCGGCGCGGCCGCAAGCAGCTGCCGCTGGAGGCGATCAGTCTGAAAACCGGCCTGCTGGTGGGCCTGGCCCAGGCGGTGGCGCTCATTCCCGGCACCTCCCGCTCCGGCATCACCATGACGGCGGCCCTGCTGTTGGGCTTGACCCCATCGGCGGCAGCCCGCTTCTCCTTCTTGCTCTCCATCCCCATCATAGTGCTGGCGGGGGGGTACGAGAGCCTCAAGCTGGTGGCCAGCCCGGAGGCGGTGGATTGGGGGCAGATGCTGCTGGGCGTGGCAGTCTCCTTCGCCAGTGCCCTGGCGGTGATCCACTTCTTCCTCAAGGCCATCAGCCGCATCGGCCTGTGGCCCTTCGTGCTCTACCGGCTGCTGCTGGGGGTTGTGCTGCTCATCTTCTTCTGGTGATCAGCGCTCATCCCACTGGCGCTTGACCTCGCGGATGGCCAGCAGGCGGGCTCTGTCCAGCTGCTGGCGGATGGCTTCGCCCCGATAGCCGGCGGCCACTATCGGCTGCACCGGCACCGCCCGGGCCGCCTCAAAGGCGGCCGCCACATAGTCCGGCTCGGGGTAGGGGCGCTCCTCAAAGCCCAGCCGGCCATGAAAGTCGGCCCGGCAGCAGTCCAGCAACTGATAGAGCCGCTGGGGACGGCGCCAGCCGTCCACCCGGTTAAACAGCTTGAGCAGTGTGCTGGATCTGAGCCCCAAGGCGGTATGAATGAGGGAGTGCAGCTCGCTGACCAGCAGCGCCAGCTCCCTGTGCTCGGTGGGCACCTTGAAGCGCTCACACACCGCCTGGATCAGGGGCAGGCCCCGTTCGCCATGGCCATGGTGGCTGGGCAGGATATGGGCCGGGGTCAGCCCCTTGCCGAAATCGTGGCAGACGGTGGCAAAGCGCACCGCCGTGTCCTGGCTCAGGCGTGCCGCCTGGGCGATGGCCATCAGGGCATGGATACCGGTATCGATCTCCGGGTGCCATTGGGGGCGGGCGGGGACGCCAAACAGCCGATCCAGCTCCGGCAGCAGCACCTTGAGGGCGCCACAGGCCCGCAGCACCTCGAAGAACACCTGGGGGGCCGGGGTCGTCAGGGCTTTATCCAACTCCTTCCATACCCGCTCCGGCGTCAGGTGATCCAGCTCGCCGCTGGCGGCCATCTGTTGCATCAAGGCCAGGGTGTCGGGGGCCACGGTGAAGCCCAGCCCATGGAAGCGGGCGGCAAAGCGCGCCACCCGCAGTACCCGCAGGGGATCTTCGGCAAACGCCGGTGAGACATGGCGCAGGCGGTGGGCCTGCAGATCTGCCAGGCCGCCGTAGGGATCGTGCAGCTGACCCTGCGCATCCCGGGCCATGGCATTGATGGTGAGATCCCGCCGCAGCAGATCCTCTTCCAGCGTCACCTCGGGAGCGGCATAACAGGCAAAGCCGGTATAGCCATGGCCCTGCTTGCGCTCGATGCGCGCCAGGGCGTATTCCTCTTTAGTCTGAGGGTGCAGGAACACGGGAAGTCGCGACCGACCGGGGTAAAGCCCTGCTCAAGTAACTCCTCGGCCCGGGCACCCACCACCACATAATCCCGTTCGTGGACCGTCAGGCCCAGCAATTCGTCACGCACCGCGCCGCCAACCAGATAGATTTCCACATGCACCTCCCAAATCCCGGTCGGGGCATTATAGCGGTCTTTGACTTCACCGGGGGCAGGCTTTACCCTGCGACCCGGTAGCCGTCACCCCACCCGCATCTCACCAGGCCGGTTGCTGGACTCTGGGTGGCCTGGCACAGGGAGAGCTGGAATGTACAAGGCATTTTTCGGACTGACGGAGAACCCCTTCTCCCTGTCCCCCAACCCTAAATACTGCTACATGAGCGAGCGCCATACCGAGGCGCTGGCTCACCTGAGCTATGGCCTGCACGAGGGCGGCGGTTTCGTGCTGTTGACCGGCGAGGTGGGCACCGGCAAGACCACCGTCTCCCGTTGTCTGCGCCGTCAGCTGGATGCAGAGACTCAGCTGGCCGTGCTGCACAACCCCACCCTGGGCTCGCTGGAGCTGCTGCAGAGCCTGTGCGACGAGCTGCAGCTGGCTTACGAACCGGCGGCCGGTCTCAAGGGGCTGTTTGATCTGATCAAGGGGCGGTTGCAGGAGAATCAGACCGCCGGACGGCGCACCGTGCTGCTGATCGATGAGGCCCAGCATCTGACCCCCGAGGTGCTCGAACAATTGCGTCTGCTCACCAACCTGGAGACCGATGAGGCCAAGCTGCTGCAGGTGGTGCTCATCGGCCAGCCGGAGCTGCAGCAGTTGCTGCAACAGCCTCTGCTGCGGCAATTGGCCCAGCGGATCACGGCCCGCTACCACCTGCTGCCGCTCTCCCGGGCGGATGTGGATGCCTATGTACGCTTTCGCCTGCAGGTGGCCGGCTGCCTGCAGCCCCTGTTCACCCCCAGCGCCATTGCCGTGCTGCACAGGGTCAGTGGCGGCATTCCCCGCCTCATCAACCTGATTTGCGAGCGGGCCCTGCTGGGGGCCTATGGCGCCGGCCAGTCGCGCATCGGCCCCAAGCTGGTACGCCAGGCCGCCGAGGAGGCGCTGGGTTATGGCCAGCGCAGCGGCGGGGCACCGACTCTGCTGTTTGCCCTCTGTGGTGCGGCCTTCCTGGCGGCCGGCTGGTTTGGTTGGCAGCAGTGGGGCTGGTTGCCCGCCGCGCCGGTGGAAGAGGTGACGGTCACCGTCAAGCAGCCGGCCGATGCCGAGCTGGTGAGCGGCTTTGAGCGTGCCCTGCAGTGGGCCAGCGAAGAGAGTGGCGCCCTGCAGCAGCTCTACCGCGTCTGGGGTTATGAGGTCACCCTGGATGAGGCGGACTGCAGCCAGGCCTATCGCGCCGATCTGCGCTGCGAGCTGGGGGCGGGCAGCCTGGACGAGCTACTGGCCCTGGATCATCCGGCGGTGATCCGCCTGGTGGACAAGGACGGCCTGGCCAGTTATGCCACTTTGCTGCAGGTGGAGGATCAGCAGGCGGATCTGCTGCTGGGCGAGGAGAGCTGGCGAGTGGAGTTAAGTTGGCTCAGGCAGATGTGGGGGGATGACTATACCCTGCTGTGGGTGGTGCCCGCCGGCAGTGGCGGCGTCATCTCCGCCAAGAGCCGGGGCCCCTCGGTGCAATGGCTGGAGACGGCGCTGAGTCAGGCGCTGGGTGAGCCGGCGCGGGATCTGCGGCGCTTCGACACTACCCTGGCGGATCGGCTGCGGCGCTTCCAGCAGCAAGAAGGCTTGGCGGTGGACGGTGTGGCCGGGCCCCAGACCCTGATCCGGCTCAATGCCCGAAGCCAGATAAGCATGCCGCGGCTGGTGCTGCGGCAAGATAGCCCGGCAGAACAAGGAGAAAGCTGATGTCCATGCTGTTGAAGGCCCGCCGCCAAGGGGGCCGCAGTGCTGCACTGGAGGCCAGCCTGGGATTGGGGCTGGGGGCGGAGCAACGCAGCCGGCGGCGGCTGGGCTGGTTGCTGGGGCTGCCGCTGTGTCTGGGGCTCGGCATGGGCGCAAATCTGGCCTGGCATTGGGTCAACCTCAAGCCGCAACAGCTGCGTCACGAGATCACAGAGCCGACCCTGCTGCCTTATGGGCCGTCGGAGACGCCGGCGCGCTTTCTCACCCGCGCCCTGCCGGCGCCGCCGGCCCCTGTGCTGGCGCCAACCCAGGATCTCGGCGCGCCGGGCAGTGGCAGCCTGGCGCTGGATGGGGTGTCAGCGGATCTGGCCAGTCGCTTTGAGGCGGCCCTGGCCGCCCAGGCGCAACAGCCAGAGTCGGCGGCCATTCCTGAACCCGCCCATGGCGAGATCTCGGGGGTGGTGCCCTTAAGCGATCTGCCAGACACTGTGGCCCGCCGGGTGCCGCCACTGAACTATCGCGCCCACGTGTTTTCCTCGGATCCCAGCAAGCGGGTGGTGAACCTCAATGGCAAGGATTGCTATGAGGGGGATGCGGTGGCGCCGGGGGTGATGCTGCTGCAGATCTTGCCGGAAGGCGCCATCCTGCGGGTGGCCGGTCAAAGCTTCAGCCTGCAAGCCCTGACCGACTGGCCCGGGATCAGTTGATCCAGCCTTCACGCTTCTTGCGGCGCGGCCGGGGCAGGTAGACCAGCACTATCCCGGCCAGGGCGCCCAGTCCGGCCACCAGGCCGCCGTTGCGCAGCCAGCGCATCTGCTCGTCATGCTCCTCGGTGCCCAGTTGCTTGGCCAGCCGTTCGTTTTCCGCCAGCAGCTTCTCCAGTTGCCCCTGCTTTTGCTGGAGGCTCGCCGCCAGGCTGGCCAGCTGCGCCTGGGCGGCGCCCAGTTGTTGTTGGGTCTCATCCAGCGCCTTGGCGGTGTCACTGTCCTTGCTGGCCAGCTTGCTCTGCAGCTCGCTCAGCTGCTGCTCGAGCTTCGGCAGGCGGCTGGCCAGGCTCTCGGCCTGTTGCAGCTGGGCCAGTGGCAACCAGCCGGTGCGACCGCGCGCATCGGTGAGCTGGGCGTACTTACCGCTGTCATCCATTCCCAGCAGGGTGACGGCTTCGCCGGCATTCAGGCTGCCCAGGATGCGAAACTGCTTGCCGGGGCCGGCCAACAGGAAGGTGTGCAGCGTTTCGCTGACGTAGCGGGTTTCGGCGGCGTGCAGGCCCAGGGGCAGGCAGAGCAGCAGGGGAAGCAGGCGTTTCACGATAGGGATCCCAGCGTCGATAAAGATTCGCCGATGGTACCGGTTGCCTCAAGGCAGAACAAGCAAACGGCGCCCGAGGGCGCCGTTTGTGTCGTTAGAGGTAGATCTTTTCCAGCAGGCCGAAGATGAGGATGGCGAGCAGGGCGCCGGCGGGCAGGGTCACCACCCAGGAGATGACGATGTTGCGCACCACCCCCAGGTTGATGGCGGCGATGCCGCGGGCCAGGCCGACCCCCATGATGGCGCCCACCAGGGTCTGGGTGGTGGAGATGGGCAGGCCGGTGCCGGAGGCGAGCAGCACGGTGCTGGCGGTGGCCAGCTGGGCGGCGAAACCACGGCTGGGGGTCAGGTGGGTGATGCCGGTGCCCAGGGTGGCCATCACCTTGTGGCCCATCATGGCCAGACCCAGCACGATACCCACGGCGCCCAGGGGCAGCACCCACCAGTCGATGGCACTGCTGGCGGCGATGGCACCACCATGGGAGACCACCGAGACCACGGCGGAGAGCGGACCTATGGCGTTGGCCACATCATTGGAGCCGTGAGCGAAGGCCATGGCACAGGCGGTGACTATCATCAGCACGCCAAACACCTTCTCCACGTTGGAGTAGTGCATCTTGACGTCGTCCTGCGGGTTGAAGCGCAGGCGGCGGATATACATGACGCCGCCGATGGCCGCCAGCAGGGAGAGGATGATCGAGATGACGGTGCTCTCGCCGCTGGTCAGCGGCAGACCGACATGGTTCAGGCCCTTTTGCAGGGTCACCAGGCAAATCACCATGGCGGAGAGGAAGATATAGACGGGGCCGTAGCGCTTGGCGTTCTCCAGCGGGTTGTCGGTGTTGAAGATGAGCTTCTGCACGCTGATAAACAGCACATAGGCGGTGAGGCCGGCGATGGCCGGGGTGATGACCCAGGAGCCGACGATGCCGCCAAACTTGTCCCACTGCACCGCATCGGCACCCAGGCTCACCACGGCGAAGCCGACGATGGCACCGACGATGGAGTGGGTGGTGGAGACAGGCCAGCCAAAGCAGGAGGCCACCACCAGCCAGACACCGGCGGCCAGCAGGGAGGCGATCATGCCCAACACCAGCACATCCGGATGATCGGTGAAGGCGATGGGATCTATGATGCCGCCCTTGATGGTGGAGGTGACCTCGCCGCCGGCCAGGTAGGCGCCGGTGAATTCGAAGATCATGGCGATGATGATGGCTTGACGAATGGTCAGTGTCTTGGTGCCAACGGAGGTCCCCATGGCGTTGGCGACGTCGTTGGCCCCTATGCCCCAGGCCATCAAGAGACCGAACAGGGCAGCGATCAGCACCAGCTGGGTGCCGTATTGCGCAAGAATTTCCATGACTATACCTATGGTGGGTTAGTTGCGTGCCAGCATGAGTTCCAGGCGGGCGCCTACACGGTCGGCTTGGTCGGCCAGGTCGCCGATCTTTTCCAGCACCTTGTAGAGGAAGATGACATCGACCGGGTTGAACTCGTTTTCCCGGGCAAAAATCTTGCGGCGAATGCCGATCTGCAGCTGATCGGTATCGTCTTCTATGACGTCCAACTGCTTGACCATCTCTTCCACCAGTTGCAGTTCGCGTCCGCGGAAGCCGGTTTCCAGCAGTTCATCCAGCTCGCCGATGGCCTTGACCGCCAGCTCGGTGGCATCCAGGCAGCGCTTGATGTAGGTCTGGAAGTCCTGACTCAGGTCGGCGGGGAAGGTGAGCTTGCGGCCCAGCATGATGCCGCAGATATCCTTGGCCCGGTTGGCAATCTTGTCCTGCTGGGTCAGCATCTCCAGCAGATCCGTCCGTGCCAGGGGCATGAAGAGGCCGGAGGGCAGCTTGAGGCGGATCTCCCGCTTCAGCACGTCAGCCTCTTTTTCCATTTGATTGATTTGACCATAGATGACGGTCGCCTCGTCCCAGCGATCTTCCGCCACGGCCATGAAGAAGGGCAACAGCTGTTCGCAGCACTGATGTACCTTGGCTATGTGCTTCTGTAGGGGTTTGATCGGGGACTTGGCAAAGAGTCCCAAAATGGTATTAACTGGCATGACACACACCTGTGTGGTTGAAAAAATGCTCACCCGACATCGAGTAAGGCGCGCATGGTAGCCCAAGTCGTCTGGTAATAAAACTGTCATGGACCCTTGAATTTTAGGTTTGCCACGGCCTTTTTTGTCTTCTTTTTGCGCTCCGTCAACACACCTCTTCCCTGCCAAATCCCGGATGTTCGAATGGAAACAGAAGTTGAATTGAAATTCCTGGCCAGCGAGACGGTCGCGTCCCAGCTACCGGCTTGTCTGGCGCAATACCAGGTGCTGGAGCAGGCGCAGATGGACCTGGCCAACACCTATTTTGATACCCCGGATCAGCGGTTGCGGGCTCTGGACTGTGGCCTGCGTATCCGTCGGCGGGATGAGTCCCGACAGCAGACCATCAAGACCGCCGGCCAGGTGGTAGGCGGTTTGTATCAAAGACCCGAGTACAACCTGCCTATCCAGCAGGACTGGCCCGAACTGTCGGCCTTTCCGCCGCACATCTGGCCGGCCGGCACTGAGCTGGCAAGTCTGCAGGCCGCCCTCAAGCCGCTGTTTTGCACCAATTTTCATCGGCAGACCTGGCTGGTGGCCATGCAGGATGGCAGCCAGATCGAGGTGGCGTATGACCAGGGGCAGATCCTGGCCGGCGAGCGGCAGGAGCCCATCGGCGAGGTGGAGCTGGAGCTGGTCAGTGGCCAGGTGACCGCCCTGTTCGATCTGGCGCAAACCCTGGTGCAGTTAGGCGGCCTGCGGCTGGGGGGCCAGTCCAAGGCCCAGCGGGGTTACCAGTTGGCAGGCCTGGCCAGCGAGGCGCCCATCCGGCGCATGGGGTTGGCTCCGGTCAGCCCATCCATGACGGTGGGCCAGGGACTGTTCTGCGTGCTGCAGTATGCCCTGGCCCACTGGCAGTACCATGAACAGCTGTTTATGGAGCATCCCAGCGTCGAGGCACTGGTGCAGCTGCGTAGCGGGGTCAACCTGGTGCGCCAGGCCCAGATGATCTTCGCCGACATCTATCTGCCCCTGGGGCCGCGGCCCTGGCAGGAGGAGCTGACCTGGCTGGAAGGGGAGCTGGCCTGGCTGGATGAGGCGCAGGCCTTGCAACGGCTCACCGCCGAGCGGGGCCATTATCTGCGCCCGCTGCGCTGTCATGCCCAGTTGCTAAGTGTGCTGGAGCAGCGCCAGGCTAGCTTGCCCGATTGCGCCCGGCTGCGCGGGCGGCTGCACAGTGCCCGCTACACCAGCCTGCTGCTGGCCATCACCCGTTGGGTCTACCTGGAACAGCGGCAGCTGGCGCAAGTGGATCCCCAGCGGGACGCCCCCCTGCCGGACTTTGCCGCCGCCCAGCTGGCCCTCAGTTGGCAGGAGCTGCATGCGGCTGAGTTGTGTCAGCCGACCCTGGACTATGCAGGTTACCTGCGTCTGGTGGGCAAGCTGCGCCGTAACCTGCTGGTGGGGGTGAGCTTTGCCAACCTCTACCCCGAGGACGCCCGACAGGGTTTTCGTCTGCCCTGGCAGAGCCTGTTGCGGCGCATGGAGGAGCTGGAGCATTGCGAGGTGCTGGACCGGCTGGCACCTGAGCTGGCCACCGCCCAGCGGCTGGAGCTGGAGGCCTGGCTCACCGCCCGCATCACTCCTCGGCTGCTGGAGCTGGATCAGGCCCGGCTGCAGGCCTTGCAGATGGCGCCCTACTGGCTGGCTGCCGCACCTTGACGGCAGCGGGTGAACAAGAGGGGAGGCGGCTCCCCTTTTTACTGTCCGGTTTTACCCTGTTGGTGCCACGGTGTTAGATTGAGGGCAAGCGTCTTATTGGAGCCTTCCTATGCTGCACCTGCCCGCCGATCTGCAAGCCCACGCCGAACAGCAATGGCTACGCCTGCAGGCGCGTCTTGAACCGCCGGTTCAGGCGGCCTTCGCATCCCACCAGGCGGAGCTTACCTGCCTGTTTGGGCTGTCCGACTTCATCGCCGACTCCTGTCTGCAATATCCCCTCATGGTGCTGGAGTTGCTGCAAAGCGGCGAGCTGTATCAGGCCCGGCGCCATGCCGACTATGGGCCCCGGCTGGCGGCGGCCCTGGCCGGGATCGAGGATGATGAGGCCTTCAAGTGTGCCCTGCGGCGCTTTCGCCGGCGTCACATGCTGGTCATCGCCTGGCGCGAGCTGTTGGGGCGAGCCCAGGTGGAGGAGAGCTTCAGCCACCTCACCGCCCTGGCCGAGACCCTGATCTGTGGCGCGCGGGATTGGCTGTATGCCAAGTTGTGCCGCGAGCTGGGTACCCCCTGCAATGTCGAGGGTGAACCCCAACCCCTGCTGATCCTGGGCATGGGCAAGCTGGGGGGCGGCGAGCTCAACTTCTCCTCCGACATCGATCTCATCTTTACCTTCCCCGAGGGGGGACAGACCCAGGGCGGACGCCGCAGTCTGGAAAACCAGGCCTTCTTCATCCGCCTCGGGCAGCAGCTGATCCAGGCGTTGCACCAGACCACTGTGGATGGCCAGGTGTTCCGAGTGGACATGCGGCTGCGCCCCTTCGGCGATGCCGGCCCCCTGGCCATCAGCTTTGCCGCCATGGAGGATTACTACCAGAACCATGGTCGCAACTGGGAGCGCTACGCCATGGTCAAGGCCCGCATCCTGGGGCCGGAGAGCCAGCATGCCCAGGAGCTGCAGCGGCTGCTGCGGCCCTTCATCTTCCGCCGCTACATCGACTTTGGTGCCATCGATGCCCTGCGTAAGATGAAGGGGCTGATTGAGGCGGAGGTGCGGCGCAAGGGGCTCAAGGACAACATCAAGCTGGGGGCCGGTGGCATCCGCGAGGTGGAGTTCATCGCTCAGGCCTATCAGCTGATCCGCGGCGGCCGGGAGCCGGCGTTGCAGGTGCGCCACCTGCCGGCGGCCCTGCAGGCCCTGGCGGAGCTGGGGGCCATGCCAGGCCCCAGCATACAGGGGCTGCTGGAGGCCTATCGCTTCTTGCGGCGGGTGGAGAACCTGCTGCAGGAGATCGCCGATGCCCAGACCCAGACGCTGCCGGAGGGCGAGCGGGATCGGCTGCGTCTGATCACCGCCCTGGGCTTTGCCGACTGGGCCAGCTGCTACGCCCAGCTGGAGCGGGTGATGGCGCTGGTACACAAGGAATTCCGCCAGGTGATCGGTCAGACCGAGGAGCAGGACGACACCGGCGCCAGTGTGTTCTGGCACGATCTCTGGCATGGCAGCCAGGAGACAGATGAGCTGGCGCGAGAGCTGCTCGCCACGGTCGGGGAGCACTGTCAGGATCTGGCCGGGCCCCTGTGGCGGTTTCGCCAGGAGAGCCGCCGTCGTGCCATCGGTCCCCAGGGCCGGGAGGCGCTGGCGCGCCTGATGCCGGATCTGCTGGCCGCGGTGGCCAGCAGGCCGCAACCGGGCCTGCTGTTTGAGCGGGTTGAGAAGCTGCTGACCCAGATCCTCACTCGCAGCGCCTACCTGCAACTGCTGGCGGAGAATCCGGGGGCGCTGAATCAGCTGCTGGAGCTGTGTGCTGCCAGCGGGGTGGTGGCCGAGCAGCTGGCCCGTTACCCCATACTGCTGGACGAATTGCTGGATCCCCAGCAGCTGTATCATCCCACCCCCCTGGAGCGCTACCGCGACGAGCTGCGCCAATACCTGCTGCGGGTGCCGGAGGAGGATCTGGAGCAGCAGATGGAAGCCCTGCGCCAGTTCAAGCAGATCCAACTGCTGAAGATCTCAGCGGCGGATATTGCCGGGGCCCTGCCCTTGATGAAGGTGAGCGATCACCTCACCTGGCTGGCTGAAGCGATCCTGGAGGAGGTGGTGAGCCAGGCCTGGAGCCAGGTCACCGCCCGGCATGGCCTGCCGCCCCAGAGTCGGGAGACGGGAGAGAAGGGCTTTTGCGTGGTGGCCTATGGCAAGCTGGGGGGCATAGAGCTGGGCTATGGTTCGGATCTGGATCTGGTGTTCCTGCACGGGGGGGGAGCCCACCGGGGAGACCGACGGTGACAGGCCCATCGACGTGCGCCAGTTCTATGTGCGCCTGGCCCAGCGTATCCTCCACCTGTTCAGCACCCGCACCGCCTCCGGCATCCTCTACGACACCGACATGCGCCTGCGGCCGGCCGGCGAGGCGGGACTCCTGGTCTCCAATCTGGCCGCCTACCAGCGCTACCAGGAGCAGGAAGCCTGGACCTGGGAGCACCAGGCCCTGGTGCGCAGCCGGGCCGTCTACGGCGAGCCGGCCATGCGGCTGGCCTTCGAGCAGGTCAGACGGGCCGTGCTGAGCCTGCCGCGCGACCAGGCACAGCTGGCGGCCGACGTGCTGGTGATGCGGGAAAAGATGCGCCGCCACCTGCTGCGCGGTGCTGAGGGCGAATTCGATCTCAAGCAGGGCGCGGGCGGCATGGTGGACATAGAGTTCATCACCCAGTATCTGGTGCTGGCCCACGCCCAGGCCGCCCCCGAGGCGTTGACCCGCTGGTCGGACAATGTGCGCATTCTCGAGGAGTGCGTGCTGGCGGGTCTGCTCAGCCAACAGGAGGGGCAGGCGCTCAAGCAGGCCTATCTGGCCATCCGCGATGAGGCGCATCGCTGCACCCTCTCGGGCCGCAGCCGCATCGTGCCGGACCGCCTGCTGGCAAGCGAGCGGGCCCAGGTCAGCGCCCTGTGGCAGCGGCTGTTTGCCGGGGTGGATACCGGCCTGGCCAGGCTGCCGGCCTGAGACCTGTGCTTGAGTAACCCAAGCGGCCCGTCGATGACGGCGCTTGGCATGGGCGGCGGAGCGGTCGTCAGTAACGGTAGGGCACGCCGGGGGGCGTGGTCTTGAAGCGGCGATGCAGCCACATGTATTGCGCCGGCGCCTGGCGGATGGCCGCCTCGATCACCCGGTTGCTGGCGGCGGCATCCGCCTGGTCGTCGCCGCTGGGATAGTCGGCCAGCGGTGCCCCCAGCACCAGGCGGTAGCCACCTTGCGGCTGGCGCAGGGTAAAGCAGGGCACGACGACGGTGTTTTTCACCCGCGCCAGGGTGGCGGTGCCTGTGATGGTGGCCGCCTGCGCCACGGCGAAGAAGGGCACGAACACACTGGCATGGGGGCCGTAGTCGTGATCCGGCGCGTACCAGAGGGCGTCACCGGCACGCAAGGTCTTCACCATGCCTTTGACATCCTTGCGATCCAGCATGGCCTTGTTGCTACGGCAGCGACCCGTGACCTGGGCATACTCCAGCACGGGATTGCGGTTGGGGCGATAGACCCCCACCGCCGGCCGTACCAACCCTATCATGCGGGCATTGAGCTCCAGGGTGAGAAAGTGAGCCGAGAGCAGCAAGATCCCCTGGCCCTGTTGCTGGGCGGCCTGCAGGTGCTCCAGGCCTTCCACCTGCATCCAGCGGCGCATGCGGCCATCCGACCAGTACCAGGCCATCCCCGTCTCCAGGATGGCGCGCCCCACGTTGGCGAAGTTTTCCTTGAGCAGGGCCTCCCGGGCTGCCTCGTCCAGCTCCGGCAGGGCCAGGGCCAGGTTGCGCCGGGCGATCCGGACCCGGGCGCCCATCAGTGGCATGGCCAGGCGGCCCAGGCCCGCCCCCAGGGCCATCAGCCAGGTGAAGGGCAATTGCACCACCAGGCGCAGCAGCAGCAGGCCCAGCCACAGCAGCCAGTAACGGGGATGAAACAGCGCCGCATTCAGGCGCCGGGCAACAGCGGTCATGACAATGGATCCGGCAGACAAACAGGCGGGCGATTTTAGCAGAAGCCACCGCCACTAGGCGAATCGGCCTGGCCCTTATGCTAGACTGCGCCGCGTATCTTGGTTGTGAGAGTCTGAACAATGAAAATCACGCTGCCTGATTTTGAACAAGCCCGGGTGCTGGTGGTTGGGGATGTGATGCTGGATCGCTACTGGCATGGCCCCACCAGCCGCATCTCCCCCGAGGCGCCGGTGCCCGTGGTGCGGGTGGAACAGAGTGAAGAGCGTCCCGGCGGCGCGGCCAACGTGGCACTGAACGTGGCGGCCCTGGGTGCCCATGCCCGGCTGTTGGGCCTGACCGGCCAGGATGAGGCCGCCGAGGCCCTGACCGCCCGCCTGCACGGTGTCGGTGTCGCCTGTGACTTCGTGCGGGTGCCCCATTTCCCTACCATCACCAAGCTGCGCATCCTGAGCCGCAACCAGCAACTGCTGCGGCTGGACTTTGAAGAGGGCTTCCATGGGGTGGATCCCGAGCCCTTGCTGGCACGCATCCAGGCTGCCCTGCCAGACTGCGGCGTGCTGATCCTCTCCGATTACGCCAAGGGGGCCTTGGCGGCGGTGAGTCGCATGATCCCCCTGGCCCGCGCCGCCGGCGTGCCGGTGCTGGTGGATCCCAAGGGGACCGACTTTGAGAAGTACCGCGGCGCCACCTTGCTCACCCCCAACATGTCGGAGTTTGAGGCCGTGGTGGGCAAGGTCAAGGATGAACAGGATCTGGTGGCCAAGGGGTTGGCGCTGGTGCGCCGTTTCGAGCTGCAAGCCCTGCTGGTGACCCGCTCCGAGCATGGCATGACCCTGATCCGTGATGGCCAAAGCGAGCTGCATCTGCCCGCCCAGGCCCACGAGGTGTATGACGTCACCGGCGCCGGCGATACCGTCATCGGTACCCTGGCCACCGCCCTGGCGGCTGGCAAGTCGCTGGATGAGGCCTGCGCCCTGGCCAATGCCGCCGCCGGCATAGTGGTGGGCAAGCTGGGCACCTCCACCGTCAGCCCGGTGGAGCTGGCGCGCGCCATCTACGGCGAACAGGAAACCGGCTTTGGAGTGGTGAGCGAGCAACAGCTCAAGGTGGCGGTAGCTGCCGCCCGCAGCCGTGGCGAGACGGTGGTGATGACCAATGGCTGCTTCGACATACTGCATGCCGGCCATGTGGCCTACCTGCAGCAGGCGCGCCAGCTGGGCGACCGGCTGATCGTGGCGGTGAACGACGATGCCTCCGTGACCCGCCTCAAGGGGCCGGGCCGGCCGGTGAACCCGGTGGATCGTCGCATGGCGGTGCTGGCCGCCCTGGGGGCGGTGGACTGGGTGGTGCCCTTTGGCGAGGATACGCCGCGCCGGTTGATCGCCGAGGTGCTGCCGGACAAGCTGGTGAAGGGCGGCGACTATCGTCCCGAGCAGATCGCCGGCTTTGAAGAGGTCACGGCCAATGGCGGTGAGGTGCTGGTACTCAACTTCGAGGATGGCTGCTCCACCTCCGCCATCATCAAGACCATCAAGGAGCGGGACGCCTAAACCCACTCCGCCCAACAAAAAGCCCCGCATGCGGGGCTTTTTTGTCGCCGGCGGCAGGCGTCAGGGGATCAGCACGGGATCCACCGCCTCGCCCAGCTGGACATCACCACTGTCGCTGGCCGGAGCCGCAGCCGGTGCGGCGGCCTGGCTGCTGGTGCTGGCCGGCTGCCCGGGTGCCGGCGCCTGCACATATTCAAACACCTTCACCACC
The DNA here is from genome assembly GCA_021209335.1 of Aeromonadaceae bacterium. Lineage (GTDB taxonomy): Bacteria > Pseudomonadota > Gammaproteobacteria > Enterobacterales > Aeromonadaceae > Pseudaeromonas. The sequence continues at coordinate 31,741 of JAJOIN010000104.1, forward strand.
TTGCGCACGCCACTGACGTTGCGGGTGATCTCCACCGCCGTCTCGCCTTCGGCGCGGGTCACCAGGCCGCTGAGGAACACCTCGCCATCCTCGGTACTCACCTTGATGTGGGTGCTGTCGAAGTTTTTGCGCAGCAGCAGATCGGCCTTGATCTTGGAGGTGAGCCAGGTGTCGTTGCTTTGGCCGCTCAGGCCCAGCGGCTGCCGCAGACGGACTTCGTTGTAGACCTGGCGCACTCCGGGGATCTTGGTCACGGCCTGGCCGGCCTGATCCTTGTAGCCCTGGTTGGGGGTCTGGCCGATGAGCAGCACCTTGCCGTTGGTGCTCACCGGCACGATACGGCTGACGGCGCTGAGCTCCTTGTACTTGGCCAACTCGCTATTGACCTTCATCTCTATGCTCTGATCATCCAGTTGCGAGCCAATGGTGCGCCTGTCGTTGGCTACCGCCGCCGTGGTGGCCGCACCGGCCACTATGACGCCGGCACAGCCTTGCAACAGCAGCAGGCTGGTCAGCAGGGCGATCAGCGGACTGTGTGTCATACAAACTCCTCAGTGGTCTGGGCCCTGGGGGCCTATTGGGGAAACAGGGTGCGATCGATGAGATCGCTCAAGCTGTGCAGGGTGAGCAGGTGCACCTCCAGGATGCGGGGCGGCCGGGCGGAGGGCACGCGCACCTCCACGTCGCTGGGACCCAGCAGACCGGCCATCTCGCCGCCATCACCGCCGGTGAGGGCTATGATGGTCATGTCCCGGGATAGGGCGGCTTCCGCCGCCTTGATCAGGCTGCGACAGTGACCGGCGCCATCGATTACCAGCAGTATGTCGCCCCGTTGCCCCAGGGCGCGGATCTGCTTGGCATAGGCATCCTCGAAGCCATAATCGTGGGCCACGGCGCTTAAGGTGACGGTATCACCGTTAAGGCAGAAGGCCGGCAGGGAGGGGCGTTCCGTCTCGAAGCGGTTGAGCATCTGGCTGGCAAACAGCTGGGCCAGGGCGGCGCCGCTGCCGTTGCCACAGGTCAGTATCTTGTTGCCGTTGAGCAGGCAGATGGTGAGCATCTGGGCGGCGGTCTGAATCGACTCCTGCAGCGCCTCGGCGGCGGCTATCTTGGTCTGAATGCTCTCGGTAAAGTTTTCTTTGATGCGATCCACCCGGGTTCCTCTAGAAGGCGTTGGGCAGCCACAGGACCTGGTCGCCCTCAAAGGCAACAACGTCGAAGCGGCAGGCCTGCCTGGATTCGTTAAGCTGTTGAGCAGCCAGATAATGCTGCGCCGCGAGGCGGATTTTCTGCTGCTTGCGTGGGGTGACGGACGCCAGGGCGCCGCCGTGTCGCCGGTTCTGCCGGTAGCGGACTTCCACAAACACCAGCATCTTATCCTGCCGCAGGATAAGGTCAATTTCCCCCTGGCGACAGTGATAGTTGCGGCACACCAGCGTCAGCCCCTGGGCTAGCAGATGCTGTGCCGCTTTGTCTTCGTACTCCGCGCCCTTATTGGGAGAGGAGTTCGAGTTCATCGGCGTCGGCTTGTTGCTCGGCATCCAGCTGAGCGGCGGCTTCAGGCGCCGCCACCGGGTCAGCTCCCGCTGCAGCCTCGCCCACCAGTGCGCCATTGTCATATTTGCCCCAGCTCAGGTGGCGTTCCACCACACCCTTGTCGTTCAGGCTCAGGCCGCCACACAGGCCGGCCAGCTGGCTGCTGTGATCCCGGTTGAGCTCGGCCAGCTGCGGCAGCAGCTTGATGGCATCCACCCCCAGGGCGTAGAAGCGCAGCAGCTCGCCGCCGTCCGGCGGCAACAGGCTGGCGACCTGCTCCCGCAGGCTGCCGTACTGGCCCAGCATCCAGGGCATGTCGCCCAAGGCCATGCCGTTGAGCTCCCGGGCCAGATCCACCCGCCCCTGAACGTTGCTCTTGGGGCCCAGGTAGTAGGCAGGGCGCGGCGCCCGGGGATCCAGCACATACTCCACATAGGAGCGGATGGTGGTGGCTTCGATGGGGCTGGCCAGCATGAAGATGGCGTCAGCATCGGCGGGTTTCACCTCGCCATTGGCATCACCGGCCACCGCCTTGCCGCTCCGGCTGCCGACTCCCAGGGCCTCGCCCAGGCTGTCTTGCATCTGCTCGCGACTGCTCATCCAGGCCACCTTGGCGTCACCACCGGTGAGCTGTTGCCACTCCTGATTAAAGGCATCAAAGGTGCGCTGCCCCAGGGTGCCCGCCGGCAGCACCAGCAGGGGGGAGACCTGCCCTTGGGCATGGATACGACGGGCCACCTCTCGGGCATCCCCTTCGGGGGAGAGGGAGAAGAAGAAGCGGTCGGCGTGGTAGTTCACCTGATCCGGCTCGTTCAGCGCCAGCAGCGGGAGCTGGGGATCCAGGGCCAGCAGGGCGGTGAGTTCGCTCTTGAGCAGCGGCCCTATGATGAACTGGGCGCCATCGCTCACCGCCTGCTGATAGAGCTTGTCCATCGGCTGGGCGGCGGAGTCGTAGAAGCGCAGGTCCGCTTGCAGACCGGCTTCTTTGTAGCCCACCATGATGCCGTTGCGCAGGGTATTGCCGTGATTGGCCAGGTTGCCGCTCAGCGGCAGGAAGACGGCGATCTGGCGCGGCTGGTAACTGCCCTGGCCCTGATCCTGGACTGCAACGGGGTGCTTGTCATGGGCCTGGCTCTGCCACAGGGCCAGGCCGGGATGGTTGGGGTAGGCCTGCTGCCAGGCTTGCAGCGCCTGGGTGAGGGCGTCGGGCTGGGCGCCCAGTTCGCTCACCAGGGCCGCCAGCTCGAACCAGCCACTGGTAGTGTCGGGGGCCGCTTGTTGCGCGTAGGCCCGCAGGGTCTCGGCGTTGTAGCCTTGCAGCAGCTGCCAGATCTGCTGGCGGTTGGCATCCTGTTGATCGGCCGGCAGCAGGGCATCCAGGGCCGACAGGCTCTGCACCGCCGCCAGCTTATCACCGTTGTCCAGCAGCAACTGGGCCTTGAGTCTGTGGTGATAGGCCAGGGTGGTGGCATCCAGCGGCCGTGGATCCAGATCCGCCAGGGCCACCAGGGCCGAGGCGGCATCCGCCTGACGTTGCAGCAAGCTGGCCTGCAGCAGCTTGTACTGGCTGCGCAGTCTGGGGGTGAAGGCTTCCTTGTCCAGCTGTTGCAGTATGGCCTGGGCCTGCTGCAGATCGCCGGCCTGGATCAGGCTGCGGCTGGCCAGCACCTGCCAGGCGAAGCGATCCGCCGGGCCGGATTGTGCCACCTGGGCCAGATACCAGTTGGCCTCCTGGGTGAGGTCGGAGAAGGCAGGCGGTGCCGCCTGGGGGCTAACCTGGCTGCTGCCGGTGCCACCGGCGCAGGCGCTCAGCAGGAGACCGAGCAGGCTGGCCAGCAGGAAGTGTGTTAGGCTGTGACGTTTCGTGACCCGGCTCAAGGTGATTCCTCAGTTCTTTATTTCGGGGATCGCTCAGTGGGCTCTAGTGTAAACGGGTCAATTTTGCGACACAAATCCTGATGAGGTATGCAGATGACAGAATCCTGCTGTCTTTACATAGTGCCCACCCCCATCGGCAACCTGGGGGACATCACCCAGCGGGCCGTCGAGGTGTTGGGGCGAGTGGATCTGGTGGCGGCGGAAGACACTCGCCACACCGGCCTACTGCTCAGCCATCTGCAGATCCAGGTGCCCTTGCTGGCCCTGCACGATCATAACGAGCAGCAGCGGGCCGAGCTGTTGATCGGCAAGATCCGCCAGGGGAAAAACGTGGCTCTGGTGTCCGATGCCGGCACCCCGCTCATCAGCGATCCCGGCTATCACCTGGTGACCCGCTGCCGGGAGGCGGGGGTCAAGGTGGTGCCGCTACCGGGCCCCTGCGCCGCCGTCACGGCGCTGAGTGCCGCCGGCTTGCCCACCGATCGTTTCGCCTTCGAGGGCTTCCTACCAGCCAAGGAGAAGGCGCGGGACGATCGCCTGCAGTCCCTGATCGACGAGCCCCGCACCCTGGTGTTCTACGAGTCACCGCGTCGCCTGCTGGACACTGTGAGTGCCATCGCCCGCCTGTATGGCCCGCGCCCCCTGGTGGTGGCCCGGGAGTTGACCAAGACCTTTGAGTCCTTCTACAGTCTGCCGGCCACCGAGATGGTGGCTTGGCTGGCGGCGGATGAGAACCGTTGCCGCGGCGAGATAGTGCTGATGGTGGCGGCCGCCAGACCGGATCCCGAGGCGCTGCCCAGCGAGGCGCTGCGCACCCTGACCCTGTTGCAGCGGGAGTTGCCGCTGAAGAAGGCGGCGGCGCTGACCGCCGAGATCCACGGGGTGAAGAAAAACGCCCTGTATAAGTGGGCATTGGAGCAGGCGGATTGCGACGGGGAGGGAGAGTCCGTATAATCCGCCGCCGGAGTGGGTCGGACAATCGCCGCCCTGTCGTTGTGCCTTAGGGCAGACGGGCAGGGGGGAGGAAAGTCCGGGCTCCATAGGGCAGGGTGCCAGGTAACTCCTGGGGGGCGTGAGCCCACGACCAGTGCAACAGAGAGCAGACCGCCGATGGCCCGCAAGGGATCAGGTAAGGGTGAAAGGGTGCGGTAAGAGCGCACCGCGCGGCTGGCAACAGTCCGTGGCACGGTAAACTCCACCCGGAGCAAGACCAAATAGGCTTCCATTGGCGCGGCCCGCGCTGGAGGCGGGTAGGTTGCTTGAGCCAGTCAGCGATGGCTGGCCTAGAGGAATGATTGTCACCGGGGCAACCCGGATACAGAACCCGGCTTACAGACCCACTCCCTTTTTTCCTGTACAAGGCGCCCTCGGGCGCCTTGTTGCGTTGGGCTACTGCTCGGCCACCGAGGGGAAGTAGCGGCCCATGTGGTGTTGCTCGAACAGCCGGAGCAGGCGACCGCTCTTGAGCAGGCCTAACATGCCTTCATCCCACTGGCGGGCCAGCTCCTCGCCACGCAGGCTTTGGGCGAACACAGGGTAGACCCGCAGCCAGCGCAGGAACTTGATGGTGTAGCCGGGCAGGGGCCCCTGCTCGAACAGCACGCCGGCGCCCAGGTAGTAGCGGTAGCGATCGTGCGCCAATAGCGCCATGGCCTTGGCGTGATCATCCACCTCGAACCACTGCATGGGTACCCGCAGGTATTTCTCGTAACCCCAACCCCGCTGCCAGACCACATTCTGATTGCTCAGGCTCTGTTCACCCTGCCAGCCGGCGGCCCACTGCTCCTTCATCAGCGCGGCGACATCATCGGCAAACATGGCGTAGCGGGGATAGCGCAGGTCATCCACCTCTTGCTCATAGACCCCCAGGGCGAGATCGCCGCCGCCGTGGCGGATCATGTCCAGCGAGCGTTTGTAGGGAACCATATGGATGTTGAGCTCATAGCCCAGGGGTTGATAGATAGCGCGGACCAGCTCCAGGTAGAGGCCACTGCCGTCGGCGGCGGTGAAACCCTCCCACTCCTCGCTGTAGATCTGCAGCGGCTTGGCCAGCAGGGACAGGGGTAACAGTAGGCAGGCAAACATCAGCAAGCGGGTTGGCAACATCGTTTTATTCTCTGGCGGTGTGAGGGCAACAACCGGAATCAATTGGTTTCATTTTAGTCATGCGCCCCGCCTGGCGTGGGGTAAACCCGGGCAAGAGTGAGCCGGATCCCAATATGGCGGATTGCTCATTTTTTGTATGGCGCTGAAAATCTGTGCCTTTTACCAGATAGTCCCATAACTGGCGAGAAAAAGCCGTCGTTGACCGCGCGCGCTCCCTTGCATTGGCCTGGGGGCATCCTTACACTCTTGCGTGGGGAAAAGTGGTGATAAGTGGCAATTTGTAGATCAACAGGGATGCAACGGCATGCTGCGTGGGGCTCACGCCATCGCCCTGGACGGTAAGGGGCGGTTGGCGATTCCGACCAAGTTTCGAGATTGGCTACGCGATGAGTGCGATGGCCAGCTGGTCTGCACCATCGACATCAACCATCCCTGTCTGCTGCTGTATCCCCTGCCCGAATGGGAAGCGATCGAAAGAAAACTCAAGGCCCTCTCCAGCATGCAGCCGGCCGAGCGCCGCCTGCAGCGCCTACTGCTGGGGTACGCCAGTGAATGCGAGCTGGATGGTAACGGCCGGCTGCTGCTATCGGCCCCCCTGCGTCAGCATGCCGGGCTGGACAAGCAGGTGATGCTGGTAGGGCAACTGAATAAATTTGAACTCTGGAGCGAGGCCCGCTGGCTGCAGCAGGTGGCAGACGATCTGTCGGCCTTGCCCGATGCCGCCGCGCTTGGCTCCGAGCGACTACGGGACTTTTCACTCTAATCATGGAACAGCAATTTTCTCACGTGACCGTCCTGTTGGAAGAGGCCGTGGATGGTTTGGCCATCCGCCCCGACGGCATCTATGTGGACGGCACCTTTGGGCGAGGCGGCCACTCCCGGCTCATTCTCTCCCGGCTGGGGCCCCAGGGGCGCCTGCTGGCCATCGACCGGGATCCTTTGGCCATCGCCACTGCCCGCCAGATCGCCGATCCGCGCTTCGAGATCATACCGGGCGCCTTCTCCGGGCTGGCTGGCTACCTGGCCGAGCGCGGACTCACCGGCCGGGTGGACGGCCTCTTGCTGGATCTGGGGGTCTCCTCACCCCAGCTGGATGATGCTGAACGGGGCTTTAGCTTCATGAAGGATGGCCCGCTGGACATGCGCATGGACCCCCACAGCGGCATCAGTGCCGCCGACTGGCTGGCCAAGGCGGAAGAGGCGGACATCGCCTGGGTGCTCAAGACCTTTGGCGAGGAGAAGTTCGCCCGCAAGATAGCCCGGGCCATAGTCCACGACCGTGAGCAGACCCCCTTCACCCGTACCCGCCAACTGGCGGAGATGATTGCCCGGGTCAGTCCCTCCCGGGAGAAGAACAAACATGCGGCCACCCGCAGCTTCCAGGCCATCCGCATCTACATCAATTCCGAGCTTGAGGAAGTGGAACGGGCATTGGAAGGGGCGCTGACGGTGCTGGCCCCCGCCGGTCGTCTGGCGGTGATCAGCTTCCACTCCCTGGAAGATCGCATCGTCAAACAGTTTATCCGCCGCCAGGAAAAGGGGCCCGATGTGCCCCATGGCCTGCCGCTGACCGAAGCCCAGCTGGCGGGCGGGCGCACCCTCAAGTCGGTGGGCCGGGCCATCAAGCCCTCCGATGAGGAGGTGGCGCGCAATCCCCGTTCCCGCAGCTCTGTGCTGCGGGTGGCCGAGCGGTTACCGGAGCTGACCGCATGAGCCGGCGTGAGGGGCTGGCCTGGGAGATAGGGCGGGATCTGGGCCGGCACAAGTTTCAGCTGTTGCTGCTGCTGGGGATCCTGGCCTCGGCCATGACGGTGATAGTGGTAACCAACATGACCCGCAGCCTGACCGCCAGCCAGAACGAGCTGTTGGATGAACGGGATCAGTTTGATATCGAATGGCGGCATCTGCTGCTGGAGCAGAACGCGCTGGCCGAGCACTCCCGGGTCAGTGAGATAGCACGGGAGCGGTTGCTGATGCAGCGGCCCTCCCCCTTGAAGGAACGCATCGTCAATCTGCCATGAAAGCCAAAGTGAAAAAGCCCACCCCGACCCTGGCCGCCTGGCGGTTTGGTGCCCTCTTGCTGTTCATCGGCCTGGCCTTCGTCGGGTTGGTGGCGCGGGCGGCCTGGATCCAGGTGATCGAGCCGGATCGGTTGCGGCACGAGGGAGATCTGCGCTCCCTGCGCACCACCGCCGATCCAGATGCTCGCGGCATGATACTGGATCGCAACGGCGAGGAGCTGGCGGTGTCGGTGCCCGTGGTGGCGGTGTGGGCGGATCCCAAGCAGGTGCACGAGTCCGGCAGCCTGGACAATCAGCGGGCCTGGCAGGCCCTGGCGGATGTGCTGGGACTGGAGATGGCGGATCTCACCGGCCGGATTGCCAACCCCAAGCGCCGCTTCGTCTACCTACAGCGCCAGGTGACGGCCTCGGTGGCCGAGTACATCAATAAGCTGCGCCTGCCGGGGGTCTTCTTGCGCCAGGAGTCCCGCCGCTACTACCCGGCCGGTGAGATCAGCGCCCACATGGTGGGCATGACCAACATAGACGGCGCCGGCATCGAAGGGGTGGAGCGGACCTACAACCAGTGGCTGAGCGGCTCCCCGGCCGAGCGCAAGGTGCGCAAGGATCGCAATGGCCGGGTCATTGAGGAGATAGGTCTGGTCAAGGAGGGCAAGAAGGCCAACAATCTGCAGCTGAGCATAGATCAGCGTCTGCAGTCCCTGGCCTACCGCTCCTTGAAGTACGCCACCGAACTGAACAAGGCCACCTCCGGCTCCCTGGTGCTGCTGGATGTCACCACCGGCGAGGTGTTGGCCATGGCCAACTCGCCCTCCTACAACCCCAACAACCGGGGCCAATACCAGGGGTTCCGCGCCCGCAACCGCGCCCTGACCGATACCTATGAACCGGGCTCCACCTTAAAGCCCCTGGTGGCGGTGAGTGCCCTGGTGCACAAGAAGGCCAACTGGACCGAGGTATTTGACACCCGCAGCTTCAGCATCGGTGGCAAGCGGGTCACCGACAGCCACAAGATGAATCAGGGCACCCTGGCGGACATCCTCAAATACTCCTCCAACATCGGCATGGCCCACATCGCCCTGCGCATGCCGCCGCAGGACATCCTCGAGACCCTGAACCAGTTTGGTCTTGGGTTGCCGCCGGGTACCGGTCTTGTAGGGGAAAGCGGCGGCATGCTGCCGCTGCGTACCCGCTGGTCCGATATCGAACGGGCCACCCTGGGCTTCGGCTATGGCCTGCGGATCACCCCGCTGCAGCTGGCGGCGGCCTACGCCACCCTGGCCCGAGGCGGGGTGCGCAAGCCGGTCTCCATTCTCAAGGTTAGCGAGCCGCCGGTCGGTGAGCAGGTGATCGATCCGGCCATCGCCGAGCAGGTGGTGCAGAGTCTGGCGTCGGTGGTGGAACGTGGCGGCACCGGCACCAAGGCCGAGGTGCCCGGCTATCGGGTAGCGGGCAAGACCGGCACCGCCAAGGTGGCGGTGGCGGGTGGCTATGGTAACGACTATGTGGGCACCTTCGTCGGCCTGGCACCCGTCTCCAATCCGCGCTTTGTCATGGTGGTAGTGATCAACGAACCCAAGGGGGACGCCTACTACGGCGGCTCCGTGGCGGGCCCGACCTTTGCCGAGGTGATGTCCGGCGCCCTGCAACTGTATAATGTGCCACCCGATGCCCTGCCGGTGCCGGAAGGGGAGCGGGTCAGTCTCGCCCGTCAGGAGGTTAAAGTTGTCCCTCACACTTGACGCTCTGCTCAAGCCTTACGGGCTGAGCGCACTGGCCTTGCCGTTGCGCCAGCTCACTCTCGACAGCCGGGCGGTACAGCCCGGCGATCTGTTTATTGCCTTGAAGGGGCATCAGCTGGACGGTCGTCGTTTCATCGTCGATGCCGTGGCCCGTGGTGCCGCCGCCGTGCTGTATGAAGGGGGGGATGATTTCGTGCCGGCCCGCCAGCCGGTACCCCAACTGGCCCTGGTGGATCTGCCGCGTCAGCTCAGTGCCATCGCCGGGCATTTCTATGGCGAGCCCGCCCGTCAGTTGCAGTTGGTCGGCGTCACCGGCACCAACGGTAAGAGCACCACCACCCAGTTGATTGCCCAGTGGCGCAGCCTCTTGGGCGGCACCGCCGGTGTCATGGGCACCCTGGGCAATGGCCTGTTCGGCCAACTGATCCCCAGCGAAAATACCACCGCCAGCGCCTTGGCCATCCAGCAGACCCTGGCGGAGCTGCTGGGGCAGGGGGCGGATCTGGTGGCCATGGAGGTCTCGTCCCACGGTCTGGTGCAGCACCGCGTGGCGGCCCTGCCGTTCTCCGTTGCGCTGTTCACCAACCTGAGCCGGGATCACCTGGACTATCACGGCGACATGGCCAGCTATGCGGCAGCCAAGCGCCGGCTGTTCAGCCAGGTGGCCGCGCCTGACAGCGTGATCAACCGGGATGACGCCGTGGGGGCTCAGTGGTTGGCGCAGATGCCACAGGCCGTGGCGTTCGGCATGGGTGACTGGCAGCCGGAGCCGGGGCGCCGCTTCCTCCAGGCGGTGTCTACCGAATTTGGTGAGCGAGGACTCACTGCGCGGATTACTTCCTCCTGGGGGAATGGTGTATTATCCGCGCCCTTGCTCGGGCGGTTTAATGTTGCCAACCTGCTGGGTGCCCTGGGCTGCCTGCTGGTGCTGGGCTATGACCTCAAGGCCCTGCTGGCCACGGCGCCGCAACTGAGCCCGGTGACCGGCCGCATGGAGTGCTTCGGTGGCGGCGACCAGCCCCTGGTGGTGGTGGATTATGCCCACACCCCCGACGGCCTGGAACAGGCCCTGCTGGCCGCCCGCCTGCATTGCCGCGGGCGGTTGTGGTGTCTGGTGGGGTGTGGCGGGGATAGGGACAACGGCAAGCGGCCCTTGATGGCGGCCATCGGCGAGCGGCTCAGTGATCGGCTGATCCTCACCGATGACAACCCCAGAACCGAGGATCCGGCCGTGATCATGGCGCAGATGCAAGCAGGGCTGCAGCACCCCGAGGCGGCCCAGGTGATCCACTCCCGCGCCGAGGCTATCCGTCTTGCCTTGGGCGCCGCTACCGCCGGCGATCTGGTGCTGGTGGCGGGCAAGGGACACGAAGACTATCAGATTATCGGAAAGCAAAAGATGCCGTATAGCGACCGTGATACCGTCCGTCAGCTGTTGGAGGTGCGGTCATGATCCCCTTGCGTCTACAGGAGATCGCCGAGGCCCTGGATGCCACCCTGGTGGGGGACGACCTCACCATTCACAGTGTCACCACCGACAGCCGCAAGCTGGTGCCGGGCGGCTTGTTTGTCGCCCTGGTGGGCGAGACCTTTGACGGCCATGCCTTCTGTGCCCAAGTGGCGGCCGCCGGTGCCGGCGCCCTGCTGGTCTCTCAGCACCAGCCGGAGCTGGCCTGCCCGCAACTGCTGGTGGAGGACACCCGCTATGCCCTGGGGCTGTTGGGCCGGCTGGTGCGTGAACGCTTGCATCCCAAGGTGCTGGCCATCACCGGCAGCTGTGGCAAGACCACGGTCAAGGAGATGTGCGCCGCCATTTTGGCGCAAAACGGAGCCGTGCTGGCCACCCAGGGCAACCTGAACAACGAGATTGGCGTGCCCCTGACCCTGTTGCGGCTCACCGCCGAGCACCGCTATGCGGTGATGGAGCTGGGCGCCAACCACCCGGGCGAGATCGCCTGGACCACCAGCCTGGCCAAGCCGGATGTGGCCCTGATCAACAACGTGGCGGCGGCGCACCTGGAGGGGTTCGGCTCCCTGCACGGCGTGGCCATGGCCAAGTCGGAGATCTTCAACGGGCTGCCGGACAAGGGCATGGCCATCGTCAATGCCGATAGCGAGTTCTTCGGCTATTGGCAGCACGATCTGCCTTTCCTGACCAGCTTTGGCCTGGAGAACCCGGTGGCGGACTACCAGGCCAGAGACATACGGTTGGACGCCCTCGGGCGGGCCAGCTTCACCCTGGTCTGTCCCCTGGGCGAGGTGGACATCCAGCTGGTATTGCCGGGCAAACACAATGTGGCCAATGCCCTGGCGGCGGCGGCGGCCACCCAGGCGTTGGGCCTCTCCCTGGAGGAGATAGCCCAGGGGCTGAGCCAGATGGCGCCGGTGAAGGGCCGTACCTGCATGACCCAGTGGCCCGGGCTGACCCTGATCGACGACACCTACAACGCCAGCGTTGAGTCTGTGCTGGCGGCTATCGATCTGTTGGCCGGCCTGCCTGGCTACCGGGTGCTGGCCTTTGGTGACATGGGCGAGCTGGGCCAGGAGGCACACAGCCTGCACCGCAAGGTGGGAGAGCACGCCAAGGCCCGCGGCCTGGACGCCGTGCTGACGGTGGGCCCCTTGTCGGCCCTCACCGCCGAGGCGGCCGGTGGCCAGCACTTCGCCGACAAGGCCAGCCTGTGCCAGCGGTTGACTCAGCTGGCTGAACAACAACCCCATTTGACTCTCCTGGCCAAGGGAGCGCGCAGCTCCCGCATGGAAGAGGTCATCGAGTTCATGAAGCAACTGAAGGAGCGGGCATGCTAGTCTGGCTGGCCGAGGCGCTGACGTCCTATATCTCTTTGTTCAACGTGGTGGGTTATCTGACCTTCCGCGCCATCATGGCCATTCTCACCGCCCTGGGCATCGCCCTGTGGGTGGGGCCCCACGTGATCCGTCGTCTGCAGCTGCTGCAGATCGGTCAGGTGGTGCGCCATGACGGTCCCGAGTCCCACTTTAGCAAGCGCGGCACCCCCACCATGGGCGGCGTGATGATCCTCTTCGCCATCGCTGTCTCCGTGCTGCTGTGGGCCAAGCTCTCCAACCCCTATGTCTGGGTGGTGCTGTTTGTGCTGGTGAGCTTTGGGGCCATTGGCTTCGTGGATGACTACCGCAAGGTGGTGCGCAAGAACTCCAAGGGGCTGATTGCCCGCTGGAAGTACTTCTGGCAATCCGCCGCCGCCCTGGCGGTGGCCATCTTCTTGTACAGCACGGCCAGCGCCGATGCCCAGACCCAACTGGTGGTGCCCTTCTTCAAGGGCTTCATGCCGGTGCTGGGGCTGCTGTTCATCCCCCTGGTCTATTTCGTGATTGTCGGCTCCTCCAATGCGGTGAACCTCACCGACGGCCTGGATGGCCTGGCCATCATGCCCACCGTCATGGTGGCGGCGGGCTTTGCCTTGGTGGCCTGGGCCACCGGCAACGTCAACTTCGCCAGCTACCTGCACATCCCCTATGTGCTGCACGCCTCCGAGCTGGTGGTGGTCTGTACCGCCATCGTCGGCGCCGGGCTGGGCTTTCTCTGGTTCAACACCTACCCGGCCCAGGTGTTCATGGGGGACGTGGGGTCCCTGGCCCTGGGGGCCCTGCTGGGGGTCATCGCCGTGCTGCTGCGCCAGGAGTTCCTGCTGGTGATCATGGGCGGCGTGTTCGTGATGGAAACCGTCTCGGTGATCCTGCAGGTGGGCTCTTTCAAGCTGCGCGGTCAACGCATCTTCCGCATGGCGCCCATCCATCATCACTATGAGCTCAAGGGCTGGCCGGAGCCGCGGGTGATAGTCCGTTTCTGGATCATCACCTTGGTGCTGGTGCTGGTGGGGCTCGTCACCCTCAAGCTGAGATAAGGACAGGCACATGGCCAAGGTCGTCATCATAGGACTGGGTAAGACGGGGCTCTCCTGTGTGGCCTATTTTCTCGCCCGTGGCGTGACCCCCACAGTGCTGGACACCCGTGCCCAGCCGCCGGGCCGCGATGCCCTGCCGGCCCAGGTGCCGCTCATCAGCGGGCCGCTGGATGCCAGCCTGCTCTGCCAGGCCGATCTGATCGTGTCCAG
>JAJOIN010000115.1 GCA_021209335.1 Aeromonadaceae bacterium
GGCAGCCGGATGCAGGTGCGGCCGGGGGAGCGGATCGGCCTGGATGGCGTGATCCAGCAGGGCCTTAGTCACATTAACCAGGCGGCCATCACGGGGGAGAGCCTGCCGGTGGCCAGGGGACCGGGTGAAACCGTGTATGCCGGCAGCCTCAACGGCGAGGGCTTGCTGGAGGTGACGGTAACGGCGCCCGCCTCCGGCAGCCTGCTGGCACGCATCATCCATCAGGTGGAGCAGGCCCAGTCAGCCAAGGCGCCCACCCAGCGCTTTGTGGATCGCTTCGCCCGCGTCTACACCCCCCTGGTGTGCCTGCTGGCGCTGCTGTTGGCCCTGCTGCCCCCTTGGCTGGGGCTGGGCGATTGGCACCAGTGGGCCTATCAGGCCCTGGTGCTCTTGGTGATCGCCTGCCCCTGCGCCCTGGTCATCGCCACCCCGGTCACCCTGGTGAGCGCGCTCACCGCGGCGGCGCGTCACGGCATACTGATCAAGGGTGGCGCCTATCTGGAGCAGGGCCATAAGCTGCGCTGGCTGGCCCTTGACAAGACGGGCACCTTGACCTGCGGCACCCCGACCCAGCAGCAGATGGGCACGCTGGCCAGCCTGTCGGCCGACCAGTGTCAGGCCCTGGCGGGGGCCCTGGCGGCGGACTCGGATCATCCGCTCTCCCGCGCCATCTGGCAGCATGCCGGCGAACTGGGCTTGCCCCTGCCGGCCACCTCGGCGCATCAGACCCTGCCAGGGCTGGGACTGCGCGGCGCGCTGAATGGCCGGGATTACTGGCTGGGCAGCGAGGCGCTGGCACGCCAATTGGGTCGTCTGCCCGCGGCCTTGCCGGCCGAGGCGCTCCAGTGCCGTGCCCAGGGGCATAGCCTGGTGCTGCTGCTGGATGCGACACAGCCGTTGGCCTGGTTCAGCGTGGCGGATCGTCTGCGACCAGGCAGTGCGGCCGCCATGGCCGAACTGCATGGGCTGGGAGTGCGCACCCTGATGCTGACCGGGGATCACGCCGCCAGTGCCCAGGCCATGGCGCAGGCGGCCGGCATCGACGAGGTACAGGCACAGTTGCTGCCGGCACAGAAGCTGGAGCAGATCCGGGCGCGGCAGACCCTGGGAGCTGTCGGCATGGTGGGGGATGGCATCAACGATGCTCCGGCCCTGGCGCAGGCGGACATCGGCTTTGCCATGGGCGGCCTGGGTTCGGACACCGCCATCGAGACTGCCGATGTGGCCTTGATGGACGACGATCTGGGCAAGTTGCCCCGCTTCATCCGCCTGTGTCGCACCACCCGGGCCGTGCTGATCCAGAACCTGGTGCTGGCCCTGGGGCTCAAGGGCGGCTTCCTGCTGCTGACCCTCACCGGGCACGGCAGCCTCTGGCTGGCGGTGATCGCCGATGTGGGGGCCAGCCTGCTGGTGGTGGCCAACGGCCTGCGCCTGTTGCGGCACTGATTTTTTGCCGCTGGCGGCAAAAGTGTGAGCGGCGTGGATCCCGGCACGGCGGCCAGGGTGCAAGCTGGGAGCCAGCACAACACATAACGGAGGTGGCGTATGTACCGGAATATCCTGCTGGCCTATGACGGCAGTACCGACGGCCGCGAGGCCCTGTGCCAGGGGGCCAAGCTGGCCAAGCTGTGTCAGGCCGAGGTGCAGCTGGTGGCGGTGGTGACCACCACCCAGGGGGTGGCCATGGCGGAGGCGGTCTACCCGTCTGCCGAGTGCATCGAACGGGATCTGGCAGAGGCCCGCCGGGTGCTGGAGGAGGGGGAGGCCCACCTCAAGGAACACGGCCTGACGGTGACCAGTTACCTGCGCCATGGTGAACCGGTGGCGCAGATCGCCAGTATCGCCCGCCAGGTGGCGGCGGATCTCATCGTGGTGGGGCACAGGGAGCAGGGCGCCCTGGCCCGCTGGTGGCGCGGCTCTGTCGGCGCCTCCTTGCTGGCCAACGCCCCCTGCAGCGTGCTGGTGTGCGTGCTGCCCAGCCAGCATGAGCCGGCCATCCAAGACGGCCTGAGCCGGCCCTAGCCCGCCATACGGACAAAAAAAAGCCCCGACGCAGAAGAGGTCGGGGCGGACTTGCAAGGATGGAACATCAGTAAGGACCGATGAATGTCACTCTGCCGGCTCAGAATAATGCAGGGCTACATGAGTGTCTGTGAATGCCGCCATGTTTAAGGGTTCCATTGAATCTTTAATGGCGATCCGCCCCACACTTTGTGCATCAGGACGGTCACAGCAGCGTCGTCATCAGGGCGCTGAGCCCGGCACACCCCACCACCACCCGCCAGGGCGGCTGACGGCCCAGGGTGAGGGCACCCAGGGCGGCCAGGGCCAGCAGCAGATCCAGCGGGCCCCGGATACCGCCAAGCCAGACGGGATCATAGAGGGCGGCCAGCAGCAGGCCCACTACCACGGCATTGATCCCGCCCAGCATGGCTCTGGCCCAGGGCAGCTGGCGCAGCCGTAGCCAAAACGGCAGGCTGCCGGCCACCAGCAACCAGGCCGGGGCAAAGATGGCCAGCAGGCAGATCAGCCCGCCGGTGAGGCCATTGGGGGCCGTCTGCATGGCGCTACCCAGGAAGGCGGCAAAGGTGAACAGGGGGCCGGGCACCGCCTGGGCGGCGCCGTAACCGGCCAAAAACAGCGGCTCCGCCACCCAGCCGGGATCTACCACAGCTCCTTGCAGCAGGGGCAGCACCACATGGCCGCCGCCAAACACCATGGCGCCGCTGCGATAGAAGGCCCAGATCCGCTCAAGGCTGGGGGAGGGCCACAGGCTGGCCAGCAGGGGCAAGGCCAACAACAGCAGGAAAAACAGACTCAGCCAGATCAGGCCTGCCCGGCGGCCGGGGATGCCGGCCAGCGGCTGCCCCTCGCATTGGGTGGCCAGCGGCAGAAAACGCCAGCCCGCCAGGGCGCCCAGCAGCAACAGCCACCACTGGGTCCAGGGGGAAGGCAGCAGAAGCAGCAGACAGGCGCTGGCGCCCATCAAGCCCTGACGTAGCCTGTCGGGACAGAGTTGACGGGCCATGCCCCAGACCGCCTGGGCCACCACGGCCACCGCCACCACCTTGAGTCCTTGAATTGTGCCGGCCGGCAGCCAGTCTGTCCCCTGTGTCAGGCCGAAGGCCAACAGCATCAGCGCCAGAGCCGAGGGCAGGGTGAAACCGACCCAGGCCGCCAGGGCACCGGCATAGCCAGCGCGCTGCAACCCCAAGGCCATGCCCACCTGGCTGCTGGCCGGCCCCGGCAGAAACTGACACAGCGCGACGAGATCGGCGTAGGCCGATTCGCTGAGCCAGCGGCGTTTGTGCACAAACTCCTGGCGAAAGTAGCTCAGATGAGCGACTGGCCCGCCAAAGGCGGTCAGCCCCAGCTGCAAGAAGATCAGCAGCAGGCGCAGGGGGTGGCGGTCGTCATGTGGGGGCATAGGGTGACTCTGTGATTAGGGCTCGCTGGCCGCCAGTCTAGCTGACCGCCGATGACAAAACGATGTCACAACAGGGTAATAATGTCGCTAATGGTTTCATTTCGTTGAATAATCTGGCTCCGCCAGCCGGTGCCGTGCCCCAAGCCGACAAAGATAAATAAAAAAAGCCTTGTGCTGGTGGGGAATTCCACGTACCTTGGCACTACTTCGCAAGAAGATGTTGTAACAAGTAGTAGCCCCTCCCTATACAGTTATGTTGCCACGCAGCAGATTGTTTCGAGTTTCTCCCACCTGTTATTGTTAATTCGTCACCGAAAGTGACATCCTAATTTTTTCGTAGGTTTTATATATATGTCTAAAACAACTGGCGTTGTTAAATGGTTTAATGCCGAAAAAGGTTTCGGTTTTATTGCTCAACAAGATGGCGGCGCCGATGTGTTTGTTCACTTCCGCGCAATTGTCGGGGGTGGTTTCCGTTCGCTCAATGAAGGCGACCGTGTCTCTTTCACCATCGAGAATGGCGCCAAGGGCCCGCAGGCCGCTGACGTCGCTGTAATCTGATGGTTTGCCGGGAAGTGGTGAAGACTCCCCTTCCCGGCAACTAATTTAAGGAATCATTATGCTTTTAAATCTGACACAGGATCTCTGTGTATCCCGACATAGCAGTGCTAGCGCAGATCACTGGATCTGTTATTCGCCCTGCACCTCGGCTGGTAATAAAAAACGCATCACCTGGCAAAACCGAAGTGGCCTATTAACCACAGAGGGAATGCAGACTTGGCTGCATGCTCAATTCCCCAATGATGCACCCTTGCGTCGTTTTTTCGAGTTGGTCAATCAATAAAGCCTTATCCCTGCCTCGCTGTATCTGCTGTTATTTTCCCTGCTTTTTTTCACATCGCCCTCATGATTTAAATTTTACACTGGTCACCCTATTTCCAGCCGCGCCTTGGCATAGATGGCGCCGTCGCTGGGGGGTTGCCAATCTGGCCTCTGTGCTTGCGCCTGGCTCTCAGGTAGCCGACAAGTGCATCAGGCTGGCGTCTTGGCCTCCAGGATCGTCGCCAGGTTCTCCTCTATCCAATTGACCAGTTGCTCGACGTGGCGCGCCAGCTCGACGCCCAGCGGCGTCAGATCATAGTCCACATGAGGCGGCACCACTGGATGGGCCGTGTGGCGTACCAAGCCATCCTGCTCCAGCCACTGCAGGGTCTGCGCCAGCATTTTCTCACTGACGCCGCCAATCTTGCGGCGCAGATCGCTAAAGCGATGGGTACCGGCCAGCAGTGCCACCAGCACCAGCCCTCCCCAGCGGCGCTGGCGGGCCCGATGCCGCTGCTTACGACTCATGCCCTGCCGGGACTGGCATATCTGGTGCTGGTCCGTTCGGGGATAACGCCCCGATTGCTCAAGCTTTCTCTATCCAGCCGCCTTGCTACTGGATGCCCGAGATCGCCATCACCTCGCCAAACCCCCAATCCCTTTGAGCAGCAGATCCAGCAGCAGATGCTGGAGTGCGGCCGCTTTTTCAGGATACGACAGGTAATCCAGCGACATGCCTTGCTGGGTGTCCATGCGGGCGATCACCGCTTCATCCACGGCCTTGGGGTAGTCACCCAGCATGATGGCATCGCGATCATTGTTGTTGACCTGCTCCATCAGTGTCGTGTTTTCACTGAGCTTGCTAGCCATGCCGTGCAGCCAGTCGAGCTTGTCGCCCTCGGTGACTTCGACACCGAACAGGTCGTTCATCCGTGCCAGCAGTTCGGAGATGAAGTCTTTCTTCTCCTCCTTCGGAGCGGCACTGCCCAGTGCCGAGATGCCCTGCAAACCATAGCCTTCGGCGTCTTCCTTGAGCTTCAGATCCTGGGTGCGTTTGGCCTTGAGGTTGTAGTGGGTGAGCATCACGGCAGAGAGGTCGATGTCGTCCTCTTCGAGGATCTCCTGACGCAACAGCGGCAACAGATGACGGGCAAAGACACACAGCCGCTCCATCTCATAATCATCGAACGCGGTGATCTGCGAAACGAACTCGTAGAAGCGCACATAGCCGTTGAGGTCTTTCTTGAAGATGTCGAGCTCGGAGCGGGCTTCACCCGCTTCTTTGAGGCGCCGTTCGGCATTGGCCTTGTCGGTGGCCGAGCCGCCCTGTTCAACCAGTTTCAACATGCGACGGCACTCGCGGATGGTCTCAGTGGTGAAGCTATAGCGTTTGCTGAATCGGTCGACTGCCGGTTTGATATAACCCAGCATGGCTTCCTGACCCCGTTTCGGGTCGAAATAGGCATCGGTAAAGGCCACCACCTCATTCCAGGTGAAGATGCCGGTGCTCTTGAGCTTGTGGAACAGGTCATAGACCAGATTGGGATCCGAGACGGTTGCCAGCTCTGCCGTCTCGTAATACTTCTGGA
>JAJOIN010000072.1 GCA_021209335.1 Aeromonadaceae bacterium
CAAGCCTCGCCCGGTGGGCTGCGCCGCCGCCTTCAGGGTTTGTTCCACCCGGCTCAGCCAGGTCGCATCCTGCCAGGCCAGCCGTTGCTGCAACTGGTGCAGCTGCTGGTACTCTTCGAAGCTGGGTTGCTGCTCGAACAGGCGGTTGCCCAGCGCCCAGGCCCGCGCCTTGTCCGCCAGTTGCTCGCACAGGGCGATCTCCAAGCGATCGCACTGGTATTGCTCATAGGGATTGCTGGCCTGTTTGCGGGCCTTGGCCAACCAGAACTCGCCGTCCAGCGGCTCCTGATGGTCGAGGCACAGTTGGCAGACCGCCAGCCAGTCCCGCACTGTCTCGGCCAGGCGGGACAGTATGGTCAGCTCCGTGCGCCAGTCGCCTCGCGATTTGGCCGCGGCGAGCAAGGGCTCGGCATAGCGTTGGCGCTGCCATCTGCGCTCCCAGTCGTCACCAGAGGCTTGCGGCCGTGCCAGTGCCTGTTCGCACAGTGCCAGCAGGCTGGGGCTGTGGCCGGCATCACCAAAGTCGGCAAGCGATGGGAACACATCCAGCGGCTTCTCCAGCAGATGCGCGAACAACCAGTCGGCCTGCTGTTGCTCGCTCCACGGCAGTTGCCGGAACAGCTTGGGCAGCCGACTGGTCAGTTGCCCCTCCAGACCGAGACGATGGCCGCCCGAATCATCGATCTGCTCGAGCACCTGGTTGAGCCGCGCCAGAGCATGCTCGATCAGCGCCCATTGGGTCTCCACCGGCAGCGACGACAAGGCCGCCCAGATGGCCTCAAACTGGGTCTCGGCCTCCATGAAGTAGTCGGCCACCTCCCGCCATTCCCACAGGTTTTCTTCGGGGAGTGCCGCGTCTATCTGCTGTTTCAACGTAACCTGGGTGATGGGCTGATCGCTGAGATCGGCCCGTTGCAGCCAGTGTTGCCAGCGCCGCCCATCGCGGCCCAGCTCCTCCAGCAGCAGGGTGACGAGTGTCTCCTGCTCCTGCTGGGCAAAAGAAGTCGCGCAGCCGCTGTGTCTCGCTCATTTCCGCGGCCTGTCCGCGTTGCGCTATCAGGGTGAGGGCGGTGGCGACGGCGTGCTTGCACATCGTCTGGTAACTGGCCGCCGGACAGGTGCAGTGGCTGTCTATGTCACCTCCGTCGAGCTGGAGCCTGACCTGGTAGTCGTGGCTGCCCGCCACCCGGGCCGTGACGCTATCCCCCTGCCATGCCAGCAGGTGGACCTTGCCGGCCTTGGTCAGCAGCATGCCTTTGGCAAAGGTTGTCTCGCCGGTCAGTGTCCGTATCTGCTCGATGCAGAGGCGGGGAGAGGCTGTGGTCATGGGAGGCTCCTGCTGTGTGTATCGCCCTGTGGCGTGCCTATCCGGTCAGGCCTGCGGAAAACGCCAAAGCCCCTGGGGGAGGGGCTTTGGCGGTTGAGGCCGACAACGGCTTATTCGATGTTCTGGATCTGCTCGCGCATCTGTTCGATCAGCACCTTGAGCTCCACCGCGGACTGGGTGACCTCGGCGTTGATGGACTTGGAGGCCAGCGTGTTCGACTCGCGGTTGAACTCCTGCATCATGAAGTCCAGTCGACGGCCGCAGGCGCCGCCTTTTTTCAGGATCTTGCGGGTCTCGCCGTTGTGGGTCTCGAGGCGGTCCAGCTCTTCGGCCACATCGATGCGTTGGGCCATCAGCAGCAGCTCCTGCTCCAGGCGGCCGGACTCCAGCTCTATGTTGGCGTCGGCCAGCTTGTCCAGCAGGCGTTGGCGTTGCCAGGCGATGACTGCGGGCATCTGCTCCCGCACCTTGGTCACCTCTACCTGTATGCCTTCCAGCCGCTGTTCGATCAGCGCCTTGAGCTTCTCACCCTCGGACTGGCGGGCGACGATGAACTCCTGCAGCACCTGATCGAAGCCAGACAGCAGGGTCTGGGTGAGGGCATCCATGTCCTGCTCCTGGGCGGCCATGACGCCGGGCCAGCGCAGTACGTCCAGCGGGTTGAGCTGGCCTTGGCCGGCGCGGTCGATGACCCAGAGGGCGCTGTCGATCAGCTGTTCCGCCAGGCCTTCGTTGATGTGCAGCTGGGCCTGCTCGGTGGGGCCTTCAAAGCGCAGGCCGCATTCCACCTTGCCCCGCTCCAGGCTGGTGCGGAAGCGCTCGCGCAGCAGGGGCTCCAGGCCGCGGAATTGTTCCGGCAGGCGCAGATAGGTTTCCAGATAGCGCTGGTTGACCGAGCGGATCTCCCAGACGGCGGTGCCCCAGTCGCCCTTGAATTCACGGCGGGCGTAGGCGGTCATGCTATGGATCATAGGGCTTCTTCTGTTCTGGCTTAAGGAGTGGCCAGTATACCCAAGGCGGACCCTGGCGTCAGCCGAGCCGCAGCCATGAAATGTGACCGCCTTTGACGTATACTGGCGGCCACTTGAATCGATAGTCTGGAATTGCCATGCGCCCGAGCGGAAGAACGCCACAGCAGGTTCGCCCTGTCACCCTCACCCGTCATTACACCTGCCACGCCGAAGGCTCTGTGCTGGTGGAGTTTGGCAACACCAAGGTGCTGTGCAACGCCAGCGTGGTGGAAGGGGTACCCCGTTTCCTCAAGGGCAAGGGCCAGGGCTGGGTCACCGCCGAATACGGCATGCTGCCCCGCTCCACCCATTCGCGGATGCACCGCGAGGCCGCCTCCGGCAAGCAGGGGGGCCGCACCCTGGAGATCCAGCGGCTGATCGGCCGTTCCCTGCGGGCGGCCATCGATCTGAAGGCCCTGGGGGAGTACACCATCACGGTCGACTGTGACGTGATCCAGGCCGACGGCGGCACCCGCACCGCCGCCATCACAGGCGCCTGCGTGGCCCTGGCCGATGCCCTAAACTGGATGCGCCAGCAGGGGCTGCTCAAACCCAAGCAGGAGCCCTTGAAGGGCATGGTGGCGGCGCTGTCGGTGGGGATCGTCGCCAACATGCCGGTGTGCGATCTGGAGTATGAAGAGGACTCTGCCGCCGAGACCGACATGAACGTGGTGATGATGGAAGGCGGCAAGCTCATCGAGGTGCAGGGCACCGCCGAGGGCGAGCCCTTCAGCCGCGACGAACTCAACCAGCTGCTGGACATGGCGGAGCAGGGGCTCGAGACCCTGTTTGCCCTGCAGCGTCAGGCCCTGGCGGTCTGAGCTTGACCTGTTGACAGACGCGGCGTTGGCCGCGTTTTTTATGTGCCTGTTTTGTTTATCCGAGGAGAGACCATGAAAGCCTATCAGCGAGACTTTATCGAGTTTGCCCTGGAGAAGCAGGTGCTCAAGTTTGGCGACTTTACCCTGAAGTCCGGCCGCAAGAGCCCCTACTTCTTCAATGCCGGCCTGTTCAACTCCGGTCGGGATCTGGCCCGTCTGGGCCGCTTCTATGCCGCCGCCCTGATGGATGCCGGCATCGACTTCGATGTGCTGTTCGGCCCGGCCTACAAGGGGATCCCCATCGCCTCCGCCACCGCGGTGCAGCTGGCCGAGGTGTACGACCAGGATGTGCCCTGGTGCTTCAACCGCAAGGAAGCCAAGGATCACGGCGAGGGCGGCAACCTGGTGGGTAGCCCGCTAGCCGGCCGCATCATGCTGGTGGATGACGTCATCACCGCCGGCACCGCCATCCGCGAGTCCATGGATCTGATCCAGGCCAACGGCGCCAGCCTCGCCGGGGTGCTGATCGCCCTGGACCGGCAGGAGAAGGGCAAGGGTGAGCTGTCCGCCATCCAGGAGGTGGAGCGGGACTATCAGGCCAAGGTCATCTCCATCATCAGCCTGGGGGATCTGGTGCGCTACCTGGAGGAGCAGCCGGATCTGGCCGGTCTGCTGGAGCAGGTGCGGGCCTATCGCCAGCAGTACGGCATCGCCGGCTGAAGGCGGACTGTCAGATAGCGCGGTCGGACTTGTTTGTCACCGACCATCGGGCCATGATGAGGCCATTTTTAATGGCCCAAGGGCCGAACCATAAGGAAGCAAGGGATGAATAAAGGCATCATAGCCGGCCTGGTGATCGCCGGTGTGGCCGCCGCCGGGGGTGGTTATTACGTGTATCAGCAGTCCGGCGTCAGTGGCGGGGAGAGCAGCCTGAGCTATGTGCCGGCGGACACCCTGATCTTCTCCGGGGCCCTCAAGCCAGCCAGCTGGCAGGATAACTTCGCCGTGCTGCAGACCCGCTGGCAGGGCTTGATCCCCGCGCCGGACCAGCTGCAGAGCGAGTTGGACAAGCTGGCCAAGGAGCTGGATGGTGAGGGGCAGTCGGCCGATGCCGGCCTGCGCATGCTGCTGGGCCTGTATGGTGAATTTGTGACCGCCTTGCAGCAGGGTGAGCAGGCGCCGGCGGCCCTGGGGCTGGGGGACAAGGTGGATCAGGCCTTCTATACGGTGGGGGCCCTGCCGGTGCTGCGGGTCAAGCTGGCGGACGAGGCGGCCTTCGATCGTTTCCTCCAGGCCGCCGAGGCCCGCTTCCAGGCCAAGGGTGAGCAGGCTCAACTGGATGGCGTCAGCTATCGCCGCTATCCCTTTGCCCTGGAGGGGGAGTTCCCCCTGGCCCTGGTGCTGGCCAAGCAGGCCGGTTTTGCGGTGCTAACCCTGGACACCGGCGATCTGATCCCGGCCGAGCAGGGCCTCAAGCCCGCCCTCGGGCTGGTGAAGCCGGCCCACAGCCTGGCGGACAGCGATCTGTTGCCCCAGCTCGTCAAGCAGCACGGCTTTGTGCCCTTCGCCCTGGGCTACCTTAACCATCTGGGGCTGGTGCAGGGCATCACCCGCGCCGACTCCCCCTTGGCCCAGCTGGCGGACAAGCTTAGCCACGGCCAGGCCAGCCAGGAGCTGGCTGCCTGGCGGACGCCGGGTTGTCAGCAAGATCTAGAGGGCATGGTAGCCCTGTGGCCTCGCACCCTGTTTGGCTATACCCGACTGGATCGCAGTGCTACCGGCCTGAACCTGGGCACCGCCGGCAAGCTGGAGTCCACCGATGCTGCTGCCATGACCGAGCTGCAGAAGTTGCAAGGCTTTGTGCCCAAGGACGCCAAGGGGCTGCTGGCGGTGAACCTGGGGCTCAACGTGGATGCCCTGGCGCCTGTGCTGAGCCAGCTGTGGACTCGGGCCACCCAGGCCAGCTTCAGCTGCGAGCCGCTGGTGGCGCTGCAGCAGGATCTCAAGCAGAGCAATCCCGCCATGCTGGGCATGATGACCGGCATGATCCAGGGGCTGCAGGGCGTGGGGGTGGAGCTGCAGGATCTCAAGCTGGGGGCCGTGGATCCCCAGAGCGAGCTGCCCAAGATAGAGGCACTCTCTTTCAGTGCCCATGTCAGTGCCAGCAAGCCCGAACAGCTGTGGGGCATGCTGGGCATGCTGGATCCCCAGCTGGCCCAACTGCCGCTGCCCGCCGACGGTCAGAGCGTGGATCTGCCGCTGCCACCGCTGTTCCCGCTGCCTCAAGGGGTCAAGCTGGCCCGTTATGGCCAGCATCTGGCCCTGTATAGCGGCGAGGCCGGCGCCGCCCGGGCTGGAAGATGCGGCACCAGAAGACAGTCCCGATGCCAAAAACAGCAAAGGTAACACTGGATTTTTAAGCATTGGATAACCAGGCAAGGCCGATAGTAAAAATCCTGTATAAG
>JAJOIN010000013.1 GCA_021209335.1 Aeromonadaceae bacterium
CCGAGATTTTTACTATTTCTAGCCTCAGTGTATAACGATGATATTGCAGATTAAGTATAAAAAATTGATAACGAGAGCCGACAACGTAGACAAAAGATGAATAAACCTGATAACAAAGGACAAAGAAAAGATGAATAAATGTGCATTCGACAATTCAGAAATCGAAAACTGCTTGACCAAAATCACCAATGCGCTATGATGTGGCGCATGCGGGAATAGCTCAGTTGGTAGAGCACAACCTTGCCAAGGTTGGGGTCGCGAGTTCGAGTCTCGTTTCCCGCTCCAAATCTCCTCCTTTTCTCTCTCTGTCCTGATGTTCTGACTCGGCATCCGGGATCTGCTTGTCTCGTCAGCCCCTTGCCTATACTTGAGGCAGACTCCATGACCCGGGCGCCATCATGCGTTATCAGCAACTCAAAGACATACTGCAGCACCTGCAACAGGCTCACCAGCAGTTGGCTGAGCGTTACCATCTCTGGCAGCGGCAAGCGCCGGCGGAGCGCTGCCGGCTGTTGCTGGCGTTCATGATTCAGCGGGAAAACGAGGCGGCGCGCCATGCCGCACGGCTGCAGCAGAGCCTGGGTGCCAGCTTGCAGGAAACCTGGGTGGATATTCAGACCGATGGGCAGTTTGCCCAAGCCCTGACGAGTCTGCCGCAGCAGGTGCCGGATAGTACCGAGTCTATTCTTGAGCAGGCCATCGCTCTGGATGAGGCCCTGATCGGCGAGTTGGAGGTGATGGCACGCCATCTGGATGGGGAGAGCCTGCAGAGCTGGTGTGCCGGTATTGTCCAGGAGGAGCGCACACGCCAGCATCAGCTGGTGCATAACGCTCACCGCCTGGACGATATCTAGTCAGGCTTGCGACTGTGCCGCTACCTGCTCCTGTGCATACAGGGCGGCGCCTATGATGCCGGCCTGGTTGAGGCTTTGTGCTGCCACCACGGGAGCCCGGGTGTAGAGCTGATCTTGAAAGTTGGCCAGTTTCTGGCTGGCTCCGCCCCCCAGAATGATGAGATCCGGGTTGAACAGAAACTCCAGCCGTTGCAGGTAGCGGCTAAAGCGCCGGCCCCACTTCTTCCAGCCCAGATCTTCCCGTTGCCGCACGGCATCGGAACAATAGTGTTCGGCGATGCGACCCTTGATCTTCAGGTGGCCCAACTCGGTATTGGGGTGTAGCTGGCCGTTGACGAAAATTGCCGAGCCCAGGCCAGTGCCTATGGTGATCAGCATCACCACCCCATCCTTACCCTGACCCACACCAAAGCGCATCTCGGCCAGGCCGGCGGCGTCGGCGTCATTCAGCAGGTAACAGCTGCTGCCGCAGGCCTGACTGAACAGGCTCTGGGCATCCACGTTCACCCAGCTGGCATCAATGTTGGCGGCGGTAAAGACAACGCCATGGTGAATGGTGGCCGGGAAGCCGCAGCCAATGGGGCCTTGCCAGGCGAAGTGTGCCACCAGGGCCTTCAGGCTGTCGGCCATGGCCTCAGGCGTGGCCGGTTGCGGGGTGGCAATGCGGTGGCGCTCTCCCACTATCAGCCCTGTGTCGGTATCGACGATGGCGCCCTTGATGCCGGAACCGCCGATATCCACTCCCAATATCATCATGCTTTCATCTCCCTCAAGCGTGGTCGGGCATGCCTTTTTGCACGCACCGTATGACTCTGGCTGTCTTGTTATCCTGGCGTTCAGCCTTGCTCTGCAACTGGGCCAGGGCCCACTGGATATGCTCCTGCACCAGGGGGGCGGCGGTCTCCAGCTTGGCTTGCAGGGCCGT
This sequence comes from Aeromonadaceae bacterium, assembly GCA_021209335.1. Taxonomy (GTDB): domain Bacteria; phylum Pseudomonadota; class Gammaproteobacteria; order Enterobacterales; family Aeromonadaceae; genus Pseudaeromonas. The sequence continues at coordinate 1,780 of JAJOIN010000013.1, forward strand.
CCATACCGGGTCCGAGTATGGCCCGTTGCCCAGGGCCACCGCAATATTGCGTTGCCATTTGTGATAGCCAATGCGGCGGATGGGGCTGCCTTCGGTCTGGGTGAGGAATTGGGCCTCATCCCACTGCCACAGGCTCAGCAGGCTGGCCCTATGCAAGGCTGGGCGAGGGGCGAAATCCACCTCCTCGCTGGCCTTGGCCTGCCGGTTCCAGGGGCAGATCAGCTGACAGTCGTCACAGCCATAGATGCGATTGCCCATCAGGGAACGCAGTGCCTCAGGAATGGGCCCGTCGTGTTCTATGGTGAGGTAGGAGATGCAGCGGCGGGCATCCAGCTCGTAGGGCGCTATGATGGCGCCGGTGGGGCAGCTGGTGAGGCAGGCGCTGCAACTGCCGCACTGATTGGCCACAGGGGCGTCCACCGGCAGGGGCAGATCCACCAGCAGCTCACCTAAAAAGAAGAAAGAACCGGCGTCTTGATGGATGATCAGCGTATGTTTCCCTGTCCAGCCCAGGCCGGCTTTGGCGGCCAGCGGCCGCTCCAGCACGGGGGCCGAGTCGACAAAGGGGCGGGCCCCCAGCGCGCCCACCACCTGTTCGATGCGCTGGGCCAGGCGCTTGAGCCGCTGGCGCAGCACCTTGTGATAATCCCGCCCCAGGGCATAGCGGCTAATATAGGCTTGGGTGGGATCGGCTAACTGAGCGGCAATGCCGGCCCTGTGGGGCAGGTAGTCCATGCGCACCGAGATGACTCTCAGGGTGCCGGGCAGCAGCTCCGTGGGGCGGGCCCGTAGCAGGCCATGGCGGGCCATGTACTCCATCTGGCCGTGGTAGCCCTTGGCGAGCCAGGCCAGCAGACGGGGCTCCTCAGCCTGCAGATCCGTGTCGCAGATCCCCACCTGCTGGAAGCCTAGCTCGCGCCCCCAGAGCTTGATATGGTGGGCCAAAGTCGTGTAATCGAGGCTGGTCATGGGCACCCTGTCTATGCAAAACCCGCAAAGTGTACCACAGCCGCCGGCGGGCCTTCCCCTCTGGCGTGCCGCCCAGATCCAATCCCTGGAACCCCAACTGGCCAGTCAGCAGGGGCTGGATCTGTATGGTCTCATGTGCCGGGCCGGCCAGGCTCTGTTTGAGCATCTGATTACCCACTGGCCGATGGCCAACTCTATCTGGCTCTTCTGTGGGGCCGGCAATAATGGCGGCGATGGCTATGTGCTGGCCCGCCTGCTGCACGAGGCGGGGCGTCAGGTGACGGTGTGCGGGCTGGGCGAACCGGCAACCAGGTTACCTGCCTATCAGGCCTGGACGCAGTGGCGGCGGCAGGGGCCTGTGCTCACCCTGGCCGACTTGCCGGCATCGACTCCGGATCTGGTGGTGGATGCCTTGCTGGGCATAGGGCCCAGTCAGCCCTTGCGGGGGGCCGTGCTGGATCACATTGCCGCCATCAATCGTCTGGCGGGGCCCGTGCTGGCGGTGGATCTGCCGTCAGGATTGCATGCCGATACGGGACAACCGCTGGGCGCCGTGGTGCGGGCAACCCATACCCTGAGCTTGGTGGGGCACAAGCGCGGGTTGGTCACAGGAGAGAGTGCGGAATGGGTGGGGCGGCTGACCTTGGCACCCTTGGGGCTGCCGGCCTTGACCGGTTTGGCGCAGCCGGATGGCGGCCTGCTGGATTATTCCCTCCTCAATGAGTACCTTAGGCGCCGCCCCCGGCACCTGCACAAGGGGGACTGCGGCCGTGTGCTGCTGTGCGGTGGTGGCCCGGGGATGCCGGGAGCCCTGCGTTTGGCCGCCGAAGCGGCGCTGCGCGCCGGTGCCGGCCTGGTGCGCGCCAGCAGCGTCACGGCCAATCTGCCGCTGCTGGCGGCAGGCCGGCCCGAGCTGATGCTCAGTGATGTGGAGCCCCCGGACTGGCGCTGGCCGACGGCGACCGTGTTTGGGCCGGGCCTGGGGCAGAGCCCTTGGGCCGAGCGGCGCTTTGCCGACTGGCTGGCCGCCGAGGTGCCCAGCGTGGTGGATGCCGATGGTCTCAACTGGCTGGCGCGCGCGCCGCAGCGGCGGCAGAACTGGATCCTCACCCCCCACCCGGGGGAAGCCGCTCGTCTGCTGGGCTGCACCACCGCCGAGGTGAGTAAGGATCGCTTTGCCGCCGTGCGGGCGCTGCAGGCGCGCCTGGGCGGCGTGGTGCTGCTCAAGGGGCCGGGCACCCTGGTATGCGATGGCGCCCGCCTTTGGGTCTGTCAGGGGGGCAATCCTGGCATGGCCAGTGGTGGCATGGGGGATCTGCTGGCGGGTCTCATCGCCGGTCTCTGGGCCCAGGGGCTCAGCATGCCGTTGGCGACCCTGCTGGGGGTCTGCCTGCATGGTGCGGCCGGGGATCTGGCGGCCCGGCAGGGCGAGCGTGGCATGCTGGCCAGCGATCTGTTGCCCTTTATTCGACACTTGGTTAACCCGCAAGGGACGGACGATGACAATGAAGTTCACACAACGCCTGGCCTCTGAGCAGGCCACGGTTGAGTTTGGCCGCCGCCTGGCGCAAGCCTGCCAGCGAGCCTGCGTGTTTTTCCTGCATGGCGAACTGGGGGCGGGCAAGACGACCCTGAGTCGGGGATTCGTGCAGGGCCTGGGGCATGCTGGCAAGGTCAAGAGCCCCACTTATACACTGGTGGAGGCCTATGAACTGCCTACCTGGCAGGTGTATCATTTCGACCTTTATCGGCTGGCCGATCCGGAGGAGCTGGAGTTCATGGGGATCCGCGATTATTTTACCCCCGACAGCCTGTGCCTCATCGAGTGGCCGGAGAAGGGCCTGGGCTGGTTGCCGGGGGCCGACGTGGAGATCACGTTACGTTATGTTGGCGAGGAGCGGGAGGCTGAATTGCTCTCCCGCAGCGCCGTGGGTGAAGCCATAATCAGCAAGTTGTGATGCCGTTGAAACGCCTGATCCTGCTTATTGTTGTTGTATGTGGTCAGATCCTGCCGGTCTGGGCCAATGAACTCCTGTCTTTGCGTATTGCCCCCACCCAGGAGAAGACCCGGCTGGTGTTTGATCTGACGGGCAAACCTGCTTATGACTATCAGCTGCAGGCCTCCCCGCCGCGGCTCATCATAGCCCTGCGCGATACCGGCAGCCGGGTGCAGCCTCAGCGGCTCACCCAAACCGGGCCCATGATCCGCAGCCTCAGTCAACAGACGGAGGGCAGCACCCTGCGTTGGCAGTTTGAGCTGGCAGGCCAGATAAAGCCGACGCTATTTACGCTGAAGCCCCAGGCGCAATACGGGCATCGGTTGGTGGTGGATCTGCCCCATGTCAGCCAGACGGCGGCAGGTGGCACGCGTGCCAAGCCTGCCAGCCAGGGCGCGCCGGTCAGCAATGCCCGCCCCCTGCTGGCGGGCAAGATCACGCCGGTGAGTGAGCTGGAGGGGCTGCCACGGCAAAAG
>JAJOIN010000050.1 GCA_021209335.1 Aeromonadaceae bacterium
GGAGGGAGTGAATAATCGAATCAAGGTGATCAAACGCATGGCCTATGGATTTAGGGACTCAGAATACTTTTTCCTGAAAATCAAGGCCGCCTTCCCCGGGAAGACGCGATGAACCTTTTTTTATGCCTAAGGCTTATCCAACGGCACACCCTGGCCATGATGCCACAGTGCCGGCTCGGACAAGGGCGTCTGCGCGGGCAGCAGGGGGTTTTGCAGCACCATCTTGACCCGTTGATCCAGGTTGGCGCGGGCCAGCGCCTCCTTATGTGGCGGGTAGCCATAGAGCAGGCGATCAAAGGAGCCATCGGCCAGAGCGGCCCGCAGCCCCCGCTCCAGTCGGGATGCCAGGGCGTGGTTGTCCTGATGGACAAAGAAGTAGATGGCGGTGGGATAGATGAGCACAAAGCGGCTATCCACCACGGTATTTTGCAACTGCTGGCTCTCTATCTCGCCCCAGGCCTCCAAGATGCCACGGGGAAAACAGTCAATCATGCCGCGATCCAGCATGGTGAATATGCGCAGGTAGTTAGCTACCCCGCGCACCTGGAAACCGTTGAACGCCAGTATCTCCAGATCTGGCCAGTCGTGGCCCTGGTAACAGGTCACCTCCTTGAGATTCTGCTCATCCATGCCCTCGAAGATGGCGGCATCCTGCCGGTTGATGAGGATCACCCGATAACCCAGTAAGCCTTTCATCAGGGGGATACGGACGGGTAAATAGGCATGCTCGCGCTCCCTTGACGTCATGGACCACATGACATCCAGCTGCTTATTGCCCAGCAGGCGAAATGCCCGACTCTGCTGGGCCACATTGGCCAGGGGCTGCAATCGATAGGGCCCCTCTTCGGCCACCGTATGATCCAGGGCCAGCTGCAGCAGGGCGAGAAAATAGGGATGCCGGGCATCGCTCTTGAATTCCGGTGGCGGATAGGTGAGTACCAGCTCGCCGGCTTGCAGGGGCGTCGTCCATAGCGATGTGAGACCTAGGAGCCACAACATCAGAATTCGTCGTCCCATGCGCCACCTCCTGACCATCCGCCTGCTCTTGAGTCTAGTCAGCAATGGTCAAAGCGACAGCGGGATCTGGCTTACAGCAGCAGGCGCCGCCCCTCGATGCAGCGGCGGCAGGTGGGCTGGCCATTGACGCTGCCCATCATCTCCGGCGGCATGCGCCGGCCGCAGCAGCTGCATTCGCGAAAGCTTTGCACCCGGCGATGTATGGTCTGTTCGATGAGTGCCAACAAGGCGTCAAAGGAACCATCAGCCAAGGCGATGCAGCCCTGCAGCTGGGGTTTTTGCCGTGGCACATTGGGCAGCGGCCACTCCACCTGGGGCAAGAACACCTCCACCCTGTCGTCCTCAAAGCTGATGATGACCTTCAAGGGATCGCCCACAAACAGGGTGCGCACGCCATGCAGGGGGCCGGGCAGTTGCCGCAACAGCCGCTGCCGCCATAGCTCCAGTTGTTCCGGCAGGGGGCCGACCGGCCCCAGGGCCCCTTTGAGACGGGATGGCATGCAAGCTCCTTGTATCAAGGCCCCTTAGTGGCCTAAGGGGCAAACCTCTGCTAGGCGCGGCACAGGTAGTCGGCCTGCCCCACCCACTTGTAGCTGGTCAACTCGGTCAACCCCATGGGGCCCCGGGCATGCAGCTTCTGGGTGGAGACGGCCACTTCGGCCCCCAGGCCAAACTGGGCGCCATCGGTAAACCGGGTGGAGGCGTTGACATACACAGCCGCCGAGCCGGCGCCGTTGATGAAGCGCTCGGCATTGACCAGGCTGTTGGTCAGGATGGCATCGGAGTGACAGGCATTGTGCGCCCGCAGGTGCGCCAGCGCCGCCTCCACATCCGCCACCAGCCGTACCCCCAGGGTCAGGCTCAGCCATTCGGTGTCAAAATCCTCCGGCCCGGCCTCCCGCAGACCATCCGCCCCAGCGGCGGCCAGCGGGCCATAGGCATTGGCGGCGGCCACCAGGCTGACGCCCCGGGCATTCATCCGGGCTGCCAGCGCCGGCAGGAACCGCTCGGCCACCGCCTCATGCACCAGCAGGGTATCCAGGGCATTGCAGGCAGAGGGGCGTTGCACCTTGGCATTGTCGATGACATCCAGGGCCCGCACCAGATCGGCACTCTCATCCACAAACAGGTGGCTGACACCAAAACCGCCGATGATGACCGGAATGGTGCTCTGCTCCTTGCACAGCTTGTGCAGGTTGGCACCACCGCGGGGGATGATCATGTCCACATACTGATCCAGGGTCAGCAGCTGGCCCACCAGGGCCCGATCCGGGCTTTCGATATACTGCACCGCCGCCGCCGGCAGGCCGACCTTGGCCAGGGCCGCCTGGATCACGGCCACCAGCGCCATGTTGGAGTGGAAGGTTTCGCGACCGCCACGCAGTATGCTGGCGTTGCCGGTCTTCAGGCACAGGGCCGCGATGTCGATGGTGACGTTGGGCCGTGCCTCGTAGATGACACCGATGACGCCGATGGGCACCCGGCGGCGGGACAGGCGCATGCCGTTTTCCAGCACCCGGCTCTCCAGCTCGCTGCCCACGGGATCGTCCAGGCTGATGACCTTGCGCACGTCCGCCACAATACCGGCCAGCCTGGCCGGGTTAAGCAGCAGGCGATCCAGCAGGGCCTCGTTCATGCCTGTGTCCCGGGCAGCCTGGATGTCCAGGGCATTGGCCGCCAGCACCCGCTCTGCCTGGGCTTCCAGCTCGTCGGCCATGGCCGCCAGGGCCTGATTCTTCAGGGCGGTGGGGGCAACCGCCAGGGTGAAGGCCGCGTCCCGGGCCGCCTGGCCCATCGATACAAGTTCCATCATCAACTCCTTACAGCAACACCATGTCATCACGGTGGATGGCCACCGGGCCGTATCCATAGCCCAGACAAGCCTCGATTTCATCAGAGTGGCGACCGGTGATCCGTTGCAGATCCTCGGACGCATAGCGACAGATGCCGCGGGCCAGCTCACGGCCATCCCGGTTGACGATGCGTACCGCCTCGCCCCGTTCAAACTGGCCCTTGAGCGCCACTATGCCCTTGGGCAGCAGGCTGGAGCCTTGATGGCGCACCGCCCGCTCGGCCCCCTCGTCGATGACGATCTCGCCATGGGGCGGCGGGCCGGCCAGGATCCAGCTCTTGCGGCTCTCCAGCGGGGTGGCGATGGGTGGGAAGCGGGTGCCTACCCGCTCCCCCTGGGCCAGCCGGCCGATGACTTCCGGCAACTGGCCGGTGGCGATCACCACCTCGATACCGGCGCGGCGGGCCACGTCGGCCGCCTGCAACTTGGTGGCCATACCGCCGGTGCCCAGGCCGCTGACGCTATCCCCCGCCAGCTTGCGCAGGGTGTCGTCTATGGTCTGCACCTCTTCAATGAGCTGGGCATCCGGGTTGGATCTGGGATCGGCAGTGAACAGGCCGCGCTGATCGGTCAGCAGGATCAGCAGATCCGCATCCGCCAATATGGCGGCGCGGGCCGAGAGGTTGTCGTTATCCCCCACCTTGATCTCGGCGGTGGCCACGGCGTCGTTTTCGTTGATCACCGGAATGATGCGGTGATGCAACAGGGTATGCATGGTATCCCGGGCATTGAGAAAGCGCTCCCTGTCCTCCAGATCTGCCCGCGTCAGCAGCATCTGACCGATATGCAGGTTGTAGATGCCAAACAGGCTCTGCCAGATTTGCAGCAGGTGGCTCTGACCGACGGCGGCCAGCATCTGCTTGTGGGGCATGGTGGCCGGCAGCTTGGGATGCCCCAGGGCCTCGCGACCGGCGGCCACCGCCCCCGAGGTCACCACGACGATATGGTGGCCTTGGCGGTGCAGGGCGGCACACTGGCGTACCAGCTCCACCATGTGGGCGCGATCAATGCGATTGGTGCCGCCGGTGAGGATGCTGGTCCCCAACTTGACGACAATGGTCTTCTTGTCCATCGAAAATACCACGGAATACGGAGTGCCTCTTTATACCGAGGCAACTGGCAGGCTGCAATGGGATTTTGGCCGGCCGCCCCCTGGGGACGGCCGGGTCATGGCAGGCTCAGGCTGGCTCGGCGCTGGGCTGCTCATCCGGCTGGCTGGCCGGCGCGGGGCGGCTAGCCACCAGTGCCATCTGCCACTTGGTCAGCAGCGCCTCCAGGCGCCCGAGGAACTGCTGCCGGCTGGCGCCCAAGGCCGCCTGATGCTTGGCCGGCGGGGTGCAGGCCTCCCAGATCCCGTCCTTGCTGAACAGGCCGAACTCGCTCCTCATGGCAAAGCCGCTGTCGCAGGGGGTGAGCTCGAGCCACCAGCCCCAGAACTCCCGCTGCTCAGGCTCATGCTTGAGGTTGAGGCAAACTTCCAAGCAATCAAAGAAGTAACGCTGGCTATCGCTCTGCTCGGGACGCAGGTAGGGACCCAGTTGCATGAAGGCATCCTGGGTGTGTCTTCCATTGGGGTGCATTGCTGACATGTCTCCTCCACGGGCCACAGATGGTCAATTCCATCGCCAGTCTACCCGTCAAAGATGGAAGTGAAGTTTCAGCCAGTCACAAGTTTCACTCAAGGCCTTCTCAAACACCTCCTTCATCGGCAGCTTGTCCATCACCACCGCCTTGCCGTAATGGCTGGACGACGCCAGGGTCCGGATGTCTGCCTCCGGGCAGATGAAGTCCTGTTTGTGGCCAATGCTGAGAATGGGCACCCGGGTACGGGTCACCCCCACCAGCCCCTGGCGCTTGAGGGAAAATACCTGACACTGGGTCTGCAAATTCGCCCAGTTGGCGGCATCCTCCCCCAGCCGATTGGCCAGGCTGGCCCGCATCATGGGCGGGGAGCGGTTGAACAGCGCCGGATCCATAAAGTACTGGTTGAGGCCGGGGCCGATGCAGACGGCCAACTTGAGGTGTGCCGGCTCCAGATAGGCCAGGCGGGCCGCTATGTTGCCCGCCAGACGAAAGCCCACCATGCCGATGCGCTGGCTATCCACCCAGGGCAGATCCTTGATGTGATGGAGCACCGCCTGGTGCAGGCGGCTGGAGTCCTGCACCAGGGGCCAATGGCTGGCATAGCCGATCCCCGGCATGTCCAGCGAGAGCATGCCGACGCCCAGGGGCTTGAGGTACTCCTTGAAGAAGCGGTAAAAATCCATCTGCAGACTGTCGATGCTGCCACTGACCATGACGATGGGCACGGGCCTGTCCGCCACCGGCAGGTGCAGATA
>JAJOIN010000029.1 GCA_021209335.1 Aeromonadaceae bacterium
GCAGGCTCCAACGCCCCCCTCAGCCGACGAAGTGGCCGGTGCCAATGGCGCCGGGGCACAGTTGTCCAACAGGCTGGACTCCAGCGCTTGCTGCTGGGGCCCATACCAAGCTACCAGCCCCTGCTCCAGCCGGGCGGCGGCATCGGCCGGGCTCAACTGCCCCAACATCACCGCCTGGGTCACCTCATTGAGTTCGTTGGTGAGGGACGGGGTGCCGCGGGAGAGGATCTGGGTGGTGACCCGTATGGTGGAGTCACAGCTGTCGCGCCAGCTGGCCATGGTGCTGGCCACCGGGTTATCCAGTTCGAAGAAGTGGTTGGACAGGGAGAAGAAACCCGGCACCGCATTGGAGAAGAGTTCGGCAAACTCCGCCGAGGACATCCACTCTAGCAGGGTCAGGGCGGCGGCCTGGTTGGGGCTGGCGGCATTGATGCCAATGCCGATATCGGTATGGTCGGTGAAGTAGCAGCTATCCCCTTCCTCCGCCACCGGCGGCGGGAAGGCATCGAAGTCGATCTTGCCCATGAATTGGCTGATGGCCCAGGAGCCCGCCACCATGACGGCCGCCTTGCCGGAGGCAAACAGCGCCACCGCCTGGCTCTCATCCAGCTGTTCGGGGGCCGCCCCCAGATAGGGCCGCCAGCGGGCCAGTTCATCAAACACCGCCACGTAAGGGGCATCGGTGAGCTTCTGCTTGCCCGACAACAGGGCGGTGCGGCCATCCTCGCCATGCCAGTAGTTGGGGCCGATATTCTGGTAACCCAGCTCTGAGGTGCTCCAGTTGTCATGCACCGGCATCACCAGCGGCTGATAGCGGCCATCCTGCAGCACCTTGTCCAGCAGGGCAAAGAACTGCGCCCGGGTCTTGGGCACGCTGAGTCCCAGCTCCTTGAAGATGGTCTTGTTGTAGTAGAAGCCCTGGATCACCGAGGCGATGGGCAGGCAGAAGGTCTGGGCGCCGGTATCAGTCTGCCAGGCACTGCGGGCAAAGCGCGGGAAGTTTTCCAGGCCGGAAAACTCGGTAAGATCCGCCAGATACCCCTCCTGAAACAGCTTCAAGGAGGCATCATAGGGCCGGCAGGTGATGAGATCCCCGGCCTTGCCGGCCTTGAGTCGCTCCTGCAACACGCTCTCATATTCGGCAGCATGCACCGCCGCCAGCTTGACCGAGATCTCCGGGTGGCGCTTCTGGAAGGTGGGCAGTATCTGATCCCGCCACAAGGCCGCATCGTCGATCCGCCAGGTCTCGATCACCAGCTCCGTGGCCAGGGCCGACAGACTCAGGCTGCCTGCCAGCATCAGGGCCAGGGCCCCCCGTATTTGCTTCAACATATCCCTACTCCTACACCTTGAATCGACCAATGAGTTGCTGCTGCTTGTCGGACAAGTCCGCCAGCACTTCGCTGGACTTGGCCGCCTCCCGGGAAGCCTGCTCCGTCTCCAGCGCCACGTCGGCAATGCCCGCCACGTGCTGGGCCACCCCCTGACTGACGGAGATTTGTTCCCCGGCGGCATGCACCACCTGGTCCGTCATGTCCTTGATGGCCGCCATGCGCCGGGCGATGGATTGCAGCGCCACATCGGTCTGTCGGGTCTGCTCCACGCAGGCCCGGGTCTGCTCGAAACTGCGCCCCATTACAGCCACCACCTGATTACTGGCTGCCTGCAGGCTGTGGATCATGGTCTGGATCTCCTCGGTGGAGACCTGGGTACGATTGGCCAGGGCGCGCACCTCATCCGCCACCACGGCAAAGCCGCGGCCGGCGTCGCCGGCACGGGCCGCCTCGATGGCCGCGTTGAGCGCCAGCAGGTTGGTCTGATCGGCGATGCCGCGGATCACATCCAGTATGCTGCCGATGCTGTTGCTGTACTCTTCCAACTGGCGGGTCATGGCCACGGCGCCTTCCAGATCGCCGGCCAGTTGTTCGGTGAGCTGGCGGTTCTGACTGACCAGACTGCGGCCGGACTGAGCCTCCTCGTTGGCCTGATCCACCTCCTGCTGGGCGTGCTCGGTGGAACGGGCCACCTCGCCGGCGCTGACCTCCAGCTCCGAGATGGCCGCCGCCACCTGATCGGTCTGGCTCTTTTGCTCCTGCACCCGGGACATGGCCCGTTCGCCGATCTCGGCAGTACGGCTGGCCTCGACCACCAACTGACGGGAGCCGTCACGGATCTCCAGCAACAGCTCGTCGGTATTGTGGGCCACGCTGTCCAGGGCACGACAGAGCTGGCCGAATTCATCCTGCCGCCGGTAGTTGACCCGACAGGTCATGTCCCCCTCCGCCATGCGCTGCAAGGCATTGCCCATCAGTTGCAAGGGCTTCTGGATGCTACGGCTGGTGCTCCAGGCGATGAGCAGCGCCAGCACGGCGGAGCAGCTGGCCACCAGCAGGATCCAGAAGATGGCCTGCCCCACGGCGCTGTCGGCCTGTTGCCGGCCCTGCTGCAGCGTCTGGTTGGTCAGGTCGATCAGCTGTTGCAGCTGGCGGCTCACCTGCTGCAGCTGTTGCCCGACGGCCTCCTCCTGCGCCATGCGCTCCTGGGTCAGCCGTTGCTGACGGGTCATGGCGGTCAGCAGGCCCTGCTCGCCGAAGGCCAGGGCCTTGAGCTGATCCAGGCTGCGGTTGAAGCGGGCCTTGACGTCATCGGGCACCTGGATGAGCGCCAGCCGCTGGCTGGCGATCTCGATGTCCTTGGCCAGCACCTTCTCCAGCGCCGCCAGATCCGTGCGCTCATCGGCCCGGCGGATCTGCTTGATGTCGCGGGCCAGACCGCTGGTGATCAGCTCCGCCTTGTTCTGCAAGGAGCGCCGCTCGGCGGTAAATTGCAGCATCAGATCCGCCGCGCCCCGGTAGCTGTCCTCCAGGCGCAGAAAGTCCAGCTGCAACCCCTGCAACCGGCTCTGCACGGCCACCTCCTCCTGATGCAGGGTCAACAACTGCTCCGCCTGCTGAAAGAAGCGGCTGACCTGCTCGTCCGTGCCGCGCAGCAGACCGCGCTCCGCCTCGCTCATCGGCAGATCGGCCAATTTGTCGAGCTGCTGGCCGTACTCCTGCTTGCTCTGGGCAAAGCGCTGCGCCACCGCCGACAGCTCCTCCGCCCCCCAGGTATTGAGATAGGTCAGCAGGTGGCGGCCGCTTTGCTGGGTGGCATCCCGCAGGCCGGCTGCCGCCAGCGCCAAGGGCGTGGCCTCGTCGGTCACCTGCTTGAGCCGGCTGTTGATGGTACTGGTCTGCAGATAGCTGATCCCGCCCAGCAGCAGCAGTAACAGCAGCAGCAGGGCAAAACCGGCCTGGATCCTTTGCACTATGGACAGTGTCATTGTCACAACCTCAACCTGTGTAAAACCGATAGCCCTCAGCCGTTCGGCTGAACAACTGAAAGCGTTTGCAAGCCGTGTGGCAGCAGCGCCTGGTAAAAATAGACTGCCAGCCCACAGCACAGCAATGCGCCACGGCGGCGCAGGCCGGCAAAAGATAGTCACTTCTGACGGCTCAAGCTCAGAGGAATATTAGACAATTACAATAAGTTACACAGGTTTTCCTGCCACAAAGTTCCGCACAGCCGAAAAGCAGACTCGTCAGACGCCCTCTGCCAAGGCCTGAGGCAGGCCACTGGCCCGCTCGGTGAGCCGGCTCAAGGTCTGCATTAACAGGGGCCTGGGCGCAAACAGCGACAGGCGCCGCCGGGCCCGGGTGATGCCGGTGTAGAGCAGCTCCCGGGTGAGCACCGGCAAGGGCGCGTCCGGCAGCACCAGCAGGCTGTGGTCAAACTCCGAGCCCTGGGACTTGTGCACCGTCATGGCCAGGGCACTCTCGTGGGGCGGCAACCGGCTGGGCAAAAAGCCGTGGACTCGGCCATCGGGCAGCTGGAACCAGACCCGCAGCCGCTGGCCATCAAAGGCCGTGAGGCCGATGTCGCCATTGTACAGCCCCAGGCCGTGATCGTTTTGCGTGATCATCACGGGGCGGCCCACATACCAGTCCCCCTCCGGCTGCAGGCAACCGGCCTGCTGCAAGGCCCGGGCAATGGCCTCCCCCACGGGGCCCACCCCCCCAGCTGCCGTCGCGTACCGCGCACAGCACCCGGCAGCGGTTAAACAGCGCCAACGCCTGGGCCGCCCGCTCGGCGTCACAAGGCCCCCGGGCCAGGCAATCCAGATAGGGCCGATAGCCCGCCACCGCCGCCGCCAGCAGGGCGCTCAGCCGGTCTTCCTCGCCATGAAACGCCAGATCCGCCGGTGGACTGTCCAGCAAGGCCGCCACCTGAGCCGTCTGCCCCAGGTTCACCGCCCGGGCCAGCCGACCTATGCCGGACTGCCCGTCGAAGCGCCAGCTCTTGCGCAGCAGGCAGATCCGGTCCCGCAGGGCCGGGCCAGAGGCCTGACACCAGGGGGCCAGATCATAGCCGGTGAGCCGCGCCAGCCACCGCCCCTGCTCCGGGCTCATGCTAGAGCGGCTCAGGCCACAGATGTCCCCCAGCACGGCCCCCGCCTCCACCGAGGAGAGCTGATCCTTGTCCCCCAGCAGTATGAGGCGGGCACCCTCGGGCAGCGCCGCCAGCAGGCGCGCCATCAGCAGCCCGATAGCCCCAGCCCCCACCACAATCACCTTGCCCACAGCACCTCCCCGTCAACGCTTTACAGGCTCACGGCCTGGTCTATACCCAGCGAGCGCGAACGGATTTCGCGCTCCCAGCCATTACACGGATGTCTTGCCATGCCCAACCATCGCCCCCGCGGGTTCACCCTGGTAGAACTGCTCACGACGCTCCTGCTGCTCAGCATCCTCGCCCACCTGGCCGTGCCTGCGCTGGCTCAGCTCAGACAAAACGCCCGTGATGAAGCCGCCACGGAAGAACTACTGACACTGCTCAACCATGCGCGCAGCCAGGCCGTACAACAACGCCGAAGCCTGCTGCTATGCCCCAGCAGCGATGGAAAAAACTGCCAAAGTGACTGGAACCTGCCCTGGCTACTACAAAGCCTTGAGCAACAGCCGCTGAGCTGGAGCGCACCTTATGCAGGGCAAAACCGCCTGCGCTGGGCAGGCTTCACCGGACATATCCGTTTTCACAGCAACGGCACCAGCCCACTGAGCAATGGGCGCTTTTTCATTTGCGCCGACCGTCAAATCACCCAGCAACTGGTCATCAACCGGCAGGGCA
>JAJOIN010000112.1 GCA_021209335.1 Aeromonadaceae bacterium
TGGTCAGCGCCCTGGCGACTCAGTATCCCGGGGATGTGGGCCTCTTCACCCCCCTGCTGCTCAACGTGGTGACCCTGCAACCGGGCCAGGCCATGTACCTGGATGCCTGCACGCCCCACGCCTATGTGCGGGGCACTGGGCTTGAGATCATGGCCAACTCCGACAATGTGCTGCGGGCCGGCCTCACCCCCAAGCACATGGATCTGGATGAGCTACTGGCCTGCACCCGCTGTCAGGCCAAGCCGGCGGACGAGATCTTGCTGGCCCCGCGCCAGGTGGCAGGGGGGCAGCACTATGAGGTGCCGGTGCCGGACTTCACCTTCAGCGTCTATGCCAGCGGCGAGCATAGCCTGAGCACACACAGTGCCGAGGTGCTGTTTGCTATCGACGGCCCGCTGACTCTGCGGCAGGGCGCGCAGCAGTTGAGCCTGGTGGCCGGCCAGTCCGCCTTCATTCCGGCGGCCAGCGGTGCCTATCTGGTCGAGGCGCAGGGTCGGTTTGCCCGGGCGGCGAATCGCTGAACCCATCCCAAAACCCACGGCCGGCGCCACATTTGTGCTACTTGATGACGCGCCGGCAGGCACATGGTTCGGATCCTGGCGCCTGTGGTGATAGACTGTTCGCTTCACTCTTGAGACGGCGGCTCATGATAGACATTTCCCAGCAACAACATCTGCTTGTGCAGGTATCGCGCAGCTTTGCCCTCACGATCCCTCTGTTACCCATGCCGCTGCAGGACTATGTGGGCAACGCTTATCTGCTGTGCCGTATCGTCGACACCCTGGAGGATGAGCCTGGCCTTGAGGGGGCGGCGAAGCAGGCGCTGTTAACGCAATTCCTGACGGCCCTGGCCGATCAGGCCCAGGCGGCCAGCTTTACGGCGGCCGCGACCGCCAGCCTCAGCCCGGCGACGCCGCCAGCTGAGCAGGCATTGCTGGCCCAGACGCCCGCCGTGCTGGCCCGTTACCGCAGTTATCCGCCGGCCGTGCAAGCCGCCTTGGCGCGTTGTGTCACCATAATGAGCGGTGGCATGGCGGGCTATCAGCAGCGGGATTGCTCCCAGGGGTTACCGGATTTGGCGGCTCTGGATCAGTACTGTTATTTTGTTGCCGGTGTGGTGGGGGAGATGCTGGCTGAGCTGTTTATTCTCCACTGCCCGCAGCTGACCGCGCAGCGAGAGACCCTGCTGGCGTTGGGGGTCTCCTTCGGTCAGGGCTTGCAGATGACCAACATTCTCAAGGACATGGCTGCAGATCGGGCGCGTGGTGTCTGCTGGTTGCCGCGGGAGCTGGCGCTGCGCCAGGGGTTGGATTTGGCGCTGGAGAGATGGGAGCAGGATGGGGCTGGTTGTCAGCGATTGCTGGATGAACTGGCCGGCCTGGCGCAGGGCCACCTGCAGGACGCCATGGATTTCACCTGTTTGCTGCCAGCCCGGCAGCAGGGGATCCGCCAGTTTTGCCTGCTGGCCATCGGCATGGCGGTGCTAACCCTGAAGCGGGTGGTCAGCCAGCCGGGGCCGGCCAAGATCTCGCGGCGTCAGCTCAAGGGCGTGGTGCTGGCCGCTCGGCTGCTGGGACGCTCCGATACCCTGTTGCAATGGTGGCTGGCTTGGTTGCGCCGCGGCTGCACCTTGCGTCGCCGCAGCCCCCAGGCCTTGCGGGATCTCACCAGCCGGTGGGATCATCTGATGCGCTCAACCGATTAGGTGTGCCATGCAGGTCAATGAAGAGGTCATCATCAAGGTCAAGCAGGAGCTGATCGCCTACCTGTATGACAATGGCTTTTATTCCTTGATCCTGATGCTGGTGCTCACGCTCATCGCCGGCAGTCTGCTGGTTGGGCAGGTGGATGCCAATGGCCTGCTGGGTTGGCTCATCGCCCTGCTGGTTGCCCTGGTGCTCAGGGGCTGGCACCTCATCTGGCGGCACAGAACGCCCCATCCCTCCCTGAACTGGCTGGAATACGAATACTTCGTCGGGGTGACCTGCACCTCGATTTTATGGGGTATGGGGCTGCTGATGCACATGAGCCAGACTGGCGATATCCAGCGCGGCATACTCATCCTGCTCTCCTGCCTCATCCTGGCCGAATCGTGCGTCTCCCTGCTAAGCAGCCGCCGCTGCGTCTATGGTGCTCTCCTGCCCATAGTGCTGAGCCTGCTGCTGGAGCTGGCATCCGGCCCCTCCCAGCGTGCCCTGCTGGGGCTGATCTCGGTGGCCGTATTCGTCCTGACCCTGATGCTGGCGATGCGGCGGCTCTCGCACTGGCAGCTGGAGTCCCTCTTTCACCGGTTCAACAATGCCAAGCTGGCCCAGGTGTTGCGCCAGCAAAGTGAAGAGTTGCGTCTGGCCTCCCAGCGGGATGGCCTCACCGGCCTGGCCAATCGGGGGTGTTTTGATCTCTGCCTGTCGGCCGCCTGGCGCCGTTGCTGCCGTACCCAGGCGCCCATCTCCCTGATCCTGGTCGATGTGGACTTCTTCAAGCAATATAACGACTATTACGGCCACTTGGCGGGAGATGACTGCCTGCGTCAGGTGGCCAATGGGCTGGCGCGCATACCGCGGCGCGACGATGACCTGGCGGCCCGCTATGGTGGCGAGGAATTCGTTCTGCTGCTGCCCTTCACCGCCGAGGCGGGCGCCCTGGCCCTGGCCAATCAGTTGCGGGAGTGGCTGGCTCATCAGGCCATTCCCCATGCCGGTTCGGCGGTGGCCGAAACGGTCACCATCAGCCTGGGGGTGGCCACCCTTTACCCTCATCCCGGTGATCAGGCCGCCAGCCTGATTGCCCGGGCCGATGGGGCCCTGTACCGCGCCAAGTCGGCCGGTCGTAACCGTATTAGCGTGGCCTGAGGGCCCAAGACACAGGAGCAGAAGATGCAATGTCATCGCATTGAGGAGTTGTTGGAGTTGTTGCAGCCAGCCTGGATCAAGGATCAGGATCTGAGCCTGCTGCAGATGCTGCAGAAATTGGCCGACGAGGCGGGCTTTGATCGCCCCTTGAGCGAGCTGACCGACGATGTGCTCATCTATCAGTTGAAGATGCGCGACAAGCAGCATAACGAGATGATCCCCGGCCTGGCCAAGGATCATGTGCCGGACTTCAAGGAGGCCCTGCTCAAGGCCCGGGGAATCAAACCCTGAACCGGCCCGCCCTGACCCCACAAACACGGGAGCCCCTGTGAGCCAGTTTCACTTCCAGCAGCTGACCCCGGATCGGATGCTCGACGCCCTGGCGGGTGTCGGCCTTTATCCCGATAGTGGCCTGTTGCCGCTCAACAGCTATGAGAACCGGGTTTACCAGTTCCGCAACGAGACGGGCGAGCGCCTGGTGGTCAAGTTCTACCGCCCCGAGCGCTGGTCGGCCGAGCAGATCCGGGAGGAGCATGCCCTGGCGGCCTTCCTGGCGGCGGAGGAGGTGCCGGTGGCGGTGCCATTGACGCTGGACGGCCAGACGCTGCATCAGCATGGAGATCACTGGTTTGCCCTCTGGCCCAGCCTGGGTGGCCGCCATCTGGAGCCGGATAACCTGGCGCAGCTGGAGGCGGTGGGGCATCAGCTGGGGCGCTGGCATGCGGCGGCCCGCCGTTTTGCCTGCAGACGCGGTCTCGGCTGGACCCGCGCCAGAGCCTGCCCCTGGCCCTGAGCCAGCTGTCGGCAGCGGCGCCCTGGCCGGCGGCCCTGGCGGCACCCTTGTGCTCTGTGCTGGTGCGCCTGGTGCAGCAGGTGAGTGAGTGCTGGCATGAGGCATGGACGCCGCTGGCCCTGCACGGTGACTGCCACCTGGGCAACATTCTGTGGCGGGACGGCCCCCTGTTTGTCGATCTGGATGATTGTCTCAGCGGCCCGGCGGTGCAGGATCTTTGGCTGCTGCTCAGTGGCGACCAGGCCGAGCAGCGCCTGCAGTTGGATACCCTGCTGAGTGCTTACGAGGAGTTTGCTGAATTTGATCATCGGCAGTTGGCGCTGATCGAACCCTTGCGCACCCAGCGCCAGATCCAGCATCTGGCTTGGCTGGCCCGGCGCTGGGCCGATCCGGCCTTTCCGGTGGCCTTTCCCTGGTTCAGCACAGAGGCGTTCTGGCTGCAGCAGTTGCAACAACTGACGGAACAGGAGCGGGCCCTGACGGCGCCGCCAATCTCGTTGACGTTCGGCCTCTAGGTGATTAGGCTGTCTTGGCCCGGCGGACAGCCGGTAATCCGTATCCCACTGGTAGGAAATAAGATGAAGAAAATCATATTGATCTGTCTGGCGATGCTGCTGGCACCGCTCACCCAGGCCGCACCCTTGTTCAAAGAGGGGGTGAACTATGACGTGTTACGGCAGACAGGCACTGCCAAGCCCGAGGTGATGGAGTTTTTCTCATACTACTGTCCGCACTGTTACCAGTTCGAGCCTATCATGCAGAGCCTGCGGGCCGACCTGCCGGCCGACGTGACCCTCGTCAAGAACCCCGTCTCCTTCCTGGGGCGGGAGATGGGCCCCGAGTTGCAGCGCGCCTACGCCCTGGCCGTCATGCTGAAGGTGGAAGACAAGCTCTCCCCGATACTGTTTGATCTCATCCAGGCCAAGCGTCAGCCGCCCCAGGATCGCGCCGCCGTCAAGGCCATCTTCCAGCAGATCGGTGTCACGGCTGAGGAGTTTGACGGTGCCATCGACAGCTTTGCCGTCACCGGTCTGGTAGCGCAGTACGATCGCAATACCGCCAGCCTGAACATCCGCGGCGTGCCCAGCACTGTGGTCAATGGCAAGTATCTGGTGAAGAGCGAATCGCTCAAGAGCCAGGAGGAGTTCAACCAGCTGGTGAAGTTCCTGCTGAGCAAGGCGGACTAAGCGGCGCCGCTCGGATCAACCCAGGGGCTTGGCCTCACCACCAAGGGAGCTGCGGCTCCCTTTTGCATTATTTGCATTCAAGGAGCCAGGGATGAAGAAGATTCTGGTCAGCGCCTGCCTGCTGGGCCAACCGGTGCGTTACGACGGCCAGGCCAAGGGGCTGACCGATCCGCGCCTGGCCCGCTGGCTGGCGCAGGGGCGGTT
>JAJOIN010000080.1 GCA_021209335.1 Aeromonadaceae bacterium
GAGAAGTTGGAGTGGGCAATGGTGTATTTATCCAAAAACGGCAAAAAGAGTAGGCAGAGAAAATCCAAGCAAAACAACACGTTAGACGGTATTATTAATTCGCTTGCCGCTTAAGGTTCTGTACATGAGGCATCAATAAGAGGGGTGAGCAGGCAGGCCTGACTATACTGCAACTAGTGCCGAGTGAACCACAATCCCGGTCCATAGCGCCGAAAAAGGAGCCCGTCATGCCCGACCGTCTGGATGAATTGATCGCCAAGATACGCCAGTTGCAGGAGGAGATGGAGCAGGAGTTTCACCTCAATCGCGAGCGTTTTCACGTCATCCTGGAGCAAAAGCGGGTGCGCTTTAGCGCCGAGGTGGCCAGCCAGCAGCGGCGCTTCAAGCTGGGGCTGGCCCGTTACCTGCGGCGTGCCTCCTGGCGCGCCATGCTCACCGCCCCGATAATCTATGCCGGCATCCTGCCCATGCTGCTCTTGGATGGCTTCTTGTGGCTGTATCAGACCCTCTGTTTTCCCGTCTACGGCATTCCCAAGGTGCGCCGCGCCGACTATCTGGTGTTTGATCGCCAGGATCTGCCCTACCTGAACCTGGTTGAGAAGATCAACTGCGGCTACTGCTCCTATGGCAACGGCCTGGCGGCCTATTTTCGCGAGATAGCGGCCCGCACCGAGCAGTACTGGTGCCCGATCAAGCACGCCCGGCGCATACTGGCGGCCCATGAGCGCTATCCGCGCTTCTTCGAGTATGGCGATGGCGAGTCCTATCGTTTGGGCTTGCAGCGATTGCGTAAACAGATCCGCGCCGGTCGGGAGGAGACGCCGCCCGCCCCTTGAGCCCACCTGGGGAGCCGACTATGATGCGGCTCCTCGGAGGCGCCCATGTTGATCCATACCCTGAACGATTCCCTCAGCCTGCACTTCTTGAAGCAAGAGGATGCGGGCGCCCTGCTGACCCTCTGCCAGGCGGAGGGCTCCAGCCTGTCGGCCTGGCTGCCCTGGGTGGCCGAGCTGAACTCGCTGGAGGCCTGTGAGCGTTACATCCAGGAGGCGCAGCTGCAGTTTGCCCAGCAGCGTGCCCTGCTGCTGGGGGTCTGCTGGCAGGGGCAGCTGGTGGGGCTGGCAGGCTTCAATGGCCTGGTGCGCAGCCTGGGCCGGGGTCGCATCGGTTACTGGCTGGCGGCACCCTATCGGGGGCGGGGCATCATGACCATGGTGGTGACCTATCTCATCCGCGAAGGGCTCGACGAGATGGGGCTGCAACGGCTGGAGGTGCATACCCACTGCGACAACGCGCCCAGCCGCGCCCTGTGTGAACGGCTGGGGCTGCTGCTGCATAGCTCCCGTGAGCCGGAGCTGGTCTGCTACCGCGCCGAGGCGGGGCGCTGGCGGGCACCCGACCTGCTGCCGGCCCGATAAGCCTCAGGTCCAGCTAAAGGGCGCGTCGCTCACCGGACTCCTGGCCTGCTGCTGGGCGCCCGCGTGCCATAGGGGCAGGAACAGCGCCTCCATCTCATAGGCCCGCGCCAGATCGTACAGGCCTGCCGTTTGGGCCTGCTCCAGGGTCAGTTCGCCGCGCAGGTGCGCACACAGGGTGGCCACCACCCGCTGATTGGCCCGCAGCCAGATCTGCTGTTCGGCGGGCTCGCCGGCGGTCACCGGCAGGTCGTCCACCATCAGGGGTTCCATCCACCAGCCGCGGCTGGGGCGAAAGCCGCCGCGCAGCTGGCAGCTGTCCTGCTGGCCCACCAGGGTGAGATCAAAGTGCAGGCCCGGCTTGGGCCAATCACACAGCATGATGTCCAGCAGGGCATCGTCCACCCGCATCTGCACCGTCAGGTTGTTGCCGCCGGCAAAGCGCACCCCTAGCCACTCAAAGCGGGTAAACAGGCTGTAGAGCAGGGAGAAGGGGTGCACCACATCTTCCAAGAACCACTCCACCGGGGTCTTGGCGTAGGGCAGGTTGACCCCCACCACCAGGGTGGCGCGGGTCAGGGGACCCAGTTCACCCGAGCGTACCCGTTGGGCGATGGCCTGGGCACCGTCCAAGAAGGGAAAGGGATAGCTGATGAAGCGGCCGGCCCGCGGCAGGGCGGCGAACTGGGCCTGGTTGTCCGGCATTAGCCCCAGGGGTTTTTCACATAACACATAGGGGTTGGTGAGATCCTGCAGGTAACCCAGGTGGCTGGCGGTGGGGGTGGCGATGGTCACCAGATCTGCCTGGGCCAGCAGGCCAGGATCCGTGCCGTGACAGGGGATGGCCTCCTCGGCGGCGATGCGCGCCACCAGCTCGGCATCGTGGGCCAGCAAGGTGGTGACCTCGCAACCGGCCTGGCGCAGGGCGCCCACATGAACTCTTCCCCAGTTGGTACCTATGACAGCGGCTTTCATGGCCGGACTCCTGTTGCCATTGCAAAGCGCCCACCTTAGGCAAAGCCTCGCCGTTGAACAAGCCGGCGGTCCTGTGAATTTGGGGTCTGATTGACGCCGCTCAAGATTTGACGATGGCAAGGGCGCTAGATTGCCAGCCGTTTTCCATGTGACCCTCATCACACTCATCAAGGACGTACAAACCATGACCAAGCAAACCTGCCTTGCCCTGCTTCCCCTGCTGTTTAGCGGTTCCCTGTTGGCTCAAGCGGATGTTCATTGGGGTTACTCCGGCGCCCAGGGGCCGGAACACTGGGGGGCGTTAGCACCGGAATTTGCCCTGTGTGCCAGTGGCAAGCACCAGACGCCCATCGATATCCAGGGTGCCTATGACACCCGGCTGGCGCCACTGGCTCCCGCCTATCAGGCCGGTGGTAACGAGATCCTCAACAATGGCCATACGGTGCAGGTGAACTATGCCGCCGGCAGCCAGGTGCACCTGGATTCGGCTGATTTCATGCTCAAGCAGTTCCACTTCCATGCCCCCAGCGAGAACTACATCGACGGCCACCAATACCCCATGGAGATCCACCTGGTGCATGCCGACGCCCAGGGCAACCTGGCGGTGTTGGGGCTGATGGTGGAAGAGGGGGCGGCCAACCCGCTGCTGGATACCCTGTGGGCGGCCATGCCGCAGCAGGCCGGGGAGCATCAGGTGCTGGCGACCCCGGTGAACGTGGCAGATCTGTTGCCCCAGCGTCGGGACTACTACCGCTTTGCCGGCTCCTTGACCACGCCGCCCTGCTCCGAAGGGGTACGCTGGCTGGTGCTCAAGCACCCCATCCAGGCCTCCAAGGCGCAGATTGCCCGTTTTGCCGCCGTGATGGGTCACCCCAACAATCGGCCCTTGCAGGCCATCAACGCCCGGGTGCTGGTGGACTAACCCGCCCTGTAGAGGGGGTGGTCCGCCAGATAGCGGGCCACCCCGGGGGTGGTGAACCCGTCGATGGGTTCACCGGCTTGCAAGGCGGCCCGCAGGGTCGTGCTGCGCACCGCCAGCCGCTGCTGGGCGAAGAAACAGGCCCAGCGGGCCTGGATCTCGGCGGCGCGGTGAAACTGCGCGAAGGCCGCCTGGTTGTCCGGCCCCAGCACCAGCAGCAAGCGGCTGTTGGCCGGTTTGTGCCGCTCCAGGTACTCCAGCAGATCGATGCTGTAGACGGGGCCGCCACTGGCTATGTATTGCTCCACCGCCTGCATGCTCAGCTTGGGGTTGTGCAGGTCGGCCACAAAGGCCGCCAGCATGGCGCAGCGTTCGGCATAGGGGGCCATGGCCTTGCCCCAGGCGTGGGCAAAGGCCGGCACCAGCCAGATGGCATCGGCCACGGACTCCAGCTGGGCGATGACGTCGGCATGGCCTAGGGTGGGCGGATTGAAGGCCGAGCCCATGACGGCGATGATCTGCGCCTTGGGGGCTGAGCCAGTGGGCTGGGTGTTGTGCATATGCGCTCGTCTCCTGTGGTCGCTCAGGGTACTGGAAAGCGCCCACGGGGTGAAGTCCGTCGGCTGTCGCCCTGCCGGGGCGTATCATGGTATTCTGCGCCCATCAGGGACCGCCCGGTCCCGTTTTTTTCGGGAGCAGGCATGTCGGATCACCCCTGTATCCAGAGTCTCATCGACACCGATTTTTACAAGCTGACCATGCAGCAGGCCTACCTGCATCAGCTGCCCCAGGCCGAGGGGGAGTGGGCCTTTCATTGCCGCAGCGACGAGGATCTCACCCCCTACCTGCCGGCCTTGCGGGCCCACCTGCAGGACTTGGCCGCCCTGAGGCTGACCGAGGCGGAGACCGCCTGGCTCAAGACCCAGGCGCCGTACCTGTCGGAGGACTATCTGGCCTTCTTGCGCCACTACCGGTTTGATCCCCAGCGGCTGCAGCTGTCTGTCCGGGGTGATCGGCTGCTGATCCGGGCCAAGGGGCCGCAGCTGCTGGTCTCGCCCCTGGAAGTTCCTGTGCTGGCTACCCTGAGCGAGGTGCGCAACCGCGCCTGCTATCCGAGCCTGGACGAGGATCAGATCCTGGCCGCCACCGATGCCAAAATCGCCCAGCTCAAACGGCTGGCCAGCCAGCATGACTTGAGCGGCTTTCGCTTCTCCGACTTCGGCACCCGCCGGCGCTTCAGCTTTGCCGCCCAGCAAAGGGTGGTGGCGCGGCTGGCCGAGGCCCTGCCGCAGCACTTTGTCGGCACCAGCAACCCCCATCTGGCCCGTCAGTTTGGCCTGCCCTGCGTGGGCACCATGGCCCACGAATGGCTGCAGACCCACCAGGGGCTGGGGTACCGGTTGGAAGAGAGCCAGAAGGCGGCGCTGGAGAACTGGATCCGCGAATACCAGGGTGTGCTGGGGGTGGCCCTCACCGACGTCATCGGCGTGGATGCCTTCTGCCGGGATCTGGACTTCACCCTGGCCCAGCGTTACGACGGCTTCCGCCACGACAGCGGCGATCCCATCGCCTGGGGCGAGAAGATCCTGGCCCGGTTGGCGGAGCTGGACGTGGACGCCGCCGGCAAGACGCTGGTGTTCTCCGACGGGCTGGACTTTGCCCGCGCCGTGGCCATCTATTGTCACTTTCAGGGCCGGGTGAAACTCTCCTTTGGCATCGGCACCTGGCTGATGGGGGACTTTGCCGTCAACCGGCCCCTCAACATGGTGATGAAGCTGGTGCGCCTGGGGGGCCAGCCGGTGGCCAAGATCTCCGACTCGCCGGGCAAGACCCTGTGCCGGGATCTGGATTTTTTGAACAATCTCATGGACGTGTTTGCCGTATCGGCCAGCACACGGGACACAGTACTGGCCAATCTGGCAGGCCGGTAATCGAGGAAGACTATGCGCCATACCCTGACACTGGCTACCGCCTGTATCAACACCACCCCCCTGGATATCGACGGCAACCTGGGCCTGATGCGTGAAGCCATCGCCGAGGCCAAGGCGCAGCAGGCCGATCTGCTGCTGATGCCCGAGCTGTCGCTGACGGGCTACGGCTGTGAGGACATGTTCTTCGCCGCCGACTGGCTCGAAGGGGTACCGGAGGATCTGCTGACCTTAAGCCGCAGCGTGCCGGGAGAGATGCTGGTGGCGGTGGGCTTCCCGCTGCTCATCTCCGGCGGACAGCTTTACAACGCCGTGGCCCTGCTGGCCAGCAACCGCATCCTGGGGGTGGTGTGCAAGCAGCACCTGGCCCGCAACGGCATCCACTATGAGCCGCGTTGGTTCACCCCCTGGCCCGCCGGGCAGGTGGTGCAGCTGACCCTGGCCGGCCAGCGCGTGCCGGTGGGGGATCTGGTGTTCGACGTGCAGGGCGTGCGCCTGGGCTTTGAGATCTGCGAGGACTCCTGGGTGGCGGCCCGACCGGGGCGCAAGCTCTATGAGCGGCAGGTGGACGTGATCCTCAATCCCTCCGCCAGCCACTTCGCCCTGGGCAAGCAGCAGGCCCGCCGCCACTTCGTGCTGGAAGGCTCCCGGGCCTGTGGCGCCGTCTACGCCTACACCAACCTGCTGGGCTGCGAGGCGGGGCGTGCCGTGTATGACGGCGATGCCATGATTGCCAGCAACGGCGAGCTGGTGCTGGCCACCGATCGGCTGAGCTTTGCCCCCTGGCAGGTGCACAGCGCCTGTGTGGATCTGGCGGTGAACCGCGCCCAGCGGCTGCTGAGCTCCCAGGCCATGCAACCGGCCTGTGACGAGGCCAATGGCATCCACCCGGTGGAGTTTGTCTGGGCGCCTGAGCGCCATCTGCAGCCCCTGAGCCAAGCCTGTCAGGTGGCGGTGGAGGATGCCCATGAGGTGGCTTGCCGCGCCGTGGCCCTGGGGCTGTGGGATTGGCAGCGTAAGACCTACACCGGCGGCTACGCGCTGAGCCTCTCCGGTGGCGCCGACTCCGCCCTGTGCGGTGCCCTGGTCTACTTTGCCCAGCTGCAGGCGCTGCTGAGCCTAGGGGAGGCCGCCTATGCCGCCACCCTGGCCCGGGGCGCATCCAGGTGCCGGCCCGGGCGGCCGGCCAATCCCAGCTGGACTGGCTCAACCAGGCGGTGATGCCCCAGGTGCTGTGCACCGTCTATCAGGGGTCGGACTTTAGCGGCTCCGTCACCCGCAGTGCCGCCGCGGGGTTGGCGGCGGCGGTGGGGGCGGCCCATTATGACTGGTCCATCAGCGAGCTGGTGGCGGGGTATCTGAAGCTCATCAACGATCTGACGCCGGACGATCCGCTCAACTGGCAGCGTGATGACTTGGCGCTGCAGAACATTCAGGCCCGGGTGCGGGCACCTGGGGTCTGGCTGCTGGCCAACCGCTACAACAAGTTGCTCATCGCCACCTCCAACCTGTCGGAGGCCAGCGTTGGCTACTGCACCATGGACGGCGATACCTCGGGGGTGCTGTCGCCCATCGGCGGGATCAGCAAGTCCCGGGTGCTGGAGATCAACCGCTACATACTGGAGCAGGGCATACCGCTGCAGGATGGGCAGGCCCTGGGGCTTGAGCGCTGGCGTCTGCCGGCCATGGCGGCCATCGTCCATCAGGCCCCCACCGCCGAGCTGCGGCCGGTGGAGCAGACCGACGAGGGGGATCTGATGCCCTTCGTGGTGCTGGACACCATCAGGCGCCTCTCCCAGACCCGCCACGTGACCCCCAAGGGGGTGTTGCAGATCCTGCTGCGCACCCCCAGCATGCAGGCTCACGGCGTCGGCCAGCTGGCGGCCTGGATAGAGCGCTACTATGGCCTCTACTGTCGCAACCAGTGGAAACGGGAGCGGATCGCGGTGAGCTTCCATATCGAGTCCGACAGTGCCGATCCCAAGACCTACCGCCGCTTCCCGGTGCTCTCCAGCCAGCTCAAACGGGAGCTGGCCCAGATGCGCGCCTTCGCCGACAGCCTGGCGTCCGGCCACTGACCCGCCGGCATCAAACTGGATCGGGTCGGCAGTTTTTGCCGATCCGAACCACTCAAACACATAAAACGGTTGATTCGCGGCACAAAATCGCTAGCCTCTTGCCTCTTATATGCCGGTTGGCTCAGCATTGGTGCCGAGCGGAGCCGGCCGCCGCGGAGAGGTTAGATGAACAGACTGAGCTTTGCCGATATCACCTATCATCCGGGTGCCGAGCGCTGGTTTACCGATGAGCAGGGGCAGGCCTGCCTGATCCGGCCGTTGCGCCCGCACGACGGGCCGGCGCTGACCGCCCTGCTCACCGGCCTGAGTGACGCCAGTCGCCAGCAGTTTGGCCCCCATCCTCTGGATGGGGCCACCGCCCACGCCCTGTGTGCCAATCTGGATCCCCACCAGTCGCTGCATCTGGTGATGGTGGCACCGGATGGCCATTTCCTGGCCTATCTGGTGCTGCGCATGACCTTGGCCGATTACGAGCTGGAGCGCTTCTTGCGCTATAGCCTGGATCTGGCGGACGTGCCGGCGGCCAGTCTGGCGCCCGTGGTGGCCGAAGGTCATCAGAGCCGGGGTTATGGCAAGCAGCTGCTGCGCTATGGCGTGGACTTGTGCCGCGCCCTGGGCCGCCAGGCCATCATACTGATGGGCGGCGTGCAGATGCAAAACCAGCGGGCGGTACGCTTCTATCTGGGGGCGGGCTTCCGCCGCCTGGGGGGCTTCGAGTACCCGGCCGGGCAACGCAATGACGACATGATCCGCTGGCTGTAACGCAGCTCAGCGAGCGAAGACACAAGAAAGACGGGGCGCCAAGGCGCCCCGTCTGTTTATGGGCGTAACGCTTAGAGCTCGCTCAGATAGCGGGCCAGCGCCTTGATGATCCCCACCTTGTCCGGCTGCTGCTGGTACTGCTCCAGCAGGGTTTCGAGCTTCAACACGAAGCCGTCGGCCTGGGTTTCGAGCCGGCTGGCGCAGTGGCGGCGCCAGCGGATCAGCTCCTCCTCGCTCAGGGTCTGGGGAAAGTTGCGGGCCCGGTAGCGAAACAGCAGCTCCGGCAGGCGAGGGTCGTTGAAGGCATAGGGATGGCTGCCCAATTGCTCCGGCGGGGTGGCCAGGATCAGCGCCAGGGTGGCCTTGTCCGCATCGCTCAAGAAGCCCCGATACAGCTGCAGATCCACATCCTGACTCTCGCTGAATTCCCGCTCCATACCGTACACCGCCAGCAGCTTCTCCCGGATCTCGGGATGGCGGCGCAGGGTGTCCAGGCTCTGGCGACAGCGGGCCCGATCCAGTCCCAGCGCGTCGGCCCGGGACTCGCTCAGGCTCGCCGCCGGCGCCAGCACAGGGCACTTGTTGATGTGTACCAGCTTGATACCGATGGGCGGCAGATCCCCCAGTTCGGCCCTGGGGGTGTAGAGCCGCTCGCAGATGGCCTCGGCGTCCAGCTCCACCAGCGGGCTGATGTCCTGGTTAAGATCCACCACGATCACGGCGTTGGCATTGCTGGGATGCCAGGCCACCGGCGCCACCCAGCTGACACAGCCCTGGGTGGCGGGGAACATGCCGGAGACATGCACCAGGGGCTTCATGCTGATGAGGTCGATGAGCGCCTTGACCTTGTGTTTGCTGCGCAGGTCAAACAGGTAGTCGAACAGCCTGGGCTGGGCCTGACGGATGAGCTTGGCCAGGGCTATGGTGGCCAGCACGTCGCTCAAGGCATCGTGGGCGTGCTCGTGGGCGAGGCCATTGGCGGCGGTGAGGCGTTCGAGCTTGAAGCTGGGCTTGCCCTCGTCGTCATACACCCAGTGGATCCCGTCGGGGCGCAGGGCGTAGCAGGCGCGCACCAGATCCAGCAGATCCCAGCGGGAGTTGCCTTGCTGCCAGCTGTAGCCGTAGGGGTCCATCAGGTTGCGGTAGAGGGTGTAGCGGGTCACCTCGTCGTCGAAGCGCAGGTTGTTGTAGCCCAGGATGCAGGTCTGGGGCACCGAGAATTCCCGGTGAATGGCCTGGATGAAGGCGGACTCGCTCACCCCCAGCTGGTTCACCTTCTGCGGCGTGATGCCGGTGATGAGACAGGCCTCGGGCTCGGGCAGGTAATCCGGCGCCAGCTGGCAGTAGATCACCAGGGGCTCGCCGATGAGGTTGAGCTCGGCATCGGTGCGGACGCCGGCAAACTGGGCCGGCCGATCACGCCCGGGGTGGGTCCCGAAGGTTTCGTAGTCGTGGAAGTAGAAGCTGGGCTGAGACGGATTCACGGTCTGCACTAACTCTGCGGTTGGCCGGACAAGGTGGCAGAGTATCGCCCAAGGGGCGCCGCTGTGCCACCGTCTTGCGCCTAGCGGTTGACGTCCACCACCAGACGACCGCGGATCTGGCCGGCCAGCAGCCGTTCGGCGGCCGGGATCGCCTCGGCCAGCGCTATCTCCCGAGTCATGGCGTCCAGCTTGGCCAGGCTCAGATCCTCGGCCAGCCGCGCCCAGGCGGCCAGGCGTTCGTCTTTGGGGCGCATCACGCTGTCGATGCCCACCAGCGTGATGCCCCGCAGGATGAAGGGGGCCACGCTGGCGGGAAAGTCCATGCCCTGGGCCAGGCCACAGGCCGCCACCACGCCGTTGTAGTGCAGGGCGGCGCAGACATTGGCCAGGGTGTGGCTACCCACAGAATCCACGGCGCCGGCCCAGCGGGCCTTGGCCAGAGGGGCACCGGGTTGGCTCAGGCTCTCTCGGGTCACGATTTCCTTGGCCCCTAGCCCCAGCAGGTAGTCGGCTTCCTGGGGGCGGCCGGTGGCGGCATGCACCTCGTAGCCCAGCTCGGCCAGCAGGGCGATGGCCACCGAGCCCACGCCGCCGCCGGCCCCGGTCACCAGCACGGGACCGCTGTCGGGGCGAATACCGTGCTTCTCCAGGGCCATGACGCACAGCATGGCGGTGTAGCCGGCGGTGCCGATGGCCATGGCCTGGCGGGCCGTGAAGGTTTCCGGCAGCGGGATGAGCCAGTCCCCCTTGAGGCGGGCCTGCTGGGCCAGACCGCCCCAGTGGCTTTCCCCCACGCCCCAGCCGTTGAGCAACACCTGGTCCCCCACGGCAAACTCGGCATGGGAGGAGGCGGTGACGGTACCGGCCAGGTCGATGCCCGGCACCATGGGGAAGCGGCGGGCTATCTTGCCCTTGCCCGTGATGGCCAGGGCGTCCTTGTAATTGAGACCGCTGTACGCCACCGCCACCTGCACATCCCCCTCGGGCAGCTGAGTCGGGTCAAGTTGGGTCAGTTCGCTCCGGTAACCGGCTTCATCGTTGTGGATCTGGATGGCATTAAACATGCGCTGCTCCTTGGACGTGGAAAGGGTGAATAAGCCTGATGATCAGGTCGTAATGGGTGCCGGGCGTGGCAGTCCGGCCAAATAAAACTCGACAAAGCTATCCAGCGGTGCGGCGCTCTTGACCAGCCGGGCCCGCATCACGGCGCCCTCCCAGCCAAGCCAGAACACCTGGGCCAGGGCCACACAGTCGGCCTGGGGGGCCAGCTCGCCGGCACGCACCGCGTCGGCAAGGCAGGCCGCCAACAGCCGTTGCCAGTGGGCAAAGGTGGACTCCAGGGCCTGGGCGTAGGCCTGGGGCAGTACCCCTATCTCCTGACCCAGATTGCCCACCAGGCAGCCACGACGGTAGTCATGGCGCGCCAGGCCGGTCTTGGCATCCGCGACAAACGCTGCCAGTCGGGCCAGCGGCGTCAGGTTCGGGTTGTCAAAATGGCGCTTGAGCTTGCGGGCAAAGTAGTGGTCATAGGCCTCCAGCACCGCCAGGCCGAAGGCCTCCTTGCTGGCGAAGTAGTGGTAGAAGGAGCCCTTGGGCACCCCGGCGGCCTTGAGCAGGCCGTCGAGGCCGCTGGCATAGAAGCCGTATTCGGTCAGGGCGGCCAGACCCGCGCGGATCAGGGCCTCACGGCTCTGCTCTTGTGATTGGCTGGTCTTAGGCGGGCGGCCGGGGCCGCGGCGTGCTGAAGCATGAATGGTCGTCATTCGACAATTGTAGACCGATCGTTTTTAAATTGTCAGCCCTCAATTATTGCAGCCAAAGCCCAGCCAAGACGTGGCGGCTTAACGATTCAGGTAGTGGAGCAGGCCCAGGGCGGCTGTGTGGGCGGTGGCATAACAGCCGGTGAGCAGGTAACCACCGGTGGGGGCCTCCCAGTCCAGCATCTCGCCGGCGGCAAACAGGCCGGGCTGGTGGCGCAGCATCAGGCCCTCATCCAGCGCCGACAGGCAGATACCGCCGGCGGTGCTGATGGCCTCATCCAGGGGACGGGTGCGGGTGAGGGTCAGGGGCAGGGCCTTGATGGCCTGGGCCAGCAGCGGCATCTGCTGCAGGGTGTCGGCGGGCAGGCATTCGCGCAGCAAGCCGGCCTTGACGCCATCGAGCTTGAGCCGGCTGCGCAGGTGATTGGCCAGGGATTTGCTGCCACGGGATTGGCTCAGGGCGCTGAGCACCTGATCTTCGCTGCGATCGGGCAGCAGATCCAGCCACACCCTGGCCTGGCCCTGTTCGGCCAGCTGGCGGCGCAGCAGCGGCACGAAGGGATAGATCAGGCTGCCCTCGATGCCGCTGGCGGTGATCATGGCCTCGCCGCGTTTGTTTTGCATGCCGGCAGGGGTGTCACAGCTGAGCACCACTGTCTTGAGCGGTTCACCGGCGAAGCGCTGGGCGAAGTGGTCGCTCCAGTCGCAGTCGAAGCCGCAGTTGGCCGGTTGTAAGGGGGCCACCTCGACACCGGCGGCCGCCAGGGTGGGCAGCCAGCTGCCGTCCGAGCCCAGCCGCGACCAGCTGCCCCCTCCCAGGGCCAGCAGGGTGGCCTGAGCCGTGCGAACCACGGGGCCCTCCGGGGTATCGAAGCGCAGGGCGCCGCCCTCGTTCCAACCTTGCCAGCGGTGGCGCGGGTAGAAGCGTACACCGGCTTGCTTGAGCCGTTGCAGCCAGGCCCGCAGCAGGGGGGCGGCCTTCATGTCGCTGGGAAACACCCGGCCCGAGCTGCCGACGAAGGTCTCAACCCCCAAGCCCTGGGCCCACTGCCGCAGCGCATCGGCACCAAAGGCCATCAGCTGGGGCGTCATCCAGTCGCTGGCCTCGTAGTAGCGCCGGCAGAAGTCCGCCAGGGGCTCGCCGTGAGTGAGGTTAAGACCACCTCGGCCGGCTTGCAGGAACTTGCGGCCCACCGAGGGCATACGGTCATACAGATCGACGGCCCAGCCCTGCTGACTTATGATCTCGGCGGCAAACAGACCGGCCGGCCCGCCGCCTATGATGCACACGGGCGCCTGGTGGGCTGGAAGGGTCGCTTGGGGACTGAGTGTCATATGCCTGCCTTGGGTACTAGGGCCGATTGCCCGGCAGTGTAGTCAGGGGGGCCTGCAGGTCAAGGGAAACCGTGGCCTCAGCAGCGGCTGGCAGAAGGATGGACTCACATCATGAATTTTTTGGCACACCTGCTGCTCTCCGGCAGCGAGCCGGCCCACCAGATCGGCGGTCTGCTGGGGGATTTTGTCAAAGGCCCACTGCCGGGCAGCCTGCCGGCGGATCTGGCGCTGGGAGTGGCACTGCATCGGCAGATCGATGTGCAGACCGACGCTCATCCACTGTTTGGGCAAAGCTGCGCGCGGATCAGCGCACAGCGGCGGCGGGTGGCCGGCATCATGGTGGACTTGTTTTACGACCACTACCTGGTGCGCCATTGGTCACGCTTTTGCGGGCAATCGCTGGATCACTATCTGGACTGTTTCTATGCCGCCCTGGCGCGGCGTCACGGTCAACTGCCGGCGCGGCTGCAGGGGATCTGGCCGCGGATGCGTGATCAGGCCTGGTTACAATCCTACGGTGAGATCGACAGCGTCGGCTGGGCACTGGACAGTCTGGCCCGGCGGCATCCCAGGCTGGAGGAACGCTTGCTGGGCAGTGGCGAAGAGCTGATGTGGCATTACACAGCGTTAGAGCAGGACTTTCTGGCGTTGTTTCCCCAGCTGCAGGCGTTCTCCTGCGCCTGGTTAGGGGCGCGGCAAGGGACGGGAGGCGGCAAACCGGTTCCTGTGCCTTAGGCATAAAATAGCCAAGGAGCCGGTGGCTCCTTGGCTGGATGGGCATTCGTCAGTCGTTAAGACGCTTGCAAACACACCTGGTATCAAATTGGCAGATTAACGCTGCAGGTTGCCGGATTGCGTTTAGCGCAACAGGCTGCTCTCTCGGGTATCCCAGCCGTGAAATTCACGGATAGCCTGGGAAACCATCTCCTCTTCCCGCAGTCCGAACGGTAATCCCTTGTTGATGCAGTGGCTCTTGGCCTCCTGATAGGGGGAAGCACAATTGTTCATGGCATCAAATACCTGCGCCTTGATCCTTGAGTAGTCTATGCGTTGCATGGCTTGCTCCTTCGGTTAGGTGGGTCCGTTAATGGAGTAGACAAGGGTTCTGTCAAAAAGTTCGCACAAATAATAATCAGTGGCGGGTTTCGCGATCTTGGACACAATTTAGCCAGACTTGACTGGCCGTGCTGACGACGGCTTTTTCCGCACACCTCTTTGCCAGGTCGCCGGGACAGGCTACTATGTCGACCCTTTGTGACATCCCTGCTAGAGCGAGTTCCCCCATGGTGCAATTAGGCCAAATGAATCATCTCCCCATCGTCGAACTGGATGCCAAGGGGGCCTGGCTGGATGTGGGGGACTATGGCGAGCTGTTTTTGCCACGCCGTCATGTGCCGCAGGAGGCCGAAGTGGGCCAGACCCTGGCAGTGTTTGTCTATCTGAACGGCGATGGCGAGGCCGAGATCAGTGGTGAGGCTCCCTTGGCGAGGTTAGGCGAGTTTGCCGCCCTGCGGGTGGTTAGTGCCAACAAGATCGGCGCCTTCCTGGATTGGGGGTTAAAAAAAGACTTGTTCGTGCCGATCCGCGAACAGGCCGAGACCATGCAGGTGGGGCGTCACTATCTGGTGCGCCTGTATCTGGATGAACAGGGCCGGATGGCGGCCACCAGCAAGCTGGAGCGCTTCTTGCGTACCGATCTGCCCCCCTACCACAGCGGTGACAAGGTGCGTCTTATCATAGGTGCCCATACTCCGCTTGGCTTCAAGGCCATCGTGGATGAAGGCTACGCCGGCATGCTGTATCGCAACGAGGTGTTCGTCCGCCTGCCGGTGGGTCGTCGGCTGACCGGTTATGTCAAACAGGTTCGTGACGATGGCAAGCTGGACATCAGCCTGCAAGCGCCTGGAGAGCAGGGTCGGGAAGTGGTGGCGGATAAGATACTGGCCCGGCTCCACAAGCAGCAGGGCTATCTGCCGGTCAGCGACCGCAGTGCCCCCGAGCTCATCGCCAACCTGTTTGGTGTCAGCAAGGGCCAGTTCAAGAAGGCCATCGGCAGCCTCTACAAGCAGGGTTTGATCCTGATCGAAGACGACGGCATCCGGCTGACACAGGCCGGTGAGGCGAGCGGGGCTGATGAGTAAGATCCCATCGCCCTGCCGTGGCCAGTGCCAGCTGGTGGGTGGGGTTTGTCTGGGCTGTGGACGTACCGGGCAGGAGATCAGCCACTGGTCTGTGATGTCTGAATCGGCCCGGCAGCAGGTGATGGCGGCCCTGGCCGGCCGGCTGAGTACCCATGCCTGCCCGGCCTGTGGCGAGCCCAGCTATTGCGCCGTGGCGGCCGGTGCGCCTCAGCCGTGCTGGTGCATGGATCTGCCTTCTGCCGCCAGGGCCTCCGAGCCCGATGCGGCGGCCCTGTGCCTGTGCCGCCATTGTCTGGGCCAGCGACTTAGCTGACGCCCCGGCCTGACACTCAGCACCCTAACCAGGCCGGCCGGTCGCCAAAAGCGCCGAGCCGGTGGCTTTAAGGCGCGGGCTTCCAACGAATTGGCCAGGGTTGTGGCCGGCCGTCCAGTGGCACCAGTATCTTGGCGTACAGCTGGCTGAACTCTTGTTGATGATCCAGCAGTCCTACCCATACCTCCTGCCAGTCATGGGGGGCGAAGGCCGTGCCCAGCTCCTGTTGCCAACTGCTGTCCGGCGGGCCTGACTCGACGGCGCCGCGCTCTTCAAATTCCAGCGTCAAGTCCACCAGATCCTCGGCCGACAGGTGATCGGCGGCCAGTTGCAGAAAGTAGTCATAGGCTTGTTCTATCAGCTGATCCGCGGTCATGGGGATCCCCCTTACAAGGCAAAATGGCTATTAGAGCAGAGCGGCCGGCATTTGTCCCATGGCACTATCCTCCAAGTGCCCCATGGCACTATCTCCAAGTGCCCCATGCCACTTCTCCATCTGTTATCAGCAAGTGACCTATGGCGCTATCAACCGGCTTTAAGGGCAGGGATAGCGCCCAAGGATACGCAGCTGGCTGTGTTGCCAGCTGTGCTGACGGTTGCTCAGGCAGCGCTCAAAGTCCAGCTGCAGGGACTGCATGCCGCCAGGGTAGCGGAATTGGCAGTGGCGCTGACCCAGCTCCAACAAGTCGGCGGCCCGTTTGAGCTCATAGCGGCGGGCATCCAGCTGCCCGGCATCGCAGCGGGCACCGGCGGCCGGTGCCTGCTGCTGCAGTGTCTGGTTGAGCTGGGCGGGTGTCGAGGATCGACTGGGCAGGGGCGGCGGCGTTACGGCCAGGTTAACCTTGTCAAAGGGGGTGCCGGCCGGCAGGTTGGCGGGCAGCATCTGGCCGTAGTGCAACTGCCCCTGGGCATCCCGCCAGCGATAGACATCCACTGCCTGCAACATCATGGGCAGCAGGGCGCCCAGCAAGAGAAACCAACGCAATGCCAAGATGTCCGTGCCTCGGTATGGGGTTTGACCAGCAGTGTATCGGTTTTACCGCAGCGCCTGTAACCCCAAGCCCGCAAAACGGGGGCTCAGTCACGACGGCCCCGGCGGCAATCGCACCTTTTGTGGTGCGGGTCCCCATGGTAAGTTACGCCGCCTTGTGATGTGGAGTTGTCATGGTTGCATTGAGCTGTGAACGTCTGGTGTTGGCGCCGATGGAGGGGGTCTTGGATCCGCTGATGCGGGAGTTGCTGACCGCCATCAATCCCTACGATCTGTGTGTCACCGAATTTGTGCGGGTGGTGGATGCCCTCTTGCCGGCGCGCACCTACTACAAGCTGGCGCCGGAGTTAAAGCAGGGGGGCAAGACCCGCAGTGGCACTCAGGTGCGGGTGCAGCTCCTGGGGCAGTCCCCCGAATGGATGGCGGAGAATGCCGTGCTGGCGGCCCAATTGGGCTCGCCTGGCATCGATGTGAATTTCGGCTGTCCGGCCCGGCATGTCAATCAATCCAAGGGCGGGGCCTCCCTGCTCAAGGAGCCCGAGCTCATCTACCGGATCCTGCGCGCCATGCGCCAGGCCTTGCCGGCCGAGGTGCCCCTGTCGGCCAAGATCCGTCTGGGCTGGGCCTGTGCCAGCGAGTGCGAGGAGATTGCCGATGCGGTGGTGCAGGGCGGCGCCAACGAGTTGGCCATTCATGGCCGCACCAAGCAGGATGGTTATCGCAGTGAGGCGATCAACTGGGCGCGGATCGGCGAGATCCGTGCCCGTCTGCCCATCCCGGTCACCGCCAATGGCGAGATCTGGAACCGTGAGGATGCCCTTCGTTGCCAGGCCATCACCGGCTGCCGCTCCCTGATGGTGGGGCGTGGTGCCCTCAATGTGCCCAACTTGGGCGCTGTCATCCGACATCAGGCGGCGCCCTTGCCCTGGCCTCAGGTGCTGGCACTGATGCACGATTATGCCGGACAAGAGATCAAGGGTGATAAGGGCCGTTATTTTCCCAACCGCATCAAGCAGTGGTTGAGCTACTTGCGCGAGGCCTATCCGCAAGCCCAGAGCCTGTTTGCTGAAATCCGCCGCTTGCAGACGGCAGCTCAGATACTGCAGGCCTTGTGTGAGCAGCGCCGCCAGTTGGCCGACTGATGGCGTCCCAGGGGCGAAGTGTGTATGCTGAGCCGATTCTAACCAGTTGGAAAACTTGATGATTTATCTGATTGTCACCACCTTGGTCTGGGCTTTCTCCTTTAGCCTGATCGGCGTTTACCTGGCGGGCCAGGTGGATCCCTATTTCTCGGTGTTGACCCGCATCCTGCTGGCCGCCCTGGTATTTTTGCCCTGGCTGCGACCCCGTCAGCTGAGCCTGACACTGGCGGCGCAGTTGATGGCCATCGGCGCCATTCAACTGGGCGTCATGTATGTCTTCTACTATCACTCCTTCTTGCTGCTGACGGTGCCGGAGGTGTTGATCTTCACCATCTTCACCCCCGTCTACATCACGCTGTTTCACGATCTCTTGGCTGGCCGTTTCAATCTCGGCTACCTGGTATCTGCCTTGCTGGCGGTGCTGGGGGCCGCCATCATTCGCTACGATGGCCTGAGCGAGCAGTATCTGCTGGGCTTTGTGGTGGTGCAGGGCGCCAACCTGTGTTTTGCCCTGGGCCAGGTCAGTTACAAGTGGCTGCTGGCCAAACAAGCCAAGCCGGTGGCGCAGCACAGCGTGTTTGCCTGTTTCTTCCTGGGTGCCCTGCTGGTGGCCTGGCCGGCCTGGTGGTGCTGGGGCGGCAGCCAATACCCCAGCACGCCGCTGCAGTGGGGTATCTTGCTGTGGCTGGGCTTGGTGGCCTCGGGCCTGGGCTATTATTGCTGGAACAAGGGCGCCACCCTGGTCAATCCTGGCGCCTTGGCGGTGATGAACAATGCGCTGATCCCAGCTGGGCTGGTGGTGAATCTGCTGATCTGGGGTAAAGAGGCTGACTTGCCGCGCCTGCTGTCGGGGGCACTGGTGATGACACTGGCGCTGTGGTTGAACGAACGCTGGCATGCCCGGCGGCGGCAGGCGGTGGCGCCGGGTCGCTGACACGGACAAGCTGGGCCCGACATTAAGGGAGGCCGTGATGGAGCTAGGTGATGGTGCGCGAGAGCACAAGGAGGCGGGGATGAGGCTCAGACGACGGCTGCTGGCGTGCCTGCTGATGCTGGCTTGGCCACTGTCTGCCTGTGAGCGGCCCCTGTCAGTGGGGTACGATCAGTGGCCGCCTTATCACTACCGGCAGCCTGACGGCAAGATGGCCGGCTTTGCCATTGAGGTGTTGCAAGGGGTGGCCAAGCGGATGGGCTGCTCGCTGGAGTACAAGGAGCGCCCCTGGCGGCGCGTGCTGCTGGAGTTGCAGGCCGGCACCACGGATGTGGCCATGGAGGCTTACTATAACGATGAGCGGGCCCAGTACGCCTGGTTCTCCGAGCCCTATAATCCCAGCTCGGCGCACCTGTGGGTGAAGCAGGGGACCGAGCTGAGCCAGACAGATCTCAAGCGGCTGGTGGAGAGTGGCTTTCGCTTAGGGGTGACCAAGTCCTTCTTCTATGGCCCTTTGATGCAGGGCTTGCGTCACCACCCCAATGTCGAAGAGGTGGATGACGAGAGCCAGAATTACGGCAAGTTGCTCAAAGGCCGGTTGGACGGCTTTTTGGGCGATAGCCTGGCCACCCGCTGGGCCATCGATCAGCAGGGCTTAGCGGGGCAAATTCGCCGGGCCGACCTGGTGGTTTACCAGGCGCCGGCGGCCTTCATGCTGAGCAAGCAGAGCGTCAGCCAGCAGCAGTTGGCGGCGTTTAACCTTGCCCTGCAGGCCATGAAGCAAGATGGCAGCTTTCAGGCCATCTTGGATCATTATCTCGGCACGGGCGTGCCGGATTAGCTCCTCAGCACAGGTCGCCGGCCTGTGCTGGTTCCCTTCGCTTTGCGCTGCCAGTCTTAGCGTTGCCAGCGTAGCGTCTGCCAGCCTCGGGCTTGCGCCAGCCCGGCCAGCCGCTCTGCCGGGTTCACCACATGGGCGTGCTCCACCAGCTCCAGCAGGGGCAGATCGTTGATGGAATCGCTGTAGCCGTGGCTGCCCGACCGCTCCAGCGCCGCGCCCAGGTGTTGCCGCAAACGGGTGACCTTACCGGCTTGAAAGCTCAGGACGCCTTGGGTGCGTCCGGTATAGCGGCCGTCGATACATTCCAGTTCGATGGCCAGCACCTCGCTGACGCCCAGATGCCGAGCGACCGGCCGGACTATGTGTTCACCGCTGGCAGAGATGAGGATCACCCTGTCCCCCTGGGCCTGATGGCGGCTCAGGCACGTCAGTGCCGCCGGGTAGAGACGGGGCAGGATGCGCCTCTTGATACACAGATCCACCTCGGCGGCCACCTCGGCCTGACTGCGGTCGGCCAAGGGGCTGAGGGTAAAGGCCATGTACTCCTCCATTGCCAGGGAGCCGGCATAGTAGCGGGCCATCAGGGCCTGCTCCTGGCGGGCCATGGCCAGATCCGCCCAGCCCAGGGCCACCATGTGCTCAAACCAGAGGCTGGCGGTATCGCCCTCTAACAGGGTGTCGTCCAAATCGAACAGCGCCAGTGCCATCAGGCCACCTCCCGGATTTGATCGGTCTGAAACTGCAAGGTGACGGCCGTGCCTGCGGCCAGCAGTCCCTGCACTCCCTGGTTCAGGGTGTCCACGTCCAGGCGTTGATCCTGCCATTGCACCTGATAGCGCACCACATTACCCAACAGCTGATGACCCAGTATGCGGGCCGGGCCCTGGGGCTGCGGCTGCAGCCCGATGCATTCGGGGCGGATGGCCAGGCAGCCCTGGCCACTGTGTCCCAGCAGCCGCTGGGCCGCCTCCGGCTCCAGCAGGTTGTAGTGGCCGATGAAGTGGGCGGCAAAGCGGTTCACCGGGCGGGCGTAGATCTCCTCGGCGGTCCCGGTTTGCACTATCTGTCCGTCTTGCATCAGCACTATGCGGTCGGAGAGCAGCAAGGCCTCCTCCTGATCATGGGTGACGAAGACGGTGGTCACCCCCAGGGCGTGCACCAGCGCGCGGATCTGGCTGCGCAGGTGACGACGGATCCGCGCATCCAATGCAGACAGGGGCTCATCCAGCAGCAGCAGGCGCGGCTTGACCGCCAGGGCACGGGCCAGGGCCACCCGCTGCTGCTGACCACCGGACAATTCGCCTGGCATGGCATCGGCCTTGCCCGTCAGCTCCACCAGTTCGAGCATCTGGGCCACCCGCGCCCGGCGCTCCGGCTCGGGCAGGCCCTGCATCCTCAGACCGAAGCCCACGTTGTCAGCCACCGTCATATTGGGGAACAGGGCATAGTGTTGAAACACCATGCCGATCTGGCGTTGTTGCGGGGCCCGCTGGCTGATCTCTTCGCCGTCGAGCAGTATCTCCCCCCCATCCAGAGGGGTGAGCCCGGCCAGGATGCGCAGCAGTGTGCTCTTGCCACAGCCGCTGGGCCCCAAGAGGGTGATGAGCTCGCCTTGCTGGATGCTGAGGTTGAGGTTGTCGAACAGGGGGCGGTCGGGGAGCTGTTTGCACAGGCCTCGCAGGGTAACAAAGCTCATGAGGGGCTCCTTAACGGTTGAAGCGGCTGGCCAGCCAGGTCAGCAGCAGTGTGATGAAGAAGTAGCTGATCACCAGGGCGCTGGTGTAGTGGCCGCTGGTGGCGCGCATGTTGTAGAGGTAGATCTGCAGGGTTTCAAACCGGGTGCCCACCAGCAGGTTGGCAAAGACAAATTCTCCCATCAGAAACGAAAAGCTCAAAAACAGCGCCGAAAACAGGCTCTTGCGCAATGCCGGCAAGATCACAAGCCAAAAGGCCTGCGGCGCCGAGGCGCCCAGCAACTGGGCGGCCGCCATCAGATCCTGTACGGCCAACCTGGATAGGCGGTTGGCCAGGGCACGGTAAAGCAGGGGCAACGCCAGGCTGAAATAGCAACCCAACAGGATCCAGGGGGTGCCCACCAGCGGCAGGGCGCCGCCGGCATACAGGCTCAGCAGCCCGACACTCGCCACCACAGGCGGCATGGCAAAGGGCAGCAGGATCAAGATCCCCATGGGTTTATCCAGGCGTGGATAGCGGTAGAAGATGACAAAGGCCGCCGGTACCACGACAAGGTAGGTCAGCAGCAGGCTGCCGGCGCACACGAGCAAGGAGCGCGCCAGGGCGGCCAGAAAGCGCGGCTCGGCCCACAGCTGCAGGTACCAGTTCAGCGAGAAGCCGTCCGGCAGTATGGTGGCGCCCCAGCGGCTGGACAGGGAATAGAGCAAGGTGGCGAAGATGGGCAGCAACAGCAGCCCCAGCAGGCCGCCCAGCACTGCCTTGGGCCAGTGGTTAGCGAGCGGCATAGTGAAATCTCCCCATCAACAGTTGGTTGGCCCAGCCGACCAGCGCCAGTATGAGCAGCAGCAGCACGCACAGGGCGGCCGCCAGCTCAGGCTCGAGGAAGAGTTCACCGGAAACCAGGCTGGCGATGCGGATGGTCAGCAGGTTGATGTTGCCCAGGGTCAGGGCGTAGGCACTGGCATAGGCGCCCATGGCGTTGGCAAACAGCAACATGAAGGTGCCCAGCAAGGCTGGGGCCAGAATGGGCAGTGTGATGTGGCGCAAAATCTGCCAGGGGCGTGCCCCCAACAGGGCGGCGGCCTCCTGCCATTGGGGCTGCAGGTTGTCAAAGGCCGGGTAGAGCAGCAGCAAGGCCAAGGGCAGCTGAAAATAGATGTACAGCAGCAGCAGACCCTTCATGGAGTAGAGGTCAAACAGCTCTATGCCCCACCACTGGCGGGCCAGCAGTGTGATGGCGCCATTGGTGCCCAGTATGACGATAAAGGCAAACGCCAGGGGCACGCCGGCCATGTTGCTGCTCATGTTGGTGAAGGCGATGATGGCATCGCGCCAGCGGCTGGTCACCCGGCTGAGGGCGGCGGCGGCCACCCCGGCGATCAGCAAGCCCGCCAGGCTGGAGAGGCTGGCGAGCCACAGGCTCTTGCCAAACGCCTGCCGATAAAAAGGCGACGCCAGTATCGACTCAAAGCGCGCGAGGGTGAGCCCCTCCGGACTCCAGAGGGCGTGCCAAAGCACCCAGCCCAAGGGCGCCAGGCTAAAGAGGCCCAGCAGTAACAGCAGGGGAAGCAGCCACAGCAGCGCCAGGGGGCGGCGCTGTGGCCCGCCGGCTTGGCGGGCATCCCAGGTGCAGTGTCGATCCAGGAGCAGGCTGGTCATACGGGCCTCCAATCGGGGTTGAGCAGATCCGGACAACTGGGCAGGGCATGGGGCAGCGCCAACAGGCTGGCCAGGGTGCCACACAGTTCCACCTGGCGGGGCGGGCGTCTGGGGTTCAGGTTGAAGGCGTCGCCCACCAAGAACAGCGGCACCTCCCGCTCGCAGGCCAGGCTGCCGCCATGGGTGTGGTCGTCGTTCATGCCATGATCGCTCGTGATCAGGATCTGATAGCCGGCGGCGCGCCAGTCGGGCAAAAAGTCACTGAGCAGGATGTCGAAGCGCCGGGCGGCGTTGCGGTACTGAGGGCTGGAGAGGCCATGCCGGTGGCCGGCGTCGTCCACGTTCATCGGATGGATGAACAAGAGATCCGGCTGATGGCGACGCAACAGATCGTCGGCATCGATCAGCAGGTGATCATCGGGATAATCATCCTGGTGATAGAAGCGACCGTACTGGATGGGCAGACTCAGATCCTGGGTGAACCGGTCACGCCGGGCGTCGTAGGGGCTGCGGTTATACAGCTCGCTGACCCAATGGTAGGCCGCCGCCGCTGTGGTCAGCCCGGCCTGTTGCGCCAGGCTAAACAGGCTGGGGCCATGGGACAGGCGTGTGATGCCGTTGTGGCGGATGCCGCTTTGCACCGGGGTTTGCCCGGTGAGCAGCGTCTCATAGAGGGGACGGGAGAGGGAGGGCAACTCGCTCTGCAGCTTGTGCAGGCTGGCTTGCCCTGACTCACACAAGGCCAACAGGTAGCCCAGGCTGTGCTGGGCTACCTCATAGGCCAGGCCGTCGATCAGCAGGTAGATGACCTTGGCGTTTGTCATGGCGCGGATTACGGCTGATGGATCATGACGTTTTCCTGCCACAGGCGGGGCAGGGCCTTGCCGGCTTCGCTCCAGGCATCAAAGTCGCTCACCGGTTTGGCGGCGGCATACTGCTCCGGCGGCAGCATCTTGGCCTTGACGTCGTCCGGCAGCACCACATCGCTGCGGATGGGGCGGGCATAACCGCGGGCCAGGTTGATTTGACCGGCGTCGCTCAGGATATATTCCCGCGCCAGCTTGGCGGCGTTGGGGTGCTTGGCGTACTTGTTGATGATGGTGGTGTAGCCGGAGACCACGGAGCCATCGGAGGGGATCACCACCAGGAAGCGGCTGGGATCAATCTGGTCCCGGTAGTTCAGGGCATTGAAGTCCCACAGCACGGCCACCGCCACCTCACCCTTCTCCAGATTGGCCAAGGAGGGATCAGTGAGAGAGAGGCGACCCTGCTTGGCCAGCTCGGCAAACAGCTCGAAGGCCGGCTGCAGGTTCTTCTCATTGCCGCCGCCGGCGATGGCGGCGGCCAGCACGCCGTTATTGGCCTGGGAGGCAACCCCCACGTTGCCCACCGTCACCTTGTATTGACCGGTGCGCAGATCCGCCCAGCTCTTGGGCGGGTTTGGCACCAGATCCTTGTTGATCATGAAGGCGATGGTGCCGGTATAGGCCAGCATCCAGTGACCCTCCTGATCCTTGGCCCAGGCCGGGATGGCATCCCAGTGGGTGGGCTTGTAGGGCTGGGTCACCCCTTTTTGCACCGCCAGCGGGCCGAAGGCATGGCCGACGTCGCCGATGTCGGCGGTGGCATCATGGGCTTCGGCGGCAAACTTGGCGATCTCTTCGGCGGAGCTCATGTCGGTATCCATGTGGGCCAGACCGAACTGGCTGTGCAGATCCTGCCAGGTCTCTTTCCAGTTGGCCCAGCTGTCGGGCATGCCGATGCTGTTGACCGTGCCTTCGGCCTGCGCGGCCTTGACCAAGTCGGCCGGAGCGGCCTGGCTGGCGAGGGGGAGGGCAAGGGTACCCAGGATGAGGCAAAGCGGCAGAGCTTTCATGGTGTGACTCCTTCTGGACTAGGTCAGGTTGGGTGATTGCTGTCGTTTTGTATTATTCCCAGCCAGCTGTGACACCTGGGTGACAGTTTCTTGAAGGTTAACCGTGTGATATGGCGCAAACAATCACCAGATGGCAGTTTGCAGTAAGATTCTTTCTGGGCTAGTCCAGAAGGAGGTTTTCACTGGGATTTGTCGTCGCCCTGGCCACTCATGACACCAAATCGCCACGTCGGCAAGCTATTGTCAGGGGGGATCGGGGAGCGTTTGACCCCAGATATGCTATCGTTGCCCGCCGTAACCATGTCAGAGGGGATGTCATGAACCAGTGGATGAGTCCAGACGAGCGCCAGCCGACCCAGGTGGCCCAGATCCGCCAATCCTTGCAAGAGCAGATCCGCGCCGGCTTGCTGCGGCCGGGCATGCGCCTGCCGTCGGAGCGGGCGCTGAGCGAGCGTTTTGCCACCACCCGCATCACCTTAAAAGAGGCCCTGGCGGTGCTGGAGACGGAGGGGCAGATCTACCGGGAGGAGCGGCGCGGCTGGTTTGTGGCCCCCCCCCGCCTCATCTACGATCCCCGCA
Organism: Aeromonadaceae bacterium; assembly: GCA_021209335.1. Classification (GTDB taxonomy): domain Bacteria; phylum Pseudomonadota; class Gammaproteobacteria; order Enterobacterales; family Aeromonadaceae; genus Pseudaeromonas. The sequence continues at coordinate 24,825 of JAJOIN010000080.1, forward strand.
CCAAGAGCCACTTTCAGGCCATGGTGGAGGGCCAGGGGCGGGTGGCCACCACCCGGGTGTTGCAGGCCGGCCCCGTGGTGGCCAAGGCCGAACTGTGCCAGCGCATGGGCTTGGCTCCCTTGAGCCCCTTACTCAAGATCTGCCGGGTGCGCTCGCTGGATGGGCGGGATGTGTTGTACGTGGAGCACTACCTGCTGCCGGAACGCTTCCCCGGTCTGCTGGAGCAGGATCTCACCTGCTCCCTGACCCGCCTGTATGCCGAGCGCTATGGCATCGGCTACGGCCAGTCTACCTTTGATATTCTGCCTACCGCCGCCCAAGGCGCTGTGGCGCGGGCCCTGGGTCTGCCACCGGGGGCGCCGCTGTTGCAGATCTGCCGGTTGAACCTGGACGGGCAAGGGCGGCTGATCGACTGCGACATGGAGTATTGGCGGCAGGATGCGGTGGTCATCCGCATTCAAAGCGATCCCTTGCCGCCGGACAGCGCTTTATCCTGAGTCAGCAGGCTGCTACCTTATCTGCTTCTGGCGCCGGCGTCTGATGCCAGATGGCCGGCGGTTGCCGCACCCTTTTGAGGTATCGTATGTTTCGTTTCTTTGAGGGGCTGACCCGTCCCTTCCCCGAGGAGGAGCCGACGCAGCCTCCGGCGGGTCTGTATCGCTTTTGTCGTCACTACACCCGGGGCATGGAGCCCTATCTGCTGCTCATGTCGCTGCTCAGTGCCCTCATCGCCGCCGGAGAGGTGGTGCTGTTTGGCTTTTTAGGCCGGCTGGTGGACTGGCTGGCGACCCAGCAGCCCGGCACCCTGTTTGACGACGGTGGCGAGCGGCTGTTGTGGCTGGGGGCCCTGCTGCTGATCGGTCTGCCGCTGCTGGTGCTGTTGCATTCGCTCTTGATGCACCAGAGCCTGCTGGGCAACTACCCCATGGCGATCCGCTGGCAGGCCCACCGTTATCTGCTCAAGCAGAGCCTGTCGTTTTACAGCAATGACTTTGCCGGCCGGGTGGCCACCAAGGTGATGCAGACCGCCCTGGCGGTACGGGAAACCGTGATGAAACTGCTGGATGTCATGGTGTATGTGCTGGTCTATTTTGGCTCCATGTTGGTGATGGTGGGTCAGGCCGATTGGCGGCTGATGCTGCCCATGGCCGCCTGGCTGTTGGGCTATCTGCTGTTGCAGTGGTACTTCGTGCCACGCTTGAAGCAGGTGGCCAGCGAGCAGGCTGAGGCCCGTTCCCTGATGACGGGCCGGGTGGTGGACAGTTACACCAACATACAGACAGTCAAGCTGTTCTCCCACTCCCGGCGGGAGGCTGACTATGCCCGAGAAGGGATGGGTCAGTTTATGACCACGGTGAACCGCCAGATGCGGCTGGCCACCGGGGTGAGTGTCAGCGTCCAGGTGCTCAACTACCTGCTGGCCTTTGCCGTGGCGGCCACCGCCATCTGGTTGTGGAGCCAGTCCGCCATCAGCATCGGTGCCATCGCCATTGCCATCAGCCTGGCGCTGCGCCTGAACGGCATGTCCCAGTGGATCATGTGGGAGCTGAGCGCCCTGTTTGAAAATATTGGCACTGTGGTGGATGGCAGCCAGACCCTCGCCAAGCCCCTTGAGGTGGTGGACAGGCCAGATGCCCCGGCGCTGCGCGTCACCCACGGCGAGGTGCGGTTTGAGCAGGTGAGTTTTCATTACGGCAAGGGGGCCGGTGTGCTGGAAGAGCTGGATCTCACCATCCAGCCGGGTGAGAAGATTGGTATCGTCGGGCGCTCCGGTGCCGGCAAGTCTACGCTGGTGAACCTGCTGCTGCGCTTTTACGACGTGGAAGGGGGCCGCATCCTCATCGATGGCCAGGATATACGTGAGGTCAGCCAGGAAAGCCTGCGGGCCCAGATCGGCATGGTCACCCAGGACACGGCGCTGCTGCACCGCACAGTGCGGGAGAACATCCTCTACGGCGCACCGGCGGCCAGCGAAGCGGATCTGCGCCGCGCGGCGCTGCAGGCCGAGGCCATGGACTTTATCCAGACACTCCGTGATCCCTATGGCAATCAAGGCTTTGACGCCCAGGTGGGGGAGCGGGGCGTCAAGCTTTCCGGCGGCCAGCGCCAGCGCATCGCCCTGGCCCGGGTGCTGCTCAAGAACGCCCCCCTGCTGATCCTGGACGAGGCCACCTCGGCACTGGACTCGGAGGTGGAGGCGGCCATTCAGGCCAGCCTGGATCGGTTGATGGCCGGCAAGACGGTGATTGCCATCGCCCACCGGCTGTCGACCATAGCGGCACTGGATCGCCTGGTGGTGATGGACCAGGGGCGCATCGTCGAGCAGGGCACCCACGCCGAGCTGTTGGCCCTGGGGGGGATTTATGCCCAGCTGTGGGCGCACCAGACCGGCGGTTTTCTGGGGCTGGATACCGACAACGCGGGCGGGCAAGCGTAGTCAAATGGCGATAATGGCTAAGCCGCGCAAGCCTGGGTAAAAGCGGGTAAAAGCCCCTGCGATGCGGCCTTAGGCTCCTTAAGATGATCTCGTACTACTGGAGTTATCTAACAAGCACGAGGTTTATCATGACAAATAAGATGCCTGTCGCCCTGGCGGCCCTGCTGACGCTGCTAGCAAGCGGCGCGGCCCTGGCCAGCAGTCAGCTTCCCAGCCACCCCAAGCCGCCCATGCCGCCGCAAGAGGCCATCAGTGCCTGTAATGGCCTGGGTGAAGGGGATGTCTGCGCCATCCAGACACCGCAGGGTGAGTCGTTGGACGGTGTCTGTACCCTGTTTAAGGCGCCGGCTGCCGCCAGTGGCGCCAGCAGTACACAGAGCAGCAAACTGGGGTGCCGTCCAAGCAACATGCCGGAGCCGCCACAAGGGGAGATGCCGCCGCGGCCTGACGAAGACACAGAGGCGCAGTAAGCCGCTGTCATCCGTAGCGTGAGTCTTGCTCCCCCCAAAAAGGACGCATAAGCGTCCTTTTCTTTTTTGCAATTTGCAAACTGCGACGACCAAAGCAGAGTCGTTTGGCATTTTGCCTGTCTGTAGCGCGGTTTGGCAGCGGATGAGACTGCCATTAGCCGTAAAAAGCAGGCGCATTTTTTGCAGAGTCTGCCCATCAACCTGGGAGGCTATCGTGAATCACCCTACTGCATGTCCGGCAGGTGCCCTGCTGGATCACAGCTACTTTACGACCCTGCTGACGCAGCTCGACAAGCGTGCCGCCTGTCGATTGGTGACCACCTTCAGCGAGGAAACGCAGCGCCGTCTGACTCTGCTCAGCTGGCTGCTCGGCCAGCAGGACTGGTTTCAGGCCAGCCTGCAGGCTCATGCGTTGAAGAGCACGGCCGCCAGCCTGGGCGCCTTGGGATTGCAACGCTACGCCGCCAAGCTGGAGTTGGCCTGCCTGGCACAGTCGGCCAGCTGTGCCTGGGGTTACAGCCGGCTGCTGGAGCCCCTGGCCGGGCGCACCCTGCGCCGTCTGAGCGCCTTGCTGCCCCAAGGCTCCACCGTCTAGGCCGCTGTTGGCAAGGACCGCCAGGCTGGCTTAGACTCGGGCCTGCTGTTTGCCCTGAGGGATGCCATGACCCTGGATCATTACACCGAACTGCTCAGCCCCATCCATGCCTTCTTGCACTGCCCGACGCCCGATGCCTGGGTGGCGGCTGCCGTGCAGCACACGCCTTTGCTGCTGCAGGATCATGCCCACTGTGAGCTGAAGGCGGCCCTGACCGCCCACAGCCTGATCCGCCGCTATTGTCTGCCTCGCGAGCAGCGGCAGCGGCTGCCGGCGCTGAGTTTCTATGACGGTCTGGAGGCGGTGCCGGACAAGGATGAGGTGCTGGGACGCAAGCTCACCACAGACGATGAGCGGCGGGTCTTCGATCTGCTGACGCCCGGGCCCTTGCTCGGCAAGCTGGTGCGGCTGATTCAGGAAGAGCTGCACCATTATGCCCAGGTGCGGGAGATCATGGCGGCACGGGGAATTGGTGAGCAGCCCTTGTCGGCCGGTCGCTATGCCAAGGGGCTGCTGGCGGCGGTACGCACCCATGAGCCGGCGTGCCTGGTGGATCGCCTCATCGTCGGTGCCTATATCGAGGCGCGCTCCTGCGAGCGCTTCGCCTGCCTGGTGCCCCTGGTGGATGAGGAGCTGGGGCGCTTCTATCTGTCGCTGCTGCGCTCCGAGGCCCGTCACTACCAAGATTATCTGAGCCTGGCCCAGTCCCTGAGCCCCACATCCATCGGATCACGGGTGGCCTTGTTCGGTGCGCTGGAGGCGGAACTGATTAGCACGCCGGATCTACAGCTGCGTTTTCACAGTGGCCTGCCAGTGGCGGCCTAATTCCGGCGCCGCTTAGTCGACGGCCACCCTGTGCTCGGGGGCGTGGCGGTATTCGTGTTCGTAGCTTTGGATCAGGCGGCGGGTGATCTCCTGCTGCGGGGCACTAAACACCGATTCGGTTGGCCCCATCTCTACCACCTTACCCTGGTGCATTATGATGACCTTGTCGCTCATGTGCCGCACCAGACCGAGATCGTTAGCCACGATCACGTAGGAGAGCCCCAGGTTCTTCTGCAGCTTGAGCAACAGGTTGACGATCTGGGCCCGCATGGACACATCCAGTACCGAGAAGGCCTCATCGGCCACTATGATGCGCGGGCTCAGGATCAGGGCTCGGGCCAGGGCGACCCGCTGCTTTTGCCCGGCGGAGATCATCTGGGGGTAGAAGAGGGCGTGCTCGGGCAGCAGGCCCACCATACGCAGGGTATCGATGACCTTGTGCTTGCGCTCCAGCGGGCTTAGCCGGCTGTTGAGGATGAGGGGCGCCTCCAGGATGCGGCCGATGCGCAGGCTGGGATTAAGCGAGGAGTTGGGATCCTGGAAGATCATCCGGATAAGCTTGCAACGCTGCTGGTAGTTGCCCTCATCCATTACCTGCCCCTCCACCCGGATCTCCCCAGAGGTGGCCTGGGTCACCCCGGCCAGTATCTTGGCCAGGGTGCTCTTGCCGGAGCCGGCTTCGCCCACCAGGGCGATGGTCTCGCCCGCCTCCAGGGTAAAGGAGACATGATCCAGCGCCTTTTGCACCACCCGGCGAAACAGGCCGCTGCGACGGCTGTAGCTTTTGCTCAGGCCATAGACCTGTAACAGGGGGGCTGGGGTCATTTACGGGGCTCCTCCAGGTTGAGGGGGAAGTGACAGCTGTAGTGGTGGCCCTTGCTCTGCCGCAGGGGCGGCGTCTTGACACACTGCTTCTGGGCGTAGGGGCAGCGTGGCCCCAGACGGCAGCCGATGGGCAGGTGCTGCAGCGGGGGGATGGAGCCGGGCAGCGGATTGAGATAGGACTTGTGGGTCAGCCGGCCGCCAAAGTCGGGAATGGCATCCAGCAGGGCGTCGGTATAGGGATGATGGGGCTGACCGAGCACCTGCTCCCGGCTGCCGGTCTCCACCATCTGACCGCAATACATGACGCTGAAGCTGTCCGCCAGGTTGCCGATGGCGGAGAGATCGCTGCTGATGAGCAGTATGGTGGTGTTGCCCACCTTGTTCATCTTGTCCAGCAGCCTGAGCAGCTGGGCCTGGGTGGTGGCCTCCATGGCACTGATGGGCTCATCGGCCACCAGCAGCCGGGGTTTGATGGCGATGGCCATGGCGATCATCACCTTCTGGCACACCCCCACCGACAGCTCGTGGGGATAAGCATTCATCACCTCTTTGTGATCCTTGACGCCGACCCGGTGCAGCAGGGCGATGGCATGACGCTTGCGCCAGTGGAACAGCTGCCACCATTTGCCGTCAAACACCCGCCAGGGGATGGCATCGATCAGCTGCTCACCCACGGGGACGCTGGGATCCAGGCAGGAGTTGGGCTCCTGGAAGATCATGGCGATGTCCCGGGTCATGATGCGGCGGCGCTGGGCCTGGGTCAGGCTCAACAGATCATGGCCATCCATGCGCATGCGATCTGCCGTGATGCGCCAATTCTCTTTTTTCATCCCCAGGATGGCTTTGGCCACCAGGCTCTTGCCGGAGCCGGATTCCCCAACCAGACCGCGGATCTCCCCTTCATTGAGGGTCAGGCTCACCCTGTCCACCGCCTTGACCCGGCCCTGGGGGGTATCGATTTCGATGGTGAGGTTGCGAATATCCAGCAGCGGCATCAGTCCATCCCCTTTTGCAAGGCGTTGCGCAGGCCGTCACCCACCAGGTTGGTGATCACCACGCTGAGCATGATGGCCAGTCCCGGCAGGGTCACATTCCAGGACGCCACATAGATGAGTTCCAGGCCACCGGCCAACATGCTGCCCCATTCCGGCGCTGGTGCCTGCGCGCCTATGCCCAGGAACGAGACGGTGCTGATCTCCAAAATGGCCATGGAGAGTGCCCGGGTGGTCTGGGCCACCAGGGTATCGAGAATATTGGGCAACACGGCCCAGCGCAGGATGCGGTAAGGGGGCGAGCCGTCGAGCCGGGCGGCGGTGACATACTCCTTGCCCAGCTCCTGGCGCACCGCATTGTAGGTGGCCCGGGTGATCTGCGGGATCAAGGCCAGGGTGATGGCCAGGGTCACGTTAAGCAGCCCGGGTCCCAGCAGGGCCACCAGTACGATGGCCAACAGCAGGGAGGGGATGGACAGCAGGGGATCCAGCACATGGTGCAGGGTGCTGGCCAACAGCCCGCGGGACATGCCGCCGATGAGCCCCAGCAGGCAGCCGCACAACAGGGCCACCAGGGTCGCCACCAGGGCATGGCCCACGGTGAGGCGGGCGCCATGCACCAGGCGCGACAGCAGATCCCGCCCCAGATCATCGGTGCCGAAGAAGTATTCGATGGTGCCTTGCTGAGTCCAGGACGGCGGCAGCAGCAGGGCATTGGGATCCTGCTGCAAGGGATCAAAAGAGACCATCATGGGGCCAAAGCAGAGGGTGCCCAGCAGGAACAGCAGACCCCAAAGCCCTAGCATGGCCAAGGAATCCTGCCGGTAGGCAGCCCAGGTCTGACCCAGGGCAGAGGGGATCTTGATCTCCGGATAAACCTTAATCTTCCTGGCCATACAGATCCTTGCGTTTAGCGGGGTAGAGCAATGTGCTGAGGGATTCGCTCAGCAGGTTCACCACCACCAGAAAACAGGCGATCACCAGCACACCGCCTTCGATGGCGGCGTAGTCCCTGACCTGAATGCTGTTGACCAGCCAGCGGCCCATGCCGGGCCAGCTGAACACCACCTCTGTGATGACGGCGGCGGTCACCAGGCTGCCAAATTGCAGACTCAGCATGGGCACTATGGGGGGCAGGGCATTACGCAGGCCGTGCTTGAACATGACGGTGGGGGCGGACAGACCGCGGCTAAAGGCGGCCTTGATGTAGTTTTGCTTGAGCACATTGATCATGGCGCCGCGCACCAGCCGGATCACCTCTGTGGTCGGCACTATGGCCAGCACCACGGCGGGCAGCAGCAGGTGTGCCAGGGCATCGCGAAACGCCGCTTCTCGATAGGGCGAGTGGGAGAGCCAGGTATCCACCAGGGTGAAGCCGGTGACCGGGCTGACTTCGTAAAGCAGACTTAGCTGGCCCGAGGAGGGTAACCAGCCCAGTTCCATCGAGAAGGCCATGATCAGCAACATGCCCAGCCAATAGGCGGGCATGGCGTAACCCAGCAGGCTCAGGCCCAAGATGATGCGATCCAGCCAGCGGCCCTGTTTGAGGGCGGCCAGGGTGCCAAGGGTGATGCCCATCAGCATGGCCAGCAGCAGGGCCGCCAGGCACAGCTCCACGGTGGCGGGCAGGTGCAGGCGGATCAGATCCGCCACCGGTTGGTTCGAGCTGGACGAGAAGCCCAGATCCCCCGCCAACAGGCGGCCCAGAAAGTGAAAATAGCCGCCGACCAGGCCGCCCTGGGGCGGGTTGACCAGGGTAACGTCAATGCCATAGGCCAGCAGGCTGAGCATCAGCAGGATAAAAATCAGCAGATTCAGGCGGCGCATTATGTAGTTGAGCATGGCTTAATCCTTCAGATAGGCCTGTTTGAAGGCGACCCCACCCATGGGGTCTACCTGCAACTGACGCAGCTGGGGACGGTAGGCATGAATGGTCAGGGCATGGGCCAGGGGGATCAGGGGCACCTCCTGCTTGATCAAGGCCTCTGCCTGCTGATAGTCGGCGATGCGATCTACCAGGCGATTACTGGCGATGGCCTTGTCGAGCAGCAGATCGAAATGGGGATGACACCAACTGGAGTAATTGTTGGTGTTGTGCTGCTTGGCCTGACAACTGAGCAGGGGCCGATAGACGTTGTCCGGATCCATGGTGTTGGCAACCCAGCTTTGCAGCACGGCATCCTGCTGGCCACGGGCCAGCCGCTGCTGCATCTGAAAGGATTTGAGCTGCAGGATGCGCAGCCGTATCCCCACATCCTTGAGGTCCGACTGGATCAGTTGTGCCGTCTTCATCGGATCCGGGTTGTAGGCCCGGGAGATGGGGGGCACCCAGAGGGTCATGGTAAAGCCGTCCGGGTAACCCGCCTCCGCCAAGAGCTGTCTGGCCCTGGCGGGATCGAAGGGATAGGGAACCAGGTTGGGATTGTGGGCCCAGGAGCTGGCCGGCAGCAGGGAGTCTGCCTCGTCGGCCGTGTCGTAGAAGATGGCATCCAGCAGCTTGCGGCGGTTGATGGCCATGGCCAGGGCCTGACGCACCTTCAGCTGATTGAAGGGCGGTTTGTCAGTGTTGAGGGCCAGAAAGCTGGTATTGAGATTGGTCTGGATATCCAGCTTCAAGTCGGTTTTCTGGGCGATAAAGTCGATCTGGCTGGCGGCCGGGAAGGCGGCCACCTGACATTCGCCAGTCAGCAGTTTGGCCACCCGCCGGGCCGCCGAGGGCGAGAAGTCGAACACCACCCGCTCCAGGGGCGCCGCCCCCTCCCAGTAGCCCGGATGCCGCACCAGCTTGAGGTATTCATCCGGCTGGTAGGCCAGCAAGGCAAAGGGCCCTGTGCCCACCGGCTGCGCGTCCATCTGGCTGCGGGCCCGGCGGGCGATGAGCTGTTCGCCGTATTCGGCGGAGAGGATCACCGCATAATCGCTGGCCAGGCTGGCCAAGAAGCCGGCGTCTGGTTGCCAGAGTTCAAAGATCACCTCCTGATCCGAGACGCGGCTCACCCGGCGAATGAGCTTGGTCATCGACTGGGCATCAAAGAAGGGATAGCGTCCGCCGGAGACGCCATGGAAGGGGTGCTTGGGATCGATAATCCGCTGGAAGCTAAACAGCACATCCTCGGCGTTGAACAGTCGTCCGGGGGCAAACCAGGGGGTGGTCTGGAACGGCACATTGGATCTGAGGTGGAAGCGATAGGTGAGCCCATCACGGGAGACCTGCCAGCTGTCCGCCAGATCCCCTTCCAGCCGCAGGGTGACGGGGTTTAGACGCAGCAGCCGGTTATACAGCTGGGCCGAGATGGACGACACCACCAGACCGGGGGAGCTCACCTGGGGATTGAGGGACTGGTTATAGCCCTCCACACAATAGATGGCCCCCTCCAGCGGAGGGTTGTCTCGCCACTTGCAGGCCGTCAGCCCTCCTAGCAGGGAGAGCAGCAGCAGGGTTTGCATCCTGTTCATTGTCTATCCGTGTCGAACTCGACCTGGCGCGTTAAGAGTGCGGGGTACTTGCGCAGCAGCCCTCGCAGCTGGTGGTAACTCAAGCCCAGACTCTGGGCGGCCTGGCGCTGGTTGAAGTCGCTGCGCGCCAGGGCCTGCTGTAACAGGCTCGTCTCATACTCCGCCAGATGTTGCTTCCAGTCCAGCGGCCAGCTGACGCCAGCCTGGGCCGGCTCAGTGCTCGGCGGCTGCCAGGCTGAGGCGAAGGGATCCAGGCACAGGCGGGTCAAGGGCGCCCCCGGCTCGCCATAGCGAAACAGGCTGCGCTCCACCACATTGCGCAGCTCCCGCACGTTACCGGGCCAGGGGTGCTGACACAATTGGGCCAGGACAGCCGGGTCAAAGGTCGGCGCCTGCTCCCAGCCCAACTCCTGGGCCCATTGGCCGGCAAAGTGGTGGGCCAGCAGCACTATATCACCCTGGCGCACCCGCAGGGGCGGTAAGGTTATTACATCAAAGGCCATCCTATCTAGCAGATCATGGCGAAACTTGCCGGCGCGGGCCAGGGCCGGCAGGTCGGCATGGGTGGCACACAGCAGCCGCACATCCACCCGCACCGGCTGTTGGCCGCCCACCCGTTCGAATTCGCCATACTCGATGACCCGCAACAGCTTCTCCTGCAGGCGCTCACTCATGGTGGCCAGCTCATCCAGCAGCAGGGTGCCGCCATGGGCCCGCTCAAAGCGTCCCGGATGGCGGCGCTGGGCACCGGTGAAGGCGCCGGCCTCATGGCCGAAGAGTTCGCTGTCGAGCAAGCCTTCATTCAGGGCGGCACAATTAAGCTTGATGAAGGGTTGTTGCCAGCGGGCGGAGAGGTAATGCAGGCGGTGGGCGATGAGCTCCTTGCCGGTGCCCCGCTCCCCCAGGATGAGTACGGGGCGGACGATGGGCGCCAGGCGGGAGACCTGCTCGATTACCTCAAGAAAGGGGTTAGACTCCCCTAACAGACGATCATCATCCATGGCAGTTGGTAAAATTGACGAAGTGATTGGTCAATTTAATCACTTTCAGCCAGATTTGGCCAACCCGGTTTTTAAAAATCATTTAATATCAAAGTGTTAATCTTTTTTCTGAGTTGGCATCTAATTTGTATTAGCGGGTCTAGCTGTAATGGTGCAGCGTGGTTAACCCCGGAGGAACCAGAAAATGGGCATTTTCTCGCGTATTGCCGATATCGTCAGTGCCAACCTCAACAGCCTGCTGGACAAGGCCGAGGATCCCCAGAAGATGGTGCGGCTCATCATCCAGGAGATGGAGGAGGGGCTGGTGCAGGAGCGCAGTAACCTGGCGCGCTATCTGCTTGAGCAAAAGGAGCTGGAGCGCCAGCTCAAGCGCTATGCCGATCAGGCGCAAGAGTGGCAGGATAAGGCGCAGCTGGCGCTCATCAAGGGCCGCGAGGATCTGGCGCGGGCCGCCTTGCTGGAGAAGGCCAAACTCACGGACGCCCAGCAGGCGTTGCAAGAAGAGCTGGCGCGGGTGGCCGATGGCATTGGCAAGCTGAGCCAGGAGATCCAGCAGCTCGAAGCCAAGCTGGCCGATGCCCGGGCACGTCAGCAGGCCATGACCTTACGTTGTGCCGCGGCGGACAGCCGCCTGCAGATCCAGGCTCGCAGCGGCGGCGAGGTGCCGCGGCAGATGGGGGATAAGTTCGAGCAGATGGAACGCAAGATCAGCGAGCTGGAGGCCAAGGCCGACATCTATGGTCAGGGCAATCCCAGCCTGGCTCAGCAGTTTGCCGAGTTGGCGGTGGACGATGCCATCGAGCAGGAGCTGGCCAGCCTCAAGGCCCGGATGGCGGGCACTCAGGTAACGGGAGGAGAGAGCAAGCATGAGTAGCCTGGTGTGGGCGCTGTCGGTGCCCCTCATCGTCTTTATGGTACTGGTGGCACCCATCTGGTTGGTGCTGCACTATCGAGCCCAGCGGCGACACCTGGCCGACACCGAAGTGGGCGGCCAGGCTCAGTTGCAGGCCTTGCAAGAGCGGGCCGAGCAACTGGAGCAGCGGCTGCACACCCTGGAATTGTTATTGGATCAGGACGATCCCCATTGGCGGGAGCGACTATGAGCAACTGGTATCGTGACACCCGGCGTGGCGTCATTGGCGGCGTCTGCGCCGGACTGGCCCATCGTCTGGGCATGGAGATCTGGCTGGTGCGCCTGCTGGTGGTGCTGGCCGCCCTGTTTGGCCTGGCCGGCATACTGGTGCTGCTGTATCTGGCCGCCTGGCTATTTTTGGAGCCGCTGCCAGAGGCGACCCCAAGGGCCGCCGCCGGTGCGCCGGTCAGGCTGGGGAGTGTCAGCCAGCGGTTTGCGGCGCTGGATAAACGGCTGCAACGACTGGAAAAGTGGGTGACCTCGCCACAATATCGGCTGCGGCGGGAGATCAAGAGGAGTCGCGAGTGACCCTCTTTGACCGTCGCCCGTTGCACCGGCTGCAACAACAGCTGTCCACCCTGGCCGAGCGCAGCCTGGACCGGCATGTCCGCTTGGCGGTCACCGGCTTGTCGCGCAGTGGCAAGACCGCCTTCATCACGGCCCTGGTGCATCAGCTGGAGCAGGCGGGCTTACAACAGGCCCGTCTGCCGCTGTGGCAGGTGAGTGCCAGCGGCCGCCTGCTGGGGGTCCGGCGGGTGCCCCAGCAACATCACCATATTCCCAGCTTCGGTTATGAGGCCGGGTTGGCGGCCTTAAGCGGCGAGCCACCGGCCTGGCCGGCCCCCACCCGGGGCTTGAGCGAGTTGCGGCTGGAGCTGCGCTATCACAGTCGCCATCCCCTGTGGCGGCATCTGGGTGGTGACACTGCCCAGCTGTTTGTGGAGATAGTCGACTACCCCGGGGAGTGGCTGCTGGATTTGCCGCTGTTGCAGCAAAGCTATGGCCAGTGGAGTCAGCAGGTGCGTGAACAATTGGCTGAGCCGGCACTGCTGGCGCTGGCGCAGCCCTGGCTCACCCTGGAGGTGGGGCTGGATGGGGAGCGTCGCCATGATGAAGCGCTGGCGGCCAGCTTGGCACAGGCCTATACCGCCTATCTGCATGAGGCCAAAGCGACACTGGGGCGCCAGCTTATCCAGCCTGGCCGCTTCGTGCTGCCGGGAGACTATGCCGGCGCGCCTGTGCTGCAATTTACCCCCTGGCTATGGCCGGCGCCGCGGCAAAGCGCCGCGCCCGATAGCCTGTATGCCATGTTCGAGCAGCGCTTTGAGCACTATAAACGCCATCTGGTGGCCGGTTTTTATCACGATCATTTCGCCAGTTTCGACCGCCAGGTGGTGCTGGTGGACTGTCTGGCGCCGCTGCAGCAGGGGCCGGCGGCCTGGGACGATCTGACCCAAACGCTGGGACTCTTGTTGCAAAGCTTCCAGTATGGCCAGAGCGGCTGGTGGCGCCGCCTGTTTGCGCCGCGCATCGATCGCCTGCTGTTCGCCGCCAGCAAGGCCGATCATGTTACCCCGGATCAACATGGCGCCCTGCAAGCCCTGCTGGCGAGCCTGACCCAGCGCGGCCGGGCCCAGGCCCGCTTCGAGGGGATCCAGGTGGCCAGCCAGGTGCTGGCCTCGGTGCGGGCCGGCCAGTTTCACACCCTGACCCACGCAGGTAAGCCCCTGACGGTGATTGAGGGGACTGGGTTGGACGGTTCGCCGGTGGCCCTGTTCCCGGGCGATTTGCCGACCGGACGGCCCGATGCCAGCTACTGGCAGGCGCCGATCCGTCCACTGGCCCTGCGGCCCCGGCCCTGGGATCAAACCGGCCCCCTGCCTCATCTGCGCCTAGATCAGGCGCTGGAATTCTTATTAGGAGACAAGCTCAGATGACCCAGACGCGCAGACCGGCCGTGGTTGTGGATCCGGCCTCCTTGGTGCCGCCGGTGCAAGATGAGCGGGCCAGTGCCGTGGATCTGGGCGGTGAGTTGCCCGCCGATGCCAGCCTGTGGCAGGAGCCGGCACCGCCCCCTGTGGCCGAGCCGCCGCTGCCCCGGCTGGG
>JAJOIN010000040.1 GCA_021209335.1 Aeromonadaceae bacterium
GTGGCCGCGGCGCGGCTCAAAACATCATCCCGTCTTCTACCGGTGCAGCCAAGGCCGTTGGCGTGGTTATCCCTGAGCTGAAGGGCAAGCTGACTGGTATGGCTTTCCGCGTGCCGACTCCGGACGTTTCTGTGGTTGACCTGACCGTTAACCTGAAGAAGCCGGCTACCTACGCTGAAATCTGTGAAGCCATGAAGGCAGCTTCCGAAGGCGCCATGAAGGGCGTGCTGGGCTATACCACTGATGAAGTTGTTTCTAACGACTTCGTCGGCGAAACCTGCACCTCCGTGTTCGACGCCAAGGCTGGTATCCAGCTGACCGACACCTTCGTTAAGGTTGTATCCTGGTACGACAACGAAATCGGTTACTCCAACAAGGTTCTGGAGCTGATCGCTCACATCTCCAAGTAATTGGAGCGCTAAGCGACGGTAGACAAGAGGCGGCCCTGCGGGCCGCCTTTTTTATTAGGAAATTACTATGATCGAGTATCTGAACCTCACCCCCCTACAACCGCTAACCCGTCATAGTCACCTGGCCCGCAATGCGGCAGATCAGCGCTTCATCGTCATACAGCACCCGGATTACCAAGCCGTTCTCGCCCTATATGGTGGCCACCTCATTCATTACAGCAGCCAAGGCTCCCCCTTGCTCTGGCTGAGCCGATCCGCCTTGTTGGACGGCTCACGCCCCATTCGCGGCGGCGTGCCGTTGTGCTGGCCCTGGTTTGGCCCCAGTCCCGAGCGGGTTGGCGTGGGCAAGCCACAACACGGTTTTGCCAGAACCCAGATCTGGACCCTGGATGGTATCAGCGAAACCGCACAGAGCACCTTAGTTCACCTGTGTCTAGGCGACAACGCCGCCAGTCAGGCCCTCTGGCCCCATGCTTTCGCGCTCGAATTGACCCTCGAGGTGGGCCCTGAGCTCACCCTGCTGCTCACCACCCGCAATACCGGCTCGACCCCCTTTGTCTATTCCGGCGCCCTGCACACCTATTTTCAGAGCCAGGCCCCGGAAGCGGTACAGATCCAAGGCCTGGGAAATACCTACCTGGATCAACTGCAGCAAAAGCGTCCGACACACGAAGCCAGCTTCGTACTGGATAAGCCGGTGGATCGCATCTACACCGAGCCCGCTAGCCGGATTGAGCTGGATACCGGCCTTGCGCGGCTGCAACTGCTCAACCACCAGGCAGACTCCGTGGTGGTCTGGAACCCCTGGCAAGCCGGTGCTGCCGCCATGGCCGACTTTGACGACCAGGGCTGGCGAACCATGATCTGTGTCGAGAGTGCCATCACAGCCCCTGAAGGCATACAGGTGGCCCCAGATGAAGAACACAGCCTGGGCTTCACCCTAAGACTGGTGCCCTGAAAAACCAGCTCAGGACCTGGACACCCAACACTAGAGGCCGCTGCCGGCCAAGATCTGTCTGATGATCAGGCCAAGCGGTGAGGATAAAAAATGCCAGTCGCTGTGACTGGCATTTGACTCTTTGCGTGTCCGCAAGCCCCCTGATCCGGCATCAGGAGCCGCAGCACATCGCCTGCTGCTCGGCCACGGACTTGCGGGCCGCCCAATAGGCACGGGTCTCTTGAATGATGATGTGCCGCAGGCCAATCAGACCAATCAGGTTAGGAATGGCCATCAGGCCATTGACGATATCCGCCAGCAGCCAGATGAGATCCAGGTGCAAGAAGGCCCCCAAGGCCACCAGCAGGATATAGATCCAGCGAAACGGCAGTATGCCGCGCACCCCGAACAGGTATTCGGTGCAGCGCTCACCGTAATAGTTCCAGCCCAGTATGGTGGTGAAGGCGAAGAACAAGAGGCCTATGTTCACCAGATGCTGTCCCAGCGGACCGCCCAGCCCAGTGGAAAAGGCTTCGTGGGTCATGGCCGCCCCGGCCGCGTCACCCTGCCAGGCACCGGTCACCACCAGCGCCAAGCCCGTCATGGTGCAGATGACGATGGTGTCGAAGAAGGTACCCGTCATGGAGACCAGTCCCTGCTCGACACAGGACTCCGTTTTGGCGGCGGCGGCGGCGATGGGTGCCGAGCCCAGGCCTGATTCGTTGGAGAAGACCCCACGCGCCACCCCGGCCTGAATGGCCAGCAGGATGCCCGCCCCGGCAAAACCGCCGGCGGCGGCGGTTGGCGTAAAGGCCCCCTGGATCACCAGGGCAATGGCGTCCGGCAGGGCGGCGTGGTTAAGCGCCAAGACCGCCAGACAGGTCAGAATGTAAAACAGCGCCATGAAGGGCACCACGGTGGTGGAGACCTTGGCGATGGACTTGAGCCCTCCCAGGGTGACCAGGGCCACCAGCACCGTCAGCACCAGGGCACTGGCCCAACGGGGCGCCGCCAGCGTCAGGCTGGCCGCATCGGCAATAGCATTGACCTGCGGAAAGGTGCCGATGCCAAACAGCGCCACGCCGATGCCGAACAGGGCAAAGGCCCGGGCCAGCCACTTGCTGCCCAGCCCCTTCTCCAGATAGTACATGGGGCCGCCGGACATCTGACCGTTGGCGTCCACCTGCCGGAACTTCACCGCCAAGAGCCCCTCGGCATACTTGGTGGCCATGCCAAAGAAGGCCGCCAGCCACATCCAGAACAGGGCGCCTGGGCCACCGAGCTTGATGGCGGTGGCCACGCCGACGATGTTGCCGGTGCCTATGGTGGCGGACAGGGCGGTACACAGGGCCGCGAAGCTGGAGACATCACCGGGTTTGTCCTGCTCGCGGCCAGGAAAGAAGACCAGGCGCAGGGCGGCAGGCAACTTGAATACCTGCAGCAACCCCAGGCGCAGGGTGAGATAGCAACCGGTACCGACCAGCAGCACCAGCAAGGGGGGGCCCCACACCAGATTATCCAGCGTGGTCAGCCATTGAGTCAGGGTTGTCACGGATACCTCCCGTTACGAACAAGCTGTAATTCGTCACGAGGAGACATAGAGGCAATGAGGCGCAACTCGGGCAGGGCCGAGGGAAAGGCTCACCACACTCCATCCCCTCTGTCCTTTTGCCTGAGAGTTTCAACCCATGGGGTTTTGCTCCTTCGGCGCCCGATTTAACGGGTCTCTCCAGAGGCTCGTCCAGTAGCAGTCCTTACCAAGTGGTGGCGCCTGAAAGATTTACTTCTTCGGCGGACGGCAAGCCGTCACTCTCCTGCTACCTTCATCCGAACGCTGGAAGGTGAAGCGCGAAGTCTATCGCACAAGACACTGGCATTTCCAGATCAAGCCAGTGGAATAAATAGACTAATGATTAAATTACCCGCAATCCCCCTACTGGCAAGCCGCCTGGCGGGGCGAGCTGTCGCCTTGCCTCCCCCGTCCGGGAATGACAGAATCAGCAACCCGATAGCAGAAGGACACAGGAGCCGCCATGATCCGCATCTACGGCATTCGCCAGTGTGACACCCTGAAGAAAGCCCTGCGCTGGCTGGATGCGCAGCAGATCCCCTACGTGTATCACGACTACCGCAAGGACGGCCTGAGCCGGGCGTTGCTGCAGGAATTTGTCGATGCCCTGGGCTGGGAGGCGCTGCTCAACAAGCGCGGCACCACCTACCGTCAGTTGGATGAGGCCACCCAACAGGCCCTGGATGCCCAGCTCGCCTTTGAGCTGATGCTGGCCCAACCGGCCATCATCAAGCGTCCCCTGCTGCTCAAGGATGGCCACTACACCCTGGGTTTTAGCCAGGCCCAATACCACTCGCTGTTTGCCTGATTTCACTCCACGAAGGGATGCAAGATGACTGATTCACCCGTGCTGGCACTGGCCTGCGACCTTATCGCCCGGCCTTCGGTCACCCCGGAAGATGCCGGCTGCCAACAGATGATGGCCGAACACCTGGCCCGCCTGGGCTTTGTGATAGAGCCCATGGTGTTTCATGACACCACCAACCTGTGGGCCCGTCGTGGCACCGACGGCCCCCTGTTCTGCTTTGCCGGCCACACCGATGTGGTGCCGCCTGGGCCGCTGGATAAATGGGACTCGCCGCCGTTTGAACCCCAGGTGCGAGACGGTCTGCTCTACGGCCGCGGGGCCGCCGACATGAAGGGCTCGCTGGCCGCCATGCTGGTGGCGGTGGAGCGGTTTGTCACCGAACAGCCGGATCACCCGGGCTCCATCGCCTTTCTCATCACCAGCGACGAAGAGGGTCCCTTCATCAATGGCACCCCCAAGGTGGTGGAGACCCTGGAGGCCCGCCACGAGAAGATCACCTGGTGCCTGGTGGGCGAGCCCTCCTCCACCGCCCGGGTCGGCGACGTGGTGAAAAACGGCCGTCGCGGCTCCATCACGGGGGATCTGCTGATCAAGGGCATTCAGGGCCACGTGGCTTATCCCCATCTGGGCCGCAACCCCATCCATCAGGCGGCGCCCGCCCTGGCGGAGCTGGCCAGCACCTGCTGGGATGAGGGCAACGCCTTCTTTCCGCCCACCAGCTTTCAGATCCCCAATATCAGCGGCGGCACCGGTGCCTCCAACGTGATCCCGGGCGAGCTCAAGGTGCAGTTCAACTTCCGCTTCAGCACCGAGCTGACCGACGAGACCATCAAGACCCGGGTGCAGGAGATCCTCGACCGCCACGGCCTGGAGTACGAGCTGACCTGGACCCTCAGCGGTCATCCCTTCCTCACCGCTCAGGGGGCCCTGCTGGATGCCACCGTGGAGGCCATCGAGCAGGTCGCCGGTATCCGCACCGAGCTGTCCACCAGCGGCGGCACCTCGGATGGGCGCTTCATCGCCCCCACCGGCGCCCAGGTGCTGGAGCTGGGCCCGGTCAACGCCACCATCCACAAGCTCAACGAGTGCGTGAGTGTGGCGGATCTGGACTCCCTGGCATTGATGTACCAGGGCATACTGCGCCGCCTGCTGGTGGCCTGATGGACCAGCTCTGGCTGGGATTGGATGACTCGGCGCTGCTGACCCTGGCCGATGGCCGGCAGCTTCGGCCTGCCACGGCGGCGGCCTGGCAGGCTCTGCAACAGGCCGCCCGTGCCGAGGGGCTGGAGATCGCCATTGCCTCCGCCTACCGTAACTTTGATCGTCAGTGCCAGATCTGGAACGCCAAGTTTGACGGCCGCCGGCCCGTGTTGGATGAAGCGGAGCGGCCGCTGGATCTGCGCGAACTCAGCGACGAGCAAAAGGTGTGGGCCATACTGCGCTGGAGCGCCCTGCCGGGCACCAGCCGGCATCACTGGGGCACGGATCTGGATATCTATGCCCCGGCCCTGCTGCCCCCGGGCCAGACGCTGCAGCTCACATGCGCCGAATACGCGCCGGACGGCTACTTTGCGCCCCTGACCAGCTGGCTGGATCACCATCTGGCAGAATTTGGCTTCGAGCGCCCCTATCGGCATGGCCGGGCAGACAACCCGGGCGGCGTGGCCGACGAACCCTGGCACATCAGCTTTCTGGCCGAAGCCCGCCGTTTCGAGCAGCAGATGAATTATCCGGCCCTGCAGGCTGCCATCATGGCGAGTAACCTCGCCGGCAAGACTGCCGTGCTGGCCTGCCTGCCCGCCATCTGGCAAGGCTTGCACCCCACCACCCCCCAGGAGACATCATGAACCTCTGGCTTTGGATCGGCCTGCCCCTGCTGTTCTTGCTCGGCATCTTCTTAAATGCCATCAAGGACATGAAGCGGCTGGAAAAGCAGGTGCCCAAGTTCCTCGACAAGGTCCGCCCCCAGGCCTACGACGATGAGGCGGACGACTACCCGGTCAAGTCGGATGATAAGGCCCCTCACGCCAACAGCTCGGCGGCGCCAGCCAACAAGCAGCCTCCCAACCCTGATGGTGATGGCGATGGCCAGCGGTAGCCCAGGCCCATATCAGGCTTGCATCGGCCTCCCCGCCTGGCCTAGTATCGCATCGGTATAGACACGCAAATTGGAGATCTGGCCGGTCATGTCACGTCTTTGGCTGTTAGCTTGCCTGTTGTTGGCTCTGCCCTGGTATGGTGCCAGTGCAGCGGCCACTTCGCGCCTGGCAACCGCCACGCAGCAGCCGGTCATGCCGCCATCGGTGGCGGCCAACCATACCGCTGCCACTCAGGCATCCGATCCCCACACTTCCCATGTGCCGGTAGCAGCGGCCTCGCAAGCCAGGGATTGCCACGACAGCGTCGCCAGCCAAGCCCCTTGCCCCGGACAGACAGGCATGGCGGGGCATGACAGCGGCAAGGTGCATTGCCCCAGTTGCCTGACGCCAGTGGCCGACCTACCGGACTTGACGCAACTGACCCCGCGACTGACACCTCCACTCAGTGAGCCTTTGCGACTGACGCTGAGTCGCTACCTGGATCATGTTCCCGGCGTTCCCTCGCCGCCCCCCACCCGCGCCTTCCTCTAACGATCCGCCCCTTGGGCTAAGCCGTCGTGCCGATGCACGAACTGGCGGCTGCCTGGCAGACGCCATACTGATTTCGTTTTGATGAAGGTACACACCATGAAATTCCATCAACTGCTGGCCTTGAGCCTGCTGTTCACCCTGCCCAGCCTGCAGGCCGCAACCATGCACCAGGATCACGCCATGGCCGACGGCCAGATGGCCACGGCAAACGGTCAGATGACCATGCCGGCCCAGTATGCCTTGGTCGCCACTGTCATCCGCCTCGACGGCGACAAGGTGATGCTGCAGCATGAGGCCATCCCGGCCCTGAGCTGGCCTGCCATGACCATGCCCTTCGTGCTGGCCGATGCCGGCCTGGCCAAGGGACTGACCCCCGGGCTGCAGATCCAGGGCCACTTCAGCCCGGTGCAGGGCGACTCCCCCCGTCTGCTGGACTGGCAGGCCAAGCCCTAAGGAGTCGTCATGAAACCTAAATCGCAAGCTGGTCACCCCAAGGGGTGGCCGGCCGCCCTGCCATGGGTCTGTTTGCTCGGCGGACTGCTGCTGGGCGCGGGTAGCGTCTGGCTATGGCAAATCGGGAACCAGGCGGCCCCAGATAGCGCCGAGCCATCCCAGGCCGCCCCGGCGCGCCAGATCCTCTACTATCGCAATCCCATGGGCCAGCCGGACACCTCACCGGTACCCAAGAAGGATGAGATGGGCATGGACTACCTGCCGGTCTACGCCGACGAGGCCCCCGCGTCAGCGGCCCCTACGCCGGGAGCCCACAGGCAGATCCTCTATTACCGCAACCCCATGGGCCAGCCGGATATCTCACCCGTCCCCAAGAAGGACGAGATGGGCATGGACTACCTGCCGGTTTACGCCGATGAGGCGCAGACCGGAGGTCTAGCCCTCTCGCCGGAGCGCATCCAGCAGCTGGGAGTGCTAAGCAGCCCGGTGCGCCAGGAGCCACTCTACCGGGAGATCCGCGCCACCGGCCGTCTGAGCCTGGATGAGCGCCGTCAGCAGACGGTCACCGCCAAGTACGCCGGCTGGGTGGAGCAGTTGCCGGTCAACAGCACGGGGCAGACGGTGCGCGCCGGTCAGACCCTGCTGGAGACCTACAGCCCGGAACTCATCGCCGCCCAGCAGGAGTACCTGATCGCCCGGGACAGCCAGCACAAACTGGGGCTGACCCGCCAGGTTGATGGCGGACGGCGCCTGAGTCTGGAAGAAGGCGCCCTGCAACGGCTGCGTTATTGGGATCTGCCGGAAACCAGCCTGCAACGGCTGGTGCAAAGCCGCCAGGTGCGACGCACCCTGCCGCTGCCCTCCCCCATCAGCGGTGTGGTGCTGGAGAAGAAAGTGATCCAGGGCAGCTACTTCCAGGCCGGCGATGCCCTGTTCGAGCTGGCAGATCTGCGCCAGCTATGGCTCTTGGTGGAGGTGTTTGAAACGGATCTGGCCGGGCTCCAGGCCGGCGAATCGGCGGAGATCCGCCTGGATGCCTATCCCGGCGAATCGCTGACCGGGCGCCTGGACTTCATCTATCCCACCCTCAATCCCCAGACCCGCACCGTCAGCGTGCGCATCCTGCTGGATAACCCGGACGGCCGTTTCAAACCCGGCATGCTGGCCAATGCCCGTCTGACACTGCCCCTGCCCGGCGAGCCGCCGCTGAGCGTGCCGGAGTCAGCCCTCATCGACTCGGGCACCCGCCAGAGTCTGCTCATCGCCCTGGGCAATGGCCGCTTTGAGCCCAGAGCCGTGGTGGCCGGCCCCGTGGCGGTCACCGCCCTGGGTGAGCGCCGGGTGGTGATCCAGGAGGGGCTGCTGCCGGATGAACAGGTGGTGACCCGCGCTAACTTCCTGCTCGATAGCGAGAGCAACCTGCGCGCCGCCTTCGGCAGCCTGCAAGCGGCCGCTGCGCCGGCCAAGGAGGGCTAAGATGCTACGACAACTCATCCGCTGGTCCTTCCATAACCCGCTGCTGGTGCTGCTCATCAGCGGCCTGCTGCTGGCTGCTGGCACCCTGGCCCTGCTGCGCACGCCACTGGACGCCATCCCGGATCTCTCCGACGTGCAGGTCATCGTCTACACCGACTACCCGGGCCAGGCGCCCCAGGTGGTGGAGGATCAGGTAACCTACCCCCTCACCTCGGCCCTGCTGTCGGTGCCCAAGGCACGGGTGGTGCGAGGCAACTCCTTCTTCGGCAGCTCCTTTGTCTACGTCATCTTCGAGGACGGCACGGATCTCTACTGGGCCCGCTCCCGGGTGCTGGAGTACCTCAATGGCCTGCAGGGCAAACTGCCCAGCGGGGTGACACCCCGCCTGGGACCCGATGCCACCGGGGTGGGCTGGGTCTACCAATATGCCCTGCAGGGCCAGGGGCAGTCGCTGGCGGATCTGCGCAGCCTGCAGGACTGGCAGCTGCGCTATCCCCTGGCCGCCACCGCCGGCGTGGCGGAGGTGGCCAGTGTCGGTGGCTTCGTGCGCCAGTACCAGGTGGTGCTGGATCCGCGCAAGCTGCAGGCCTATCAGATCTCGCCTCTGACGGTGATGCAGGTGATCCGCGATAACAACCAGGAGGTGGGCGGCCGAGTCATCGAGCTGGCGGAGACCGAGTTCATGCTGCGGGGCACCGGCTATGTGCGGGGCGAACAGGATCTGCGGGAACTGGTGATCCAGGAGGTGAACGGCACTCCCGTCCGGGTGGGCGATCTGGCGCGCATCGAGCTGACCGGGGATGCCCGCCGCGGCCTCACCGAGCTCAACGGCCAGGGCGAAGTAGCCTCCGGCATAGTGGTGGCACGCAGCGGCGAGAATGCCCTGGCGGTCATCGACCGGGTCAAGGAGAAGCTCAATAGCCTGCAGGCCAGCCTGCCGGCAGGGGTATCCGTCATCACCACCTATGATCGCTCCGAACTCATCCAGCAGGCCATCGCCACCTTGCGGCATACCCTGCTGGAGGAGAGCGCCATCGTCGCCCTGGTGTGCGTGCTGTTCCTGTTGCATGTGCGCAGCGCCCTGGTGGCCATACTGGTGTTGCCCCTGGGGGTGCTGGCGGCCTTTGCCGCCATGTACCTGCTGGGGATCAACGCCAACATCATGAGCCTGGGCGGCATCGCCATCGCCGTGGGGGCCATGATCGATGCCGGCATTGTCATGGTGGAAAACGCCCACAAGCACCTGGAGCGGGCACCGCCTGACGCCAATCGCCTGCAGGTGCTGCTGGAGGCCTGCCTGGAGGTGGGACCGGCACTGTTCTTCTCCCTGCTCATCATCACCCTCTCCTTCCTGCCGGTGTTTGCCCTGGAGGCGCAGGAGGGGCGCATGTTCCATCCCCTGGCCTTCACCAAGACCTTCGCCATGGGGGCGGCCGCCCTGCTCTCCCTCACCCTGGTGCCGGTGCTGATGCGCTTCTTGGTGCGGGGCAAGATAGTGGCGGAGTCACGCAATCCGCTCAACCGCCTGCTGATCGCCGGTTACCGGCCGCTCATCGCTGGCGTGCTCAAGGCCCGCGGGCTGACGGTGGCCCTGGCGGTGCTGCTCGTGGGGCTGAGCCTCTATCCCGTCCGCCATATCGGCAGCGAGTTTATGCCCCAGCTCAATGAGGGCGCCCTGCTGTTCATGCCCAGCGCCCTGCCGGGCCTCAGCGTCACCAAGGCCGCCGAACTGCTGCAACTGCAAAACCGCATCATCCAGTCCTTTCCCGAGGTGGACTCGGTGTGGGGCAAGGCCGGACGGGCCGACAGCGCCACGGACCCCGCCCCGCTGGAGATGTTTGAGACGGTGGTGAACCTCAAGCCGGAGGCGCAGTGGCGCCCCGGCATGACGCTGGAGAAGCTCATCGCCGAGCTGGATGAGGCGGTGCGCCTGCCCGGCATCGCCAACTCCTGGACCATGCCCATCCGCGCCCGCATCGACATGCTCTCCACCGGCATCCGCACCCCGGTGGGGATCAAGGTGTTTGGCCCGGATCTGTCTGGCATCGCCCAGCTGGCCGGCCAGATAGAGCAGGTGGTGAAGACCTTGCCGGGCACCCGCAGCGCCTACGCCGAACGCATCACCGGCGGCTACTACCTGACCCTGAGCCCAAAGCGGGAGGCTCTGGCCCGGGCCGGGGTGAGCATAGATACCCTGCAGTCGGTGATCGCCACCGCCCTGGGAGCCAGTGCAGTCACCAGTACTGTCGAGGGCCGCGAGCGCTACGAGGTCACCCTGCGCTACCCCAGAGAGCTGCGTGATACCCCCCAGACCATAGCCCGCAGCGTGCTGGTGCCGACACCCAACCAGGGGCTGCTGCCACTGGGGGATCTGGCCAGCCTGCGCCTGGAGCAAGGCCCCCCCAGTCTGCGCACCGAAAACGCCCAGCTGGCGGCCTATGTCTATGTGGATGTCTCGGCCAGCGATCTGGGTGGCTGGGTGCGCCAGGCCCAGCAGGCCGTGGCCACCGCCATGGCCGAGGGACGCATCCAGCTGCAGCCGGGCTACCACCTAAGCTGGAGCGGACAATTTGAGTACATGGAGCGGGCGGCCGAGCGGCTCCAGTGGGTGATCCCCTTCACCCTGGCACTCATCTTCCTGCTGCTGTATCTGAACTTTGGCAACCTCACCGACAGCCTGATCGTGCTGCTGTCGGTGCCCTTTGCCCTCATCGGCGGCATCTGGCTGCTGTGGTGGCTGGATTACGCCTGGTCGGTGGCGGTGGCGGTGGGCTTCATCGCCCTGGCCGGGGTGGCCGCCGAGACCGGGGTGGTAATGCTGGTCTACCTGGAGCAGGCCTGGAGCAGGATCCAGCAAGCAGCACAGACGGCGGGGCGCGCCGTCACGGCCACGGATCTCTATCAGGCCATCATTGAAGGGGCGGTGGAGCGGGTGCGGCCCAAGATGATGACGGTGGTAACCATAATGGCGGGGCTCTTGCCCATCATGTGGGGCACGGGCACGGGCTCGGAGGTGATGCGCCGCATCGCCGCACCCATGGTGGGGGGCATGCTCTCCTCCACCCTGTTGACCCTGTTGGTGATACCGGCACTCTACAGCCTGGTGAAGCAGCGCCAACACCGCCTCACAGCCGGATAAAGCCGGCATAAAAAACGCCGCCCCGGTATGACGGGGCGGCGTTAAACGTTTGTCTGGCGAACCAGATAAGCGACGGTGGCTTAGTCCAGCTTGACGCCCAGACGATGGGCCACTTCTTCGTAGGCTTCCACCACGCCACCCAGGCCTTGACGGAAACGGTCCTTGTCCAGCTTCTGCCGGGTTGCCTTGTCCCACAGGCGGCAGCCATCCGGCGAGAATTCGTCGCCCAGCAGCACTTCACCGTTGAACACGCCGAACTCCAGCTTGTAATCCACCAGGATGAGGCCAGCATCATCGAACAGCTTCTTCAGCACGTCGTTGACCTTGAAGGTCAACTCCTTCATGCGGGCAACCTGCTCGTCGGTGGCCCAGCCAAAGGAGCGGATGTGGTACTCGTTGATCATGGGATCGTGCAGGGCATCGTTCTTCAGGAAGAACTCGAAGGTCGGCGGCGTCAGATCCAGGCCTTCCTGCACGCCCAGGCGACGGCAGATGGAGCCGGCGGCCACGTTACGCACCACGCACTCCACCGGCACCATGTCCAGCTTCTTCACCAGGGCTTCGTTATCGGACAGCAGACGGTCCATCTGGGTGGGCACACCGGCTTCTTCCAGCTTGGTCATGATGAAATGGTTGAACTTGTTGTTCACCATGCCTTTGCGATCCAGTTGCTCCACCTTCTCACCATCAAAAGCGGACGTATCGTTGCGAAACAGCAGGACGAGACGGGTGGGATCGTCGGTGGTGTATACGGACTTGGCCTTGCCGCGATACAGTTCGGCTTTCTTTTCCATTTTCACATGACTCCAGTGAGTGGCTGTAAAAAAGGGGCACAGCGGCCCCTTACCTTAAATCAGTTTCCACCCTGGGCAGCCTGGGGATCCAGGGCCTGAGACAGGGTGATGTAGATCTGACTGATGACATTGCTGTTGACCAGCTTCTTGTCCTCATCCAGCAAGATGATAGCGGTCTTCTTAGGCTCCATCTCCCCCAACTGTACCCGGTACTTGCCGGAGTCCAGCTGGAAGGGGGTCAGGCCTTGCTTCTGCCAATCCTCGGCGGACGGCTCGTCATACTTGACCTCAATAAGACCCAGGGCCTGCTGGCTGTTTTGCACGGTAAAGCCCAGACGCGGCAGCACCGCCATCACCCGCTGCCAGGTGGTGTCGAAGTTGGACTGGGCGATCCAGGCCGGCTGGCCGTTGCCATCAAAGCCCAAGCGCAGTCCCAACCCCTGCTGGGCCACCTGCTGTTGCCGTGCCTTGAGCTGTTTATCCACGTAGAGAGACACCTGATTGAGTGCCCGCACACAGTAACGGCGGCGCTCCAGATCCGTCAGCGGCGTGGTGTCCCTGTCACCATCCACATAGGCCTCATGGCCAATCAGCTGCACATTGAGGCCGGCACGATGGCGGCTGGCGTCATTGACGATGGCAAAACGGTAGCGCTGCCGCAGCATATACTCTTCATCCGCCTCGGGATCCCACGCCTTGATCAGGGAGTTGCTGGTGATCCAGTCGGACTCCAGCGTGCGATTTTGCAGATCCAGATTGGCCACCGCCACACCGCGACTGGCCAGGAAGTTAAACAGCATGGCCCAGATTTCGGACTCAATCTTCTGATCCGCCGCCCGGGCCGTATACCACATGGTCACGTCCTGCTGGCCGGTCTCGGCACGGCTGCCGGGCACAACATTGAGCAACTGGGCCGGTGGCCGCACATCCACCTCCGGCCCGACGGCCCCTTGGGCGGCACTCTTCTTGAGCGGGGGAATGGCATAATCGTTGGCAAAGGTCGGTGCGGTGAGAGTCTGGGGAACCTTGAAGGGCACCGGTGACAGCTTGACGTCCCGGTAATCGAAATCACGGTTGGCCTGTTTGCGTTCGGCCATGGAGCCACAGCCAGCCAGCATTCCTGCCCCGACCAAGCCTAGCAGCAGCCGGGTCGGCCACCCTTTGGTTTTATTATCAAGCACGCGTGAATAACTCCGCTTGGGTCAGCGCCATCTCCAGTTGGTCGTGCCAGGACGCGCTCAAGGGCGTCAGCGGCAACCGCAGGCCGGAGTCGGCAATCAATCCCAGCCGGGCACAGGCCCATTTCACCGGGATCGGATTGGATTCAACAAACAGGGCTCGATGCACGGGCATCAGCACCTGGTTCAACGCCAAGGCCTGCTCGGCCTCGCCAGCCAGAGCCAGCCGGCAGAGCCTGGCCATCTGGGCCGCGGCCACATTAGCCGTCACCGAGATGACGCCATGCCCACCTTGCAGCATGAAGTCACAGGCGGTGGCATCATCACCACTGAGCAGGGAAAAACCGGTGCCACAGGCGGCCTTGAGCCGGGGCAGTCGTTGCAAGTCCCCGGTGGCTTCCTTGATGCCACAGATACCGTACTGGTGCGACAGGCGCGCCACCGTATCGGGCTGGAGATCACAGCCAGTACGACCGGGCACATTATATAGAATTTGCGCCAGACCACTAGCCTCGCCAATGGCGGCGAAGTGGCGATAAAGACCTTCCTGGGTCGGCTTGTTGTAGTAAGGCGTGACCGACAGACCATGAGTGACCCCCAGGGCCTTGAGCCGCCGGCACAGGGCGATGGCCCGCCGGGTATCGTTGCCGCCGCAACCGGCGATCACCGGCACCCGGCCGTTAGCCGCCGCCAGCACCGTCTCCACCACCGCCAGGTGTTCCTGCTCATCCAGGGTAGGCGACTCACCCGTGGTGCCCACGGCCACCAGGCCGTGGCTGCCACTGGCCACATGGTATTCCACCAGTTGGCGTAAGGCGGAAAAATCGATCTCCCCATGACGATCCATGGGCGTAATGATGGCGACCAGACTACCGCGTAACATCGAAAGGGCTCCAAAAAATCAGGGCGCTATGGTACGGCTGCCCCCTGCCAATTACAAGGCACCCTCTGTCATCCCTCGGCTCCTGTGCTACCATCCCAGACAAGCTGGCCGGGCAGGCCCATGTTATCCCGACCCCCAACCAGGAGGAGAGTCCATGCCAATCCTGAGCGCCGGCATCCCGGCCCCCGATTTCACCCTGCCAGATCAAAATGGCAATCCAGTGCAACTGAGCGCCCTGCAAGGCCGCAAGGTGCTGATCTACTTCTATCCCAAGGCCATGACCCCGGGTTGCACCACCCAGGCCTGCAGCCTGCGGGACGTGCAGGCCGAGCTGGCGGCCCACAACCTGGTGGTGCTGGGCATCAGCCCGGACTCACCGGCCCGCTTGAAGAAATTCGAAGCCAGAGATGGGCTCAACTTCACCCTCCTGGGCGACGAAGATCACCAGGTGGCGGACGCCTATGGCGTCTGGGGGCCCAAGAAG
Source organism: Aeromonadaceae bacterium (assembly GCA_021209335.1). Classification (GTDB taxonomy): domain Bacteria; phylum Pseudomonadota; class Gammaproteobacteria; order Enterobacterales; family Aeromonadaceae; genus Pseudaeromonas. Next base: position 14,763 of record JAJOIN010000040.1, read on the forward strand.
TTCATGGGCAAGGAGTTTGACGGCATCCACCGCATCAGTTTCCTGGTGGACGAAACCGGCACCCTCATCAAGGTGTTCGACCAGTTCAAGACCAGCGATCACCATCAGGTGGTGCTGGATTACCTGGCCAGCCAGGCCGGTTAGCCAAAACAGTAAAGGCGCCCTAGGCGCCTTTACTGTTTTTGGGGTTCGTCAGGTCCACCTGACGCGGGAACGACCTACCAGCCGGTCACCTCGGCCAAGGCCTGGCCGATGTCGGCCAGAGAGCGCACCGTCTTGACTCCGGCTTGCTCCAGCGCGGCATATTTCTCCGCCGCCGTCCCCTTGCCGCCGGCGATGATGGCGCCGGCATGGCCCATCCGCTTGCCGGACGGCGCCGTCACCCCGGCGATGTAAGACACCACCGGTTTGGTCACGTTGGCCTTGATGTAGGCGGCGGCCTCCTCTTCGGCGGTGCCGCCGATCTCACCGATCATCACGATGGCCTCGGTCTTGGGATCCTCCTGGAACAACTTGAGGATATCGATGAAGTTGGAACCCGGGATGGGATCGCCGCCGATGCCGACGCAGGTGGACTGGCCGAAGCCGGCGTCCGTGGTCTGTTTCACCGCCTCATAGGTGAGGGTACCGGAGCGGGAGACGATGCCCACCTTGCCCGGCAGGTGAATGTGCCCCGGCATGATGCCGATCTTGCACTCGCCCGGGGTGATCACCCCAGGGCAGTTGGGGCCAATCATGCGCACGCCGGTTTCTTCCAGCTTGCACTTGACCTGCAGCATGTCGAGGGTGGGAATGCCTTCGGTGATGCAGACGATGAGCTCAATGCCAGCGTCGATGGCTTCCAGAATGGCATCCTTACAAAACGGCGCCGGCACATAGATGACGGTGGCAGTGGCGCCCGTGGTCACCACCGCCTCGCGGACGGTATTGAACACCGGCCGGCCCAGGTGGGTGGAGCCGCCCTTACCCGGCGACACCCCCCCTACCATCTGGGTGCCATAGGCGATGGCCTGCTCGGAGTGGAAGGTGCCCTGGGCACCGGTGAAGCCCTGGCAAATTACCTTGGTCTGTTTGTCGATCAGAATGCTCATGCCTGGCTCTCCGCTGCCTTGACTACCTGAACTGCCGCGTCCGTCAGACTGGTGGCGGCGATGATGTTGAGACCGCTGGCGGCCAGCCGCTCCCGGCCCAGTTCGGCATTGTTACCCTCCAGACGCACCACCACGGGTACCTTGACGCCCACCTCGGACACGGCGCCAATCACCCCCTCGGCGATGAGATCACAGCGCACTATGCCGCCGAAGATGTTCACCAGCACCGCCTTGACCTTGTCATCCGACAGTATGATCTTGAAGGCTTCGGTGACCCGCTCCTTGGTGGCACCGCCCCCCACATCCAGGAAGTTGGCCGGCTCACCGCCGTGCAGCTTGATGATGTCCATGGTGCCCATGGCCAGACCGGCACCGTTGACCATGCAGCCGATGTTGCCATCCAGCGCCACATAGTTCAGCTCCCACTGGGCGGCGTGCGCCTCCCGGGCATCTTCCTGACTCATGTCCTGCAGATCCCGCAGCTTGGGCTGGCGGAACAGGGCGTTGGCGTCGATGTTGATCTTGCCATCCAGGCACAAGAGCTTGCCGTCCCCTGTGATGACCAGCGGGTTGATCTCCAGCAGCGATAGGTCGTAATCCACGAACATCTGCCCCAGACCGGTGAAGATCTTGGTGAACTGCTTGATTTGCTCACCATTGAGCCCCAGCTTGAAACCCAACTCCCGTGCCTGATAGGCCTGGGGTCCGGTCAAGGGATCCAGCACCGCCTTGTGGATCAGCTCCGGCGTCTCATGGGCGACCTTCTCGATCTCCATGCCCCCCTCGGTGGAGGCCATGAACACCACCCGGCGAGTGCTGCGATCCACCACGGCACCCAGATACAGCTCCTTGGCGATGGGCGAGCAGGCTTCCAGCAACAGCTTGTTGACCGGCTGACCCTGGGCGTCGGTCTGATAGGTCACCAGCTGCTTGCCCAGCCACTGCTCGGCAAAGGCACGGATCTCGTCCTTGCTGCTAACCACCTTGACGCCACCGGCCTTGCCGCGACCGCCGGCATGGACCTGACATTTGATAACCCATTTCTCCCCGCCCAGACTGGAGGCAGCTTCGACGGCTTCTTGGGGGGTACTACAGGCGACACCCGGTGGGATGGGCAATCCGTATTCGGCAAACAGTTGTTTTGCCTGATATTCATGCAGATTCATGACACTCTATCCATGTTGTGTTGCCGCCCCGGGAACGGGGCGGCGGCTAAATTCAGATGTCCAGCAGCAGGCGAGCAGGATCTTCGAGAAATTCCTTGATGGTCACCAGAAAACCCACCGATTCCCGACCATCGATCAGTCTGTGGTCATAGGAAACGGCCAGATACATCATGGGCAGTATCACCACCTGCCCGTCCACCGCCATGGGACGATCCTGGATCTTGTGCATGCCCAGAATGGCACTCTGAGGAGGATTGATGATGGGGGTAGACATCAGTGAGCCGAAGACACCACCGTTGGTGATGGTGAAGTTGCCGCCGTTGAGATCATCGAGCGTCAACTTACCATCTCGCGCCTTGTCCGCCAATGCCTTGATGGCCTTCTCGATTTCCGCCAGGCTCAGTTGATCGCAATCCCGCAGCACAGGGGTCACCAGCCCCCGCTCGGTGGAGACGGCGATGCTGATGTCGAAGTAGTTGTGGTAGACGATGTCATCACCATCCAGGCTGGCATTGACCTCGGGATAGCGCTTGAGCGCCTCGGTGACCGCCTTGACGAAGAAGGACATGAAGCCGAGCTTGATGCCGTGGCGCTTCTCGAATCTGTCCTGATACTGTTTGCGCAGGGCCATGATGGGCTGCATGTTCACCTCGTTGAAGGTGGTGAGCATGGCGGTGGCGTTTTTGGCCTCCAGCAGGCGCTCGGCAATCCGCTTGCGCAACCGGGTCATGGGCACCCGCCGCTCTTCGCGCAGCCCCGTGGCCGGCGGCATTGTCGGCACCTCACCCGATGCGGCCACAGGTGCTGACATCGTCTCAGGCTGTCCCGCCAGGTGATGCTGAATATCCTCACGGGTGAGTCGCCCGCCCGGCCCTGTGCCCAAAATACCCTCGGCACTGACCCCCTCCTCGGCCAGCAGGCGACGCACCGACGGCGTCAGCACGTCCGACTTATCGTGAATGGTTTCGGCCAGGGGCGCCGCCACATGTGGCGTCAGCTCGCCGGCCCGTGGCAAGGGGGTCAGTCGGCCAAGCAGCGCTTTGGCCTGGACGGTGGCACCGCGCTCGACCAGTATCTCGGCCACCACGCCATCTTCCGGGGCCGGCACCTCCAGCACTATCTTGTCGGTCTCGATATCCACCAGCAGCTCACCGGCCTTGATGGTCTCGCCCACCGCCTTGTGCCAATCACCGACGGTGGCATCCGCAACGGATTCGGGTAAGTCAGGCACCTTGATCTCTACAGTCATCATCTTGTCCTTTGTTCCATCATTCGAGGGTCAAGGCGTCTTCCACCAACGCCTTTTGCTGCTTCATGTGCAAGGAGATATAGCCTACCGCCGGGGAGGCCGAGGCGGGCCGCCCCACATAGCGCAGCCTGGCGCCGCTGGGGATGGCCTCCCAGAAGTGGTGCTGGCTGCAATACCAGGCGCCCTGGTTTTGCGGCTCCTCCTGGCACCAGACGAAGTCGCGCACCTGCTGATACTCCTTGAGCACCTCCGCCAGTTCCGCATGCGGGAAGGGATAGAGCTGCTCGATCCGAATCAGCGCCACCTGTTTTTGCTCGGCCTTGCGTCGCGCCTCCAGCAAATCGTAGTAGACCTTGCCGGAGCACAGCACGACACGGCGCACCTGAGCCGGATCCAGTGCCTCCTGCTCACCGATCACATTCTGGAAACGGCCATTGGCCAGTTCATCCAGGCTGGAGATCGCCTGCGGGTGACGCAGCAACGACTTGGGCGTAAACACAATCAGCGGCCGCCGCATGGGCCGTATCATCTGCCGGCGCAGCATGTGGTAGACCTGGGCCGGGGTGGTGGGCATGCAGATCTGCATGTTGTGCTGGGCGCACAGCTGCAGATAGCGTTCGGGCCGGGCGGAGGAGTGCTCAGGTCCCTGCCCCTCGTAACCGTGGGGCAGGAACAGGGTCAGGCCGCACAAGCGCCCCCATTTCTGCTCGCCGGAGGAGACAAACTGATCGATGACCACCTGGGCGCCGTTGGCAAAATCCCCGAACTGGGCCTCCCAGATGGTCAGCCCCGCCGGCGCGGCGGTGGCATAGCCGTACTCGAACGCCAACACGGCTTCCTCGGAGAGCACCGAATCATACACCTCAAAGGGCGCCTGCTCGTCATCCACATGCCGCAAGGGGATGTAGAGACTGGCGTCGTCCTGGTTGTGCAGCACGGCATGCCGGTGAAAGAAGGTGCCCCGCCCTGAATCCTGGCCGGTCAGGCGCACCCGGAAGCCTTGCTTCACCAGGGTGGCGTAGGCCAGAGTCTCGGCAAAGCCCCAGTCCAGCGGACGCTCGCCCCGACTCATGGCCAGGCGGTCATCGTAGATCTTGCTCACCTGCCGCTGCAGCGGAAAGTGGGCGGGATATTGGGTCAACCGCTCCCCCAACTGCCGCAGGGCCTCAAGGGGATAGGTGGCGTCGTAGTGAATGTCCCAGTCATGCCCCAGAAACGGCGTCCAGTTCATCTGGTACTGCTGGGACATGGGCTGCCACTCCTTGACCACGCAGGCGCCCTTTTCCAGCGCCTCCCGGTAGGCCCGTACCATCTGTTCCGGTTCATCCTCGCCTAACAGACCGCGGGCTACCAGACGCTCGCCATAGCGTTGGCGCGTGGTGGGGTGCACCTTGATCTTCTGATACATGATGGGCTGGGTAGCGGTCGGCTCGTCCGCCTCGTTGTGGCCATTGCGCCGATAGCAGACCAGGTCGATGAACACATCCCGATGGAAGGTATTGCGAAAGTCCAGCGCCAGCCGGGTCACCCGTATCACGGCCTCGGGATCGTCCCCGTTCACGTGAAAGATAGGCGCCTGAACCATCTTGGCCACATCGGTGCAGTAGGCGCTGGAGCGGGTATCCTTGGGGTTGGAGGTGGTAAAGCCTATCTGGTTATTGATGACGATGCGCACCGCTCCGCCCACACCAAAGGCGCGGGTCTGGGACATGTTGAGGCTTTCGGCCACCACCCCTTGCCCTGCGATGGCCGAATCACCGTGAATGGTGATGGGCAGCACCAACTTGCCGCTCTTGTCCCCCAATCTATCCATCCGCGCCCGCACCGAGCCGATGACCACCGGATTGACGATCTCCAGATGCGAGGGGTTGAAGGCCAGTGCCAGGTGCACGTTACCACCGGGCGTGGCGAAGTCGGCGGAGAAGCCTTGGTGATACTTCACATCCCCGGTGCCCCAGGACTCGCCGTGCTTGCCGGCAAACTCGTCAAACAGCTCCTGGGACTGCTTGCCCAACACGTTGATCAGCATGTTGAGGCGACCGCGGTGGGCCATGCCGATCACCACCTCCTTGCAGCCCTCTTCACCGGCGTGACGGATCAGCTCCTTGACCATGGGGATCAGCATGTCACCGCCTTCCAAAGAGAAGCGCTTGGCACCGGGGAACTTGGCCCCCAGGAAACGCTCCAGCCCTTCAGCGCCAGTCAAGTCATCCAGGATCTGCCGACGGCAATCATCTGAGAGCGCCATCTGCCCCTCGGTAGGCTCCAGACGCTGCTGGATCCAGCGTTTCTCCTCCAGGGAGGTCATGTGCATATACTCGGCACCGATGGAGCCGCAGTAGGTGCGTTGCAACGAGGTGAGCAACTGCCGCAGCGGTACCTGCTGCGGACAGCCCAAATAGGTGCCGACATGGAAGGTGCAGTCCAGATCCGCCTCGGTGAGCTGATAATAATTCAGCCCCAATTCGGGACCTGGGCTGCGCTGCCACAGTCCAAGGGGATCCAAATCCGCCAACTCGTGGCCGGCCACCCGGTAGGAATTGATGAGTTGCAGCACCTGGATCTGGCGAGCATCCGTGGTCACCTCCAGGCTTGCCCCGCGAGCAGGACCGGCCAGGGCCAACTGGCGAAATCGCTCCTTGATCGGCGCATGGGGCTCTTCGGGATGCTCAGGCGCCGGCAACTCGGCAAAAAAGTCTCGCCAACACGACGCCACGGCGGCCGGGTTCTGGAGGTAGGTTTCGTAAAGCTGCTCGAGGTAGCTGGCATTGGCGCCGGCCAGGGGGGTGGAATCCAACCAGTCTTTCAGGACGCGTTCATGCATGATGATGCCTTATGGTTCATACTGCCCTGCCACTTTATCGTAAGCCGGCCCGCCGGCCCCGAGAAAGCATCAAAAGGAGTGATCAACCCACGCTTACGGATGCCAAAGGAGAACGGATCTTGCGCGATAGGCATCCGAGGATCAATAGGCCATCACCCCGTGTCAGGCGCCGCCGACGGAGACGGCCGGCTCGCCCTTCACGACAAACCCAGGCTTTGCAGTCCGCAGCTCCGATGAAAAGGTCGATAACCGCCATGATTGGCCTATTATTGTGACCCAGTCGAAAATTTTAATGGAAATCAGCGGACTATCTAACCTGGCTAGCAGTATATGCAGCAGGAGATCCCCATTACAAACCCATAACATTCCAAATACATCAATTATTCAATCAAGATCTCAGTCTGTGAGCCACTCGGCAGCTTGATCCCGGGGTTAAATTGACAAGCTAGGTGCCAACCGCTGAAATAGTCAGAGATTTGGCCGCGCTCCGACCCCGGTTGGCTCCCCCAACCAGCAAGAGCGAAGCGGACACGACCAATTATTGAGCAAAGGAGACTTGCCATGGCTGATAAGATAGCCACCCTGCACATCCCAGGCCAGGAGCCCATTGAGTTGCCCATACTGTCCGGTACTCTTGGACACGAGGTCATCGACGTGCGAGCGTTAGGCGCTCACGGCTACTTCACCTACGACCCGGGTTTTCTTTCCACTGCCTCCTGTGAGTCGAAAATTACCTTCATCGATGGCGATGCCGGCATACTGCTGCATCGCGGCTATCCCATCGACGAGCTGGCGCAGAACGCCAACTACCTGCAAGTCTGTTATCTGCTGCTGACGGGGGATCTGCCCAATCAGGAACAGTATGATGCCTTCCGCAAGCGGGTAACCCGTCACACCATGGTGCACGAACAGATCACCTCCCTGTTCCGCGCCTTCCGCCGCGACTCCCACCCCATGGCGGTGATGTGCGGGGTGGCCGGGGCCCTGTCAGCCTTCTACCACGACTCTTTGGACATCAACGACCCACGCCATCGGGAAATCGCCGCCTATCGGCTGATCTCCAAGATGCCCACCCTGGCGGCCATGTCGTACAAGTACTCCATCGGCCAGCCGTTCATCTACCCGCGCAACGACTTGAGCTACGCCGGCAACTTCCTGCACATGATGTTTGCCATCCCCTGTGAGGAGTACAAGGTGAACCCCGTGGTGGAGAAGGCCATGGATCGCATCTTTATCCTGCACGCCGACCACGAGCAGAATGCCTCCACCTCCAGCGTGCGCCTGGCCGGCTCCTCCGGCGCCAACCCCTTCGCCTGTATCGCCGCTGGTATCGCCTCCTTGTGGGGCCCGGCGCACGGCGGCGCCAACGAGGCCTGCCTGAAGATGCTGGAGGAGATCGGCTCGGTGGAGCGCATCCCCCATTACGTGGCCCGCGCCAAAGACAAGGATGATCCCTTCCGTTTGATGGGCTTTGGTCACCGGGTCTACAAGAACTACGACCCCAGAGCCACCGTCATGCGCAACACCTGTCACCAGGTGCTGCAGGAGCTGGACATCAAGGATCCGCTGCTGGAAGTGGCCATGGAGCTGGAGCGCATCGCTCTCTCCGACCCTTACTTTGTGGACAAGAAGCTCTATCCCAACGTGGACTTCTACTCCGGCATCATCCTCAAGGCCATCGGCATCCCCACCTCCATGTTCACCGTGATCTTCGCCCTGGCGCGGACCATCGGCTGGATCACCCACTGGCTGGAGATGCAGGCCGATCCGGCCAGCCGCATCGGTCGCCCCCGCCAGCTGTACATGGGCACGCCCACCCGCACCGTGCTGCCGCTGGAGCAACGTAAGTAACCCAGCCGGGCCACGCCCGGCTAAATCAGCAGCCGCTCAAGCCACAAGGCAGAGCGGCTTTTTTATGCGTCTGTTCAGGCGCCACACTACTCCGCTGTGGTTCCCGACAGCACAAAAACCTGAAGGCGCCCTGGGCGCCTTCATTTCGCTGGTCTTTTCGAGCTGTAGCGCCGGGGAGGATTCAGCTGCCCTGGGCCAAGCCCTGACGCTGCTGCCAGTCCTGCCAGAGACACACCAGCTTGATGCCAAGCAGCAGGGCCGCGACAAACCAAAATACACTCGCCTGTCCTGTCACCAACATGGCCACCGCCGGGCCGGGGCAGACCCCCACCAGTCCCCAGCCGATGCCAAACAAACCCGCCCCCAGCAGCAAGCTGGGCTCCAGCTGTTGCTTGGTACTCAGGTGAAAGGCCGAACCGTCCAGGCTCTGACGACGGGGCTTCACCCACCCCAAATAGCCCGGCATGAAGACTGCCAGGGCCGAGCCCATCACCAGGGCCAGGCTGGGATCCCATTGGCCACTGATATCCAAAAAGCCCTGGACCTTGGCCGGGTCCAACATGCCGGAGAGGGCCAGCCCCAGACCAAACAGGCTGCCGCACAACAAAGCAATCCAACGCATGACGGTGATCCTCACAACAGATGACGCAAAACGAAGACGGTGATGAAACCCGTGGCCATGAAGGTCAGGGTGGCGGCGATGGAGCGACGGGAGAGCCGCCCCATGCCACAGATGCCGTGGCCGCTGGTGCAGCCATTGCCCAGCTTGGCGCCCATGCCCACCAGCAAGCCCGCCAGCAGCAGCACAGGGGTGGGTGCCGTTAGACTGGGCACCTTCGCCCAGCCCAAGCCGAAGGCCAGCGCAGCGCCCACCATCAGACCGGCAATAAACAGCGCCCGCCACAACCAGTCCCCCGCCTTGGGGCCGAGGAATCCGGCCAGGATGCCGCTGATGCCGGCGATACGACCGGAGACTAGCAGCAGCACCAGGGCAGAAAAGCCCAGCAGGCTCCCCCCCAGCACCGCCGTCCAGGGGGTAAAATTCACTATGGTCATGATGTGCTCAAGCCTCTTGGTTGGGGAGCCAAAATAGGACAATCCCCAGGTTGATATAAAATCTGATTGGCCCATTTTATGTTTTTAGTCTAAATTAGCAATATCTAATTAATGAGGGGCAAGCTCATGACGGTAGATAATGGTGTGCGGGTGGTGGCCGGCAGCATGGTGCTGCTGTCCGTGGTGTTGACCTGGTGGGTGCATCCAGCCTTTGTCTGGCTGACGGTGTTTGTCGGGCTAAATCTGATCCAAAGCGCCTTTAGCGGCTTCTGCCCGGCGGCCATTATCCTCAGGCGCCTGGGGTGTCACGACTGACTTGGCAACGCCTAGACAGAGAGATTGAACAGCAGGTTCAGCAACTCGTTCTGGTTGCCACAACGGGTTTTGTGCAGCAAGGATTTGAGCTGGCTACGCAGGGTTTCTTTGCTGACGCCGCGCAACCTGGCTACCTCGGGGCCGGTGAGCCCGCGGGAGAGCAACATCAAAACCTCCTGCTCCATCGGCGAGAGACCATAGAGCAGCGCCACATGATCCGTTTGCCGAGTCTGCTCCCAGTGCGGCTCCAGCAGGCGCACGACAAAGCCGCCCGGCGGGCCAGACAGGGGTTGCCAGACAAACAGGCAGGGTTCCAGCTGCCCTCGGCGCAACACCAACTCCCCCCCCTCTCCTCTTGCCAGACAGGTTAGCCACTGGCCATGCAGCGCCCCGGGCAGAATGAGTCGCTCGCCATACAGCCGCACCTCCGCCAGGGGCAGACGCTGGCGCAAGGCCGCATTGGCAAACAGCAGACGACCACCGCCATCCACCAGCCCCCTGGGCCCGGTTTCGTGATCCAGCAGGGCGGTCAGCTGCGCTTGTTGTTGCGCCTGTCGTGCCAACTGCTGATAGAAGAGTACCCAGCCCTGCAGACGGTCGGTGACACGCTGCAACAGCAGGCGCTCGTGCTCGCTAAACGGGGCATGACCATAATGACGGTGCAGGGTGATCACCAGATCCTGCCCCTGGCTCACCGGGGCCAGCACACACAAGGCGTAACGCGTCTTGAAATAGGGCACCAGGCAGTCGCGAAACACGGGGTTGTCTATCCGTTCAAACGGCAACAGGCGATCGGCGATCACCGCCTCCCCGACCAGGTCACGGGCCAGATAGGTGTTCAGCAAGACATCGTCCTGCATATGCTGAAAATAGAAGTCCAGATCCCCCTGGCTATAACTGCGGGTCCAGATCTGTGATTGCGCCGGTGATGCCCTCTGGGTCAGCTCCACGGTGGAAAGATCGGCATTGAACCACTGCCGCAGCTTGTCAAAGGAGTGCTCCAGTGCCCTGGTCTGGCTACCCAGTTGATAATGCTCCTGCAGCCAGCGATCCATCTGCCTCGTCACCCCAGCCATGGGCCACCCTTACAAGAATTAACAATCTTTGTTGTATCAAAGCCTTGCAGGCGGTGCGCACTCGGCACTGTTTTTTTGCGGTGACGCAAATAAAAAAAGGCGGCCGAAGCCGCCATAAGGAAGGAGTTGCAAGCCCGTCCAGCATAAGCCAGCCGGGCCAGGCCGCCCACCGTCAGCTCTGACAGGGCTATTCCCGCTCCTTGACGTAGGCCGTGCCCAATGCCTTTGGCGCAATGGCCTTGCCGATGAAGCCGGCCAGCAAAAACACGGTCAACAGATAGGGTAAGGACTCGATGAGCTGCACCGGAATGGCGAAGCCCCACACCTCGAGCCCCTGCAGACGAATGGCGGCGGCATCCAGGAAGCCGAACAGCACGCAGGCCCACAGGGCCGTCCAGGGACGCCACTTGCCAAATACCAACGCGGCCAGCGCCATGTAGCCCTTACCGGCGCTCATGTTGGGGATGAACTGGGCCGTCTGGGCCACCGACAGGTAGGTGCCCCCCAAGCCGGCCAGCACACCGCAGAGGATCAGCGCCCGATAGCGCAGCCACACCACCGAGATGCCGGCGGTATCCACCGCCGCCGGGGACTCCCCCACCGCCCGCAGCCGCAGGCCGAAGCGGGTACGGAACAGCACCCACCAGGCCAGCGGCACGGCGGCCAGCGCCAGGTATTCCAGCAGGGAGTGACCGCTCAAGAGCTCGGAGTAGAGATCGCCCACCAGGGGCACATCCCGCAGAGCATGCTCAAAAGGAAAGGTGATGGGGGCAAAGCGGGCATCACCGGACAGCGCCGGTGTCTGACCGCCCTGCTGAAACCAGTGGCGACCCAGGGTCACGGTCAGACCGGCCGCCAGCACATTGATGGCCATGCCGCTGACCACCTGATCCCCCTTGTGGGTGATGGTGGCAAAGCCGTGCAACAGCGCAAACAGCACGGCGACACCCACCCCGGCCAACAAGCCAAGCCAGGCCGAACCGGTGACGGCCGCCACGGCGGCACTGGCAAAAGCCGCGGCCAGCAGCTTGCCCTCCAGGGCGATGTTCACCACCCCGGCCCGTTCGCTGAACAGGCCCGCCAAGGCGGCAAAGATGAGCGGCGTGGAGGTGCGGATGGTGGCATCCAGCAGCAAAATGATGTTCTCGTACATCAGTTGGCCTCCTTACGGGTCAGCCGCAGATAGACAGACTCCAGCCGTGGCCGGAACAGGTGTTCCAGGGCACCACAGAACAGGATCACGAGGCCCTGCAGTACCACCACGATATTGCGGTCGATACCGTACTCGAAGCTCAGCTCCGCCCCCCCCTGATAGAGGAAGCCGAACAGCACGCTGGCCAGGATGACGCCGATGGGATGGTTGCGCCCCATCAGGGCCACGGCGATGCCGGTGAAGCCGAAGCCTTCGACAAAGTTGAGCTTGATCTGGTGCAGCTCACCCTGCAGCACGTTGAGGGCGAAGAAGCCCGCCAGCATGCCCGACAGCAGCATGGTGGAGATCACCACCTTGGGATAGGGAATGCCGGCATAGGCGGCGGCCGACAGGTTGGCCCCCACGGATCTCAGCTCGTAACCCCAACGGGTATGCCAGACAAACAGCCAGAACAGCAGGCAGCAGATCAGCGCCCAGAACAGGCTGATGTTGAGGGGGCTGGCCGCCACCTGCACCCCCAGGTAACCCAGCAGCTCGTGGATCTTGGGCAGCCAGGCCGCTTCGGCGAAGATCCGGCTCTCGGTGGCCATGGTGCCTTCGGGCTTCAACACATTCACCAGCAGGTAGGCCATCAAGGCCGAGGCGATGAAGTTGAACATGATGGTGGTGATGACGATGTGGCTGCCCCGCTTGGCCTGCAGGTAAGCCGGCACATAGGCCCAGGCCGCACCGAACAGGCCGCTGACCAGCACGCCTAACGGCAACAAGGCCCAAAACGGCAATAGATCCCCCAACCAGAGGCAGACGAGGCCGAGCCCCAGACCGCCGATGTAGGCCTGGCCCTCGCCGCCGATGTTGAACAGGCCGGCGTGAAAGGCCAGTGAGACGGCGAGTCCGGTGAAGATGAAGCCGGTGGCATAGTAGAGGGTGAAGCCCAGCCCTTCGGCATGGGTAAAGGCCCCCTGCCACATCACCTGGGCCGCCTCCAGCGGGTTGATGTCGATGTAGACAAACAGCAGGGCGGACACCGCAAAGGCCATCAGAATGTTGATCGCCGGCACCACCCCCACCGTCAGCCAGGCGGGAATACGTTGTTGACTCATGCTTGACTCTCCTGCCCGGTCCCTTGCAGATGCTCGGGCATGATATTGGCCATCATCAGGCCCAGGGTTCGTTCATCGGCCTCCCGGGCGGCCACTTCACCGACGATGGCACCATCCACCATCACCAGGATGCGATCCGCCAGGGCCAAGATCTCTTCGAGCTCCACCGACACCAGCAGCACCGCCTTGCCCTTGTCGCGCATGGCCACCACCTGCTGGTGAATGTATTCGATGGCACCGATATCCACGCCGCGGGTCGGCTGACCGATGAGCAGCACATCCGGGTTCTGTTCCACCTCCCGGGCAATCACCAGCTTCTGCTGGTTGCCGCCGGAGAAGTTGGCGGTCTTGGCCTTGGGCAGCGGCGGGCGCACGTCCCACTTGTCCATCTTGGCCTGACAGTCGGCCAGGATGGCCGCCTTGTCCTGCAGCAGCCCCTGGTTGTAGGCCGGCAGCTGGTGATAACCGAGGATGAAGGCCTCCTGAGCCTCAAAGCGGTTGATGAGGCCCATCTTGTGCCTGTCTTCCGGCACATGGCCCAGGCCGTAATGCCGCACCTGGCGTGGATCGGCGGGCGCCTCGGCACTCACCCTGTGGGCGCCGATCTGGAACTGTCCCTCTGAGGGGGCCAGTATGCCGCCCAGCAGGCTGAGCAGTTCGGATTGGCCATTGCCGGACACACCCGCGATGCCCACCACCTCGCCGGCGCGCACCTGGAAGCTCACCGACTTGACCCGCGCCACCCCGGCCGCATCGCGATAGCCAAGCCCCTGCACCTGCAGCAGGGGCGCCCCCGGATTGGCCTCGGCCTTGTCCACCTTGAGACGCACCTTGCGGCCCACCATCAGCTCTGCCAGCTGCTCCTTGTCGGTGTCGCAGGTGGCCACATGGGCCACCATCTGGCCACGGCGCATGACGGAGACCCGTTCCGTGATGGCCAGGATCTCCCGCAGCTTGTGGGTGATGAGAATGACGGTGGTGCCCTGCTCCTTGAGTTTGCCCAGGATGGCAAACAGGTGATCCGCTTCCTGGGGCGTCAATACCCCGGTGGGTTCATCCAGGATCAGGATGCGGGCGCCGCGATACAGGGCCTTCAGGATCTCCACCCGCTGCTGCAGCCCCACCGGCAGATCCTCAATCTTGGCATCCAGCGGCACCTCAAGCCCGTAATCCCGTGCCAGGCGCTCCAGCGCCTGACGGGCGCGCCCCAGGCTCACCCCCATGGACCAGTGGCCCTCGGCCCCCAGCACCACGTTTTCCAGCACGGTGAAGTTGTTCACCAGCATGAAGTGCTGGTGCACCATGCCGATGCCGGCGGCGATGGCCGCCTGGGAGTTATGCGGGGCGAAGGGCTGGCCGAATACCCGCATCTGGCCGGCATCGGCATGGTAGAAGCCATAGATGATGCTCATCAGGGTGGACTTGCCGGCGCCGTTTTCGCCGACGATGCCGTGTATGCTGCCCTGACGAACCTGCAGATCGATATGCCGATTGGCATGGACTTCGCCGAAGCGCTTGTCGATCCCCTGCAACTCGATGGCGTAAGCGTCAACTTGCTCCACGATGATTTTCCTAACAGTCAAAGAAGGGGGATGCCATTACCCAAGCGACCAACACAAAACGGCCAACCCACCTTGCGGCGGGCTGACCTCATACTGGATGTGTTGCGCCAGTTAGGCGGCGGTCAAACTCAGCTTAGTAGTGGCAGCTGTTGTCAGACATGTAATCGTGGACCTGGATCTTTCCGGCAATGATGTCCGCCTTGATGGCATCGACCTTGGCCTTCATCTCCTCGCTGATCAGCGTCTGGTTGTATTGATCCAGCGCCCAATCCACGCCCCCGTCAGCCAGCCCCATCACCTGGATGCCCGGCTTCCAGCTCCCCTTGGCCGCATCATCCCAGGTCTTGTAGGCAGCAGGACCCACGCCCTTGACCATGGAGGTGAGCATGGTGCCCGGCTGCAGGTAGTTCTGGTTGGAGTCCACCCCGATGGCCAGCTTGCCCTCGTCCTTGGCCGCCTGATAGACGCCGATCCCGGTGCCGCCGGCGGCGGCATAGACCACATCGACCCCGGCAGAGAACTGGGACTTGGCCAGCTCGGCGCCCTTGGCCGGATCGGCAAACGCGGCCGGCGTGGAGCCGGTCATGTTCTGCAGCACCTCAATCTTGGGATTGATGTACTTGGCGCCTTGCTCGTAGCCACACTCGAACTTGCGGATCAGCGGTATGTCCATGCCACCCACGAAACCCACCTTGCCGGACTGGGACTTCAGTGCCGCCAGCGCCCCCACCAGGAAGGAGCCTTCATGTTCCTTGAACACGATGGACTGGACGTTGGGCTTGTCCACCACCATGTCGATGATGGTGAACTGGCTATCGGGGAACTCAGCGGCCACCTTCTCCACCGCAGAGGCGAAGTTGAAACCTACCGCCACGATAGGACCGTAGCCACGGCTGGCCAGGCGGCGCAGACCCTGTTCACGCTGAGCCTCGTTTTGCGGCTCGAATTCCTTGACGGTAACACCCTTATCCTTGTTGTAGACCTCCACACCGGTGCGGAACACGGCTTCGTTGAAGGACTTGTCGAACTTGCCGGCGGAGTCGTAGACCACAGCCGGGCCAGCGGAGGCGGCCTGCACCGAGAGTGCGGCCAGCGTAAAGGAGGCCACAGCGGCCATCTTGAACAGTGTCTTCACATTGATACCCTTTTATCGTTGTCTATCGTTATTGATTCCGTAGCCGCACCCCGCAAACGGGCACAAGCCGGCTAATGGTCGGAAAACTCAACCGACCGGTCAAGCGTTTTACCGCGCCAGGAAAAGGATTGAGCAAGCGTTTTTACGGCCACCGGTACCAGTTTCGCCCCGTCGGCTCCCCGCCGGATGCGACAAATCCGGGCCAATTGTCGACAAGCCCACAAGCCACTGCGTCAGTAATACAAAATAACTTCTTATATTTCATACACATGAAAACCAATGTCGGGTCGGCACCCATTCTGCATCCCTAAAGCAAAATCCGTTATTTGCAAGGAGAGGCACCATGGCCAAAGTAGGCATCTTTTTTGGAAGTGATACCGGTAAAACCCGCAAGGTCGCCAAGCTGATTCATGAGGCCTTTGGCAGCGATGCCGTGGCCGCCCCGGTCAACATCAACAAGGCGAGCATTCAGGACTTGCTTGAGTACGACGCCCTGATCCTGGGCACCCCGACCCTGGGTGATGGCCAACTGCCCGGTCTGGATTGCGAATGCCAGGCCGAGTCCTGGGCCGAATTTGTCCCGGAGCTGGAAGCGGCCGATCTGTCCGGCAAGACGGTGGCCCTGTTTGGCCTGGGAGATCAACAAGGCTATCCGGACGCCTTCGTGGATGCCCTGGGCGAACTGTTTGATATCGTCAGTGACGCCGGTGCCACAGTGGTGGGCAGCTGGCCCAGCAGCGGCTATGAGTTCAACAGCTCCAACGCCCTGGACGGCGATGACTTCGTCGGCCTGGTGCTGGATCAGGACAACCAGCCCGAGCTGACCGCCGAGCGGGTGGCCACCTGGGTGGCCGCCATTAAGCCACAACTGCTTTGATGGTAAACCCGAATAAAAAGGCGCCGACTGGCGTCTTTTTTTGTTTCTGTCACGGCTAAACAGTTTTTTACAGGGTAACCTAGGGCCTTCATGTCTTGTTCCGACATGACAGGACGATAACAACAACGCGAGGATAACCAATGAAAAAGAGACTTCTGCCCCTTTGCCTGCTCCTGGGGCTGGCCGCACCAGTACTCAGTGTTCACGCTGCCAGCCAGGCAGAGATCGACCAGGCCATCAAGGTGCTACAACAGAGCAGCAGCCAGGGGTTGGTGGAGCGCTACTCCCTGGCGGATCTGGAACGCATCATCAAAGCCGAAGGCTACAGCTCAGTCACCACCAAGGGCGACAACAAGGTGGTGTTCAAGGCAAATGGCCACATCTTCAGCCTGTATCTGTATCAGGATGGCGATCTGCAGGTCTATTTTGGTGCCAAAGGGGTCAAGCTAACCGCCGAAGACATCAACATGTGGAACAAGGAGAAGCGCCTCTCCCGCGCCTATCTGGATGATGACGGCGATCTGGCGCTGGAATCGGATTTGTTCGCCAACGGTGGCCTGAACGAGAAGATGGTCAAGGCGCTGCTCTCCATCTTCGTCAACACCTCTGTGCCCGCCTTTATCGAATTCGCCAATGAACACGACAAGAGCTGATCAGCCTGTTTGAATCGATAAACGAAGACCGGCCTCGCTTATTCCCCCCAACTAGGAATACATCGTAGAGGCCTTTAAGTTGTGATTCCTAATGAATGCCCCTCTTGCAGGGGCTTTTCTTTACCTCAAGACATGTAAAGCTATTCCATGATTATACATTTCATGTAGGGTCAATAAGATAAAGGTTGTAGTGTATGTGGAGTCCAGCAGCAGACTGTCCGTGAAAGTTGAGTTGCTTGAGCAGAAGGTGCAAGCTGTTGAAGCTGGCGGAAACTGAACCACGCAGAGGGTGATGAAATGTTCGTAACCGTCAAGGCTGGCGTCTATACCGATGCTACGGGCGCCTGCACTGAGATCCCCGCTTTGCTGACACCAGCAGGGGTGCTGGAGCCGTTGCTTGACTACTGCCTCTATCGCAGCCACGACCGCAGCCTCACTTGGATGTCGAAGGTGAGCCGCTCCGTGCGGATGTTTCTGGAGTATCTCCAGACCAACCCTGCCGAGCGCGACACTTACCGCCTGTTCCAGAACTTCGCTCAGCGGCTCTACACCGGCACCTTCGATCGCGATACAGGGCTCGACCCAAGCGGACTATGCTGGGCACCGCGTTCACCACAGGATGCCTCGCACATCATCACCCACCTCTCAGACTTCTTCGACTGGTTGGGCGAAATGCGTCCCGCATCGGCGCAGGTCAATCCGCGCTACGCCGGTGGAGCCTTCGACCGGCAGACCGATGAAGCCGCTTATCAGTATCGGCGTAGTAAAGCGTTCTTGGGGCATACCTGGGCGGCCAATGCGTCACCAACCCAGACCGGACATCGAATTAGAGGGCAGCGCCTGCCCAAGGTTGAACGAGGCGAGCCGCCTGCCTTTCCAGAAGAGCGCTTCGAGGAGTTTCTGGTTAAGGGGTTCTGCGCAGGCGGACGCCAGGATTATCGTGGCATGCTCATCACCTTGCTGCTGCATGGTGCCGGGTTCCGGGAGTCGGAACCATTCCACCTCTACATTCAGGATGTGTTGCCGGACCCTGCCAATCCAGCTCAGGCCCTGGTTCGCATCCACCACCCGAGCCATGGTGCTGCGCCCGCAGATTGGCGTGACGCACAAGGACGTCCCCGCAAGGGCAATCGGGCGGAGTACCTCTCCCAGCAGTTTGGCCTGGCGCCTCGCACAGACATCATGGGCCGCCTGCATGCCGGCTGGAAAGGTGGCATGCACGATGGGGCTTATTACAAGCAGGCGTACTGGTTCCTGCCGCAGTATGGCGAGTGGTTTCTACAACTGTGGCACCGCTATCTGGAACAGGTGGCACGCAGTGAGCGCGACCACCCCTTTGCCTTCATCAACCTCGCCCGAGAACCCGTTGGTGCAATGCACACGCTCACTCAGTACAACAAGGCCCACGCGGCGGCCTGCGAGCGCATCGGCCTCACGGTGAGCAAGGCGTTGGGTACAACGCCCCATGGTCATCGCCACGCCTACGGTCGCCGACTCATGAACGCCGGCATCGACAAGGCTCTTATCCGCCGCTTTATGCACCACGCCTCACTGGAGAGCCAGGAAGTCTACACACAGGCGAATAGCCGAGAGGCCTTGGCTGCACTGGAGGCGGCTTCGCAGCGACTATCGGCCGGACGGGTTGGGACAACTGCTACGCCAGGCCTGTTGCTGCCCGACACCATATTGAACGACTAAGGATTTGCCATGCCTGAGAAGAAGAAAGCAACCCCGGCCAGCGCTGTCACTCACCCTGCGCCAAGAAAACCAGGAGTACATCGCGGTACGGACACATCCCTGGGCTGGGTCGCCCGGGAGTATCCGCAGCTCGAACCTTGGCGCGTTCTGGCAGTGGAGTGGCTCAAAGGAGAGACAAAAAATGTGGGCGAAAAGCTGAAAGCTTTATCGACCTTCTTCGAACGCTACCTCATCCAGCAGGGGCTGCCGCTTGACCCGACTGTGCTGCTGGCGGGCAGCACGGTTCTACCCAATTTTTACCAAACCGCCTGCCCGGATTCGAAGGCTGGCATTGAGAGCAACAACAACATCCACGCCTTCTTGCACTTTGTGCTGCTGCGGGAGTTCAGCGCACTGAGCGATGACGGCCGGCTAGTCATTTCACCGGCCTTTTGTAACCCGGTGCCCCAGATGTCCCTTAGCGGCTTGCCCAAGCGCGACGAGAGCGTGCATTCGCCGCTGCCCTACGGCTACATCGACGAGCTGCGCCAGATGCTGGCAGCGGGGCCACACTTCAGGGACTGGCAGTGGGCGCAGAGCGCGCTAGGTGCGGAGATTGGCCGGCGGGGGGCCGGAGCACCGGACTGGTTCGAGGTAACCGAAGCGCAGATTGACCGGAACGACCCGGACTGTGTGTGGCGTGAGCGTGAGATGGCAAGAGGGGGGCGCCGCCTGGAAATGTGGAGTCCGGTGCGCTGGGTGGCGTTGCTGGTAAAGCTCATCCTGCCGCTGCGCACCTTTCAGGTTCGCATGCTCGATTCCGGCGAAGCAGATACCTGGCGCTACGCCGACGGCGCCTGGTCGTTGAACCCGAGCCGACTCGCACAAGGCAGTGAGCGGCGTCCTCTGCAACAGGGCGTGTTTCGTCGTAGCACCGCGCTGGCTGATGGTGAGGCGGTTTCGACGGTGCTTTACATCAACACCAACAAGACCGCTGATATCGCCAAATCAGGCCCCGAGAAAGGCTATGTCCTGCCGTGGTCCTCCAGCGGCCCAGTACATCAGGATGTGTTTTACTGGCTGGAAAAGCTGCGCAACTGGCAGGAAAAATACAACCCGGTCTCGCGGCGCACGCCCTGGTCTGCGCTGGATGGGCGTCACATTAAGGCGAAAAGTGAGGTGCAGCTTGCCAGCTATCCGGACGCCTGCTTCCTGTTCCGGTTGCCGGAGGCCCGCAAGGGGGAACATTATTTCCCTGTTTCGGATGCAACTATGGTCTCCAGCTGGTTTGCCTTGTTGGAAGCGCTGGAGTGGCGGCTCTCTGAACGGGGCGAGAGTCATAGCAACGGCACGCCTATTCGCTTCCTTCCGCCAATAGAGGGACAGAACGGCAGACGAACAACCCTCTTCCCCTTGCACAGTCTGCGCGTCTCCCTTATCACCGCGCTGGCGCTGGAAGGCCAGGTGCCGTTCCCTATCCTGCAAAAGCTGGTCGGGCACAGCCGCCTGTTGATGACACTGTACTACACAAAGCCGGGCGCGACGCACATCCGTGACGTATTGCTCAGTGCGGCGGAACGGTTGGAAGCCGCCAAGGAAGAGAGTATCCAGAACTTCCTGCTCGAAACGGAACGCGGGGCTCTTCTCGAACAGGCTATCTGCAACAGCGTACCGTCTTTGGCTGCCGCCATTCCGCAGCATCCGGCGGCGCGTAACCCTGTGGGCTGGATGCCGATGCACCACGGCCTGTGCCTGGTCGGTGGCAACACCAGCGAGACTGAAGATAACAGCGCGGTGGGGGGGTGCTACAACGGCGGGCCCAACATCGGTTCACCGTCTATACCGAAGTATGGTTCTGCCCCGGGAGGCAGCCGCAACTGTGTGCGCTGTCGTTGGTTTATTACTGCGCCGCAGCACCTGCCGGCCCTGGCCGCCCACTTCAACACGCTAGCCTACCACTTCGACGAGGCACGCAATGCCTGCCTCGCCAGAGATAGTGACCTTCAGACCCTGAAAAAGGACAAGGCCGATGCGGAAGCGGCAGGACAGTCATTTGCTCGGCTAGATGCTTACAAGCAAGCCGAGCGGTTGTGGGAGAGCGCCATGAAGCGTTTTAGTGACCTGGCGGAAGACCTAGTGGCTTGTTGGCGGCTCATCGAGCGCTGCAAGGCTGCACTCGAAGCGCACACTGGCGACAGCACGCAACTGGTGGCTGCTGGCACGTTATGCGATGTGCAGGCCGTTTTTGAGGAAACCGAGTCGGAGCTACTGCAACTGGCCGGTGTCTGTGAGAGCGTCGAGCTCTATCCAGACCTGGAGCCGGGCAAGGCGGTGTTTCGACGCAGCCAGTTGCTCGATGCCGTCCTCTACCGCGACAAGTTACCGCCGTTGTTCATGCTGCTAAGCGAACAGGAACAACTGCTCGCCGGTAACGCCTTTATGCGCCACCTGGCGCAGCAGATGAACCCATCGAACCCGGCGCTAGGCCAACGTGAAGTCATCCGCCTGATGGATGCTGGCGAGCGGCTGAGCGAGTACCTGGACCTTAACCTGGCCACGCAGCTGCCCACAGTCCGCCACAACGCCGCGTTCCTGCTCGGGTCTAACTTGAAATGGGATTAATCATGAGTAGAACAACAGATATTCACCCTGACGCCGTGTTGGAGTCACTGCTGGCCAAGGCTGAGCGCTCGAACCGTCGAAACAACCTCACCAGGATGCACGAACTTTGTCGCAAGCAGCATGAGGCTGGTTCGCGTGACTTCT
>JAJOIN010000051.1 GCA_021209335.1 Aeromonadaceae bacterium
CAACGGTCTCACCGACAAAGAACCAGAAAGCAACCAGCCAGCCACCGCCGGCCGCAGTGGGCGCAGCGGCCAGCAGGTGTCACCGCCGCCGCGCCCCACCGTTAGCCCGCTTGACTCGCCAGCCGCTGGCGCCGGCTGCGCCGCCAGCCTTCCAGGCTGAACAGGGCCAAGGCCAGCCAGATGCAGGCAAAGGTCAGCAGCTTGGCGCCCTGGATGGGTTCGCCATACAAGAAGATGGCCAGCAGGAACATCAGGCTGGGGCCCAGGTACTGGATGAAGCCCAGGGTGAGAGGGGGATGAGGCGGGCGCCGGCGGTGAACAGCAGCAGGGGCACGGTCGTCACCACGCCGGCGGCCAGCAGCAGGCCGTTCAGCTGCCAGGGGTTGGCCGCCAGGTGGCTGGTGGGGCTGTCGGCGATGACCAACAAATAGATCAGTGCCAGGGGCAACAGCAGCAGGGTCTCGACGAACAGGCCGGTCTGGGCGTCCACCGGGATCTGCTTGCGGATCAGGCCATAGATGCCGAAGCTGCCGGCCAGGGTCAGGGCGATCCAGGGCAGGTGGCCCAGCAGGGCAACCTGGATCAGCACCCCTGTGCTGGCCAGTGCCACCGCCAGCCATTGCAGGCGGCGTAGCCGTTCACCGAGGAACACCAGGCCCAGCAGCACATTGAACAGGGGGTTGATGTAATAGCCCAGGCTGGCCTCCAGCAGGTGGTTGTTGTTCACCGCCCAGATGAACAGCAGCCAGTTGCCGGCCACCAGCAGGGCGGAGGCGGTGAGGTTGAGCAGCTGGCGGGGCTGGCGCAGGGCGGTGCGGATGCGGTGCACCTGGCGGCTGGCCAGCAGCAGGCCCAGCAGCAGTACGCAGGACCAGATGATGCGGTGGGTGAGGATTTCCCCGGCGGGCACCTGGGTCAGCAGTTTGAAATAGAGGGGGCAGATGCCCCAGATGAGAAAGGCGGCAACGGCGTAGAGCACGCCTTGGCGATGGGCGTTCATAAGGATACCTGAGGAAGACGGCCCCGGGCGGGGTCGCCGGGCATTGTAGCGCAAAACGGCGACAAAAAGCGGAGCCGCCGCTCCGCTGAACTACACGGGAGAAACCCTAGATCTGCCAGTGCCTGTGCTGAATGGCCCGCAGGGAGCGATTGGATTCACACATCTCGTTTGCCATGGCCGGCAGGTATTCCTGCACATGTGATCCACCCCCTGCAGCAGTCTCTGCTTCACCGAGTCCACCGGTTCACGCCAGGCGTGCAGGCAGATGTGATCCGGGATCAGCTGCCGGCGGTAGGCCTCCAGCAGCTCGTCCGGCCAGCGCTCCAGCTCCAGCGGATGGCAATCCAGGTAGGCGGCGACGGGCCCGCGCAGCAGCAGAAACTTCACCTCGTTCAGATCCCGCTGCCCCAGGCTATCGTCGTGGATATGGCAGGTCCGTTGCCGGCCACTGCAGGTATGGATGAAGAGCCCCCGTTGCCGGCACTCTAGCACCCGGTACCAGGGCAGGGCGTCCATCTGGGCGTAACCTTCCAGCTCCCGTTGCAGCCACTGCTTCAGGCTTGCTTCGCGCGCCGTCTGATAGAGGCAATGCATGCGCACAATCAGATCCGAACACTGGATGGTCGACAACTTGCTCATACAGCTCACCTCCCTAGTCAAGTATGGGGTGGGGACAGGCCGGCGGGCGGATGGGGGATTGACTGAGGTCAAATTTTAGTCAATTAGGCCGCTTTTGGCCAATTGACCTGTCAGGTTTGCGGGTGAGTCTGGATGGCCAAAGTCGGTTTATTGTGCTGTCTGCCTGCATTACAATGGCGCCCCTATGCAGCCAGCCACGCCCGCTTTTTCCGTCCCCGCTCATCCCGTCACCCAGCGCCCGACAGCGCTGCAGGTGTTGCGGGAGGTGTTCGGCTACCAGGCATTCCGTCCTGGGCAGGAGGCCATTCTGGAGCGGCTCATCGCCGGCCGTGATGGCCTGGTGATCATGCCCACCGGCGGCGGCAAGTCCCTGTGCTATCAGATCCCGGCGCTGGTGCGGCCCGGTCTGACGGTGGTGGTGTCGCCGCTCATCGCCCTGATGAAGGATCAGGTGGACACCCTGAGGGCCAACGGCGTGGCGGCGGCCTGCCTCAACTCCTCCCTGGGCCGGGAGGAGGCGCAGGAGATTTATGGCCAGCTGCGCCGTGGCGATCTCAAGCTGTTGTACGTGGCACCGGAGCGGCTGCTGTTGCCGGACTTTCTCGAACGGCTGGCGGAGCTGCCGCTGGGGCTGTTTGCCATCGACGAGGCCCACTGCATCTCCCAGTGGGGACACGATTTTCGCCCCGAATACGCCCAGCTGGGCTGCCTCAAGCAGCGCTTTCCCCAGGTGCCGCTGGTGGCCCTCACCGCCACCGCCGACGCGGCCACCCGGGAGGACATACTCCAGCGGCTGGGCCTGCCGGATCCCTTCGTCCATCTGGCCAGCTTCGATCGGCCCAACATCCGCTACAGCCTGCTGGACAAGTACAAGCCTAACGACCAGCTGCTGGCTTACCTGGCCAAGCAGGGCGGCCAGTGCGGCATCGTCTACTGCACCAGCCGCAGCCGTACCGAGGAGGTGGCACGCCTGCTGGTGACCCGGGGCCACAAGGCGGCCTGCTACCACGCCGGCCTGCCGGTGGCGGAGCGTAACCGGGTGCAGGAGGGCTTCCTCAAGGACGACATCGAGGTGGTGGTGGCCACGGTGGCGTTCGGCATGGGCATCGACAAGCCCAACGTGCGCTTCGTGGTGCACTACGACACCCCCAAGAACATCGAGTCCTACTACCAGGAGACCGGGCGTGCCGGGCGGGATGGTCTGCCCGCCGAGGCGCTGCTGCTCTACGACCCGGCGGATACCGAGCGGCTGCGGCGCATGCTGGAGGCGGGCGACTATGTGGATCCGGAGCGGCTGCGGGTGGAGCAGTACAAGCTCAACCTGATGGCGGCCTTCGCCGAGGCCCAGACCTGCCGCCGCCAGGTGTTGCTCAACTACTTCGGCGAGAGCCAGGGCGAGCCCTGCGGCAACTGCGACGTCTGCCTGGATCCGCCCCGCACCTTCGACGCCACCGAGGATGCCCGCAAGGCACTCTCCTGCGTCTACCGCCTGGGCCAGCGCTTCGGCACCGGCTACGTCATCGAGGTGCTGCGCGGCGCCCAGAACCAGCGCATCAAGGAACAGGGTCACGACAAGCTCTCCACCTACGGCATCGGCCGGGATCGCAGCCACGAGCACTGGCTGTCGGTGTTGCGTCAGCTCATTCACCAGGGGTTGCTCACCCAGTCCATCACCCGCCACCTGACCCTGCAGCTCACCGAGGCGGCCCGCCCCGTGCTGCGCGGCGAGATGAAGCTGGAACTGGCAGTCCCCCGCCTGCAGCCCATCTCCAGCCGCAAGGAGAAGCGCAACGGCCTGCTCGACAACGCCAACTACGACAAACGGCTGTTCAAGGAGCTGCGCGCCCTGCGCAAGCAGATCGCCGAGGATGAAGAGGTGCCGCCCTACGTGGTGTTCAACGACGCCACCCTGGTTGAGATGGCACAGCTCATGCCGATGACCGAGGAGGAAATGCTGGCGGTCAACGGTGTCGGTCACCGCAAGCTGGAGCGCTTCGGTGAGGCCTTTATGGACCTGATCATCGACTACTGCCGCCGGTAGGGTCGGCCCAGGTAGACCTTGTCATCGACCGCTGCAGGCCCAGGCCGATAGGCTGGCACAACAAACAGTGAAAAGGCGCCCGTTGGTCGGCGCCATGCATTATTTCAGGCTGGCGTAATAGGCTGCCAGATTCTCCATGTCCGCCTCGGTCAGCATCGCCATGAAGGGAACCATCAGCGGCTCGGTACGGGAACCCTCCTTGAACGCTTTCATCTGCTTGAGCAAATAGGCCTGGTTCTGGCCCGCGAGGTGGGGGTAGGTCGGGACGCTCGCCTTGCCATCCGCGCCATGACAGGCGGCACAGACCACGGATTTGGCCTTGCCTGCGTCTATGTCGGCCGCCTTGGCCTGATGGCCCCAGGCAAGCGCCAGCAGGGGCAGGGTATAGACCCACTTTGGCATCGTCTTCTCCTTGAAATGAATAATCGTGATCGCCTGTTAGCCTCGACGAGCCGACGGCGGTATAAAGAGTGACACGAGCATACGCAGGGACAACCTCCATCACCATGAAGTTGATCAACACTTTTGCCACCGAACTCCCTTGGGCTTGCGAGCCCGTTGCCCCGCAGCCGCTGCATGGCCCCAGATTGCTGCATCTGAACCGTGCGCTGCTTGGTGAGCTGGGGCTCGGGGAGGTGAGCGAGGCGCAGTGGCTCGCTTGTTGCGGCCAGGGGCAGCCCCTGCCGGGCATGCAGCCGGTGGCTCAGGTCTATGCGGGCCACCAGTTCGGCGGCTACAGCCCGCGTCTCGGGGATG
>JAJOIN010000021.1 GCA_021209335.1 Aeromonadaceae bacterium
CCGACGGGGTGAGGCAGGAGCTATGGGGCTTGGTGTTGGCCTATAACCTGCTGAGATATCAGATGGTTAGGATGGCGGCGAGCTTAAAGGGCTATACGGCCAGCCAGTTGAGCTTTCACATGGCATCGGTGTATCTGCTGCATGAGCTCAGTTGCCTGCCGTTTGTGTCACCGGGCATGGTTCCGGGGCGTGTCGCCGAGTTGGACAAACAGGCAGAGCAGTTCAAGTTACCCGCCCGCCGAGAACGAAGTTACCCAAGGTGCATCAAAGCCAAACCACAGAAGTATGCGACGAGAAAACCTAGTAAAAACAATGCCAGTCAGGCTTAACTGACTGGCATTACGCCCCAGGGCGCCGTTTTGCGCAGGGCCGGGGGGCTGTGCACCCCTGCCGGCGATCAGGATCAGTAGTTGTCGGGGATCAGTATGCTGGGCTTGGGATCGGACAGCAGATCCGGGTAGTCCAGGTTGTAGTGCAGGCCACGGGACTCCTTGCGCAGCATGGCGGAGCGGACTATCAGTTCCGCCACCTGCAGCAGGTTGCGCAGCTCCAGCAGGTTATTGGAGACGCGGAAGTTGGAGTAGTACTCCTGCACCTCCTGCTTGAGCAGGTCGATGCGGCGCTTGGCGCGCTCCAGCCGCTTGTTGGTGCGCACTATGCCCACATAGTCCCACATGAACAGCCGCAGCTCGTGCCAGTTGTGCTGGATCACCACCTCTTCGTCCGAGTTGCTTACCTTGCTTTCGTCCCAGCGCGGCAGCGGTGGTGGCGGGGCACTCATCGGCAGACGTGCCAGTATGTCCTGGGCGGCGGAATGGGCGAACACCACGCACTCCAGCAGGGAGTTGGAGGCCAGGCGGTTGGCGCCGTGCAGGCCCGTGTAGGAGACCTCGCCAATGGCATACAGGCCCGGCACGTCGGTCTGACCGGCCTGATCTATCATGACCCCCCCGCAGGTGAAGTGGGCGGCGGGTACCACTGGGATCGGCTGGCGGGTGATGTCGATCCCCACCTTGAGGCAGCGCTCATAAATGGTGGGGAAGTGCTTCTGGATGAAGTCGGCCGGCTTGTGGCTGATGTCCAGGTACATGCAGTCCACCCCCAGGCGCTTCATCTCGTAGTCGATGGCGCGGGCCACCACGTCCCGTGGCGCCAGCTCGGCCCTGGGGTCGAAGTCCGGCATGAAGCGGCTGCCATCCGGACGGCGCAGGTAGGCGCCCTCGCCCCGCAGCGCCTCGGTGAGCAGGAAGTTGCGGTCATCCGGGTGGAACAAGGTGGTGGGATGGAATTGGTTGAACTCCATGTTGGCCACCCGGCAGCCGGCACGCCAGGCCATGGCGATGCCATCGCCGGAGCTGACGTCCGGGTTGGAGGTGTACTGGTAGACCTTGGAGGCGCCCCCGGTGGCCAGGGCGACGAAGCGCGCCTGTATGGTCTCCACCTGCTCGGCATTGCGGTTCCAGACATAGGCGCCCAGGATGCGGTTACCGGGAATGCCCAGCTTGCGGGTGGTGATGAGATCCACCGCATTGAAGCGCTCCATCAGCTGGATGTTGGGGTGGGCGCGCACCTTGTCCACCAGCGTGATCTCCACCGCCTTGCCCGAGGCATCGGCGGTATGAAAGATGCGCCTGTGGCTGTGTCCGCCTTCGCGGGTCAGGTGGTAGGCCGGTTGGCCATCGCCGTCGTGCGTCTCCTCCTGGTCAAACGGCACGCCCTGGTTGATCAGCCACTGGATGCAATCCTTGGCATTGCGGGTGGTGAATTCCACCATGGGACGGTCACACAGACCGGCCCCGGCGTTGAGGGTGTCGTTGACGTGAGATTCGATACTGTCCGTTTCGTCGAAAACGGCAGCGATGCCTCCTTGGGCATAGTAGGTGGCCCCCTCGCTCAAGGGTCCCTTGCTTAATACCATGACCCGGGCGTGATCTGCCAAACGCAGCGCCAGGGACAAACCGGCGGCACCACTGCCAATGATGAGGACGTCACAACTGTGTTCAACGTGCTGCTTCATAAGTATCATTGGCGTGGGGTGAGGAAGGCCCTATGTTAGCCCAAGCGCCTGTCAGGTGCAGCCGGGATCACGCTTTTTTGCATAATAATGAACTTTTATAAAATCGCTCTGTCTGAAAGTTTGTGTCTCATCGGCCAATGACTTGGGATAAGCGAGTGGAGGTATCCTGCGCCGATGAGCGAGGAGATAGAGGCAAATATTGACCAGGCCCTGGTGGAGCGTGTGCAGCGTGGTGACAAGCAGGCGTTCAACCTGCTGGTCAGCAAGTACCAGCACAAGGTGATCGGCTTGGTCTCCCGGTATGTGAATCATCCCGGGGATGCGGCGGATGTGGCGCAGGAGGCCTTCATCAAGGCGTACCGTTGCCTGCCCACCTTTCGCGGTGAGAGTGCCTTCTATACCTGGCTGTACCGCATCGCCGTCAATACGGCCAAGAATTACCTGACGGCCCAGGGCCGCCGTCCGCCTGATGCAGACGTGGACGCCGGTGAGGCCGAATTTTATGAAGGGGCGGATGCGCTGCACGAGCAGGCCACCCCGGAAAACTTGCTGCTGTCCGATGAGCTCAAACGCCAGGTGCGTGCCGCC
This sequence comes from Aeromonadaceae bacterium, assembly GCA_021209335.1. Taxonomy (GTDB): domain Bacteria; phylum Pseudomonadota; class Gammaproteobacteria; order Enterobacterales; family Aeromonadaceae; genus Pseudaeromonas. The sequence continues at coordinate 2,606 of JAJOIN010000021.1, forward strand.
CTCGACAGCCTGCCCGAGGATCTACGCCAAGCCATCACGCTGCGGGAGATTGAAGGGCTCAGTTATGAGGAGATCGCCCTCATCGTGGATTGTCCGGTGGGCACGGTTCGCTCACGGATCTTCCGGGCGCGGGAGGTGATCGACAAATGGATTCAACCTTTGTTGCAACGCTAGATAGGGAGTAATCAGGCCATTATGTCCAGTCAAGAACGGATTTCGGCATTGATGGATCACCAGCTGTCGGACGACAAGTGGCTGGCGGATCTGCTCAAGGAGCCTGCCCAGGCCCAGACCTGGTCCCGCTATCACCTGATCGGTGATGCGCTGCGCGACGACCTGCCGGCCAGCCTGCCGCTGGACTTCACCGATAAGGTGATGGCCGCCCTGGCGGAGGAGCCGACCGTGTTGGCACCCCGCGCCAGTCGGCTGGCTTGGCAGCAATGGCAACCCAAGGTGGTAGCGTTTGGTCGGCAGCTGGGGCAGTACGCCATCGCCGCCTCGGTGGCTGCGGCGGTGATCGTCGGGGTGCAACAGTATCAACACGGGCAAAACCCGGCGGCGCCCTCACCTGTGCTCAATACGGTGCCGCTGGCCGGTCTGGCGGCCCCGGTGAGCGTCAGCTATGGCCCGCAGGCCGAGGCGCGGCGCAGTCACCAGAGCCAACCCGCCTTGAGCGAGGAGCAGCTGCAGCAGTATCAGCAACGGGTCTCCGCCTATCTGCGGGATCACCAGTTGCAACAACGTCTGCATCAGACCAACGATTAACCCTGGCAGTAGAGAGACAATACCGTGCGGCAGCTTGCTTGGTTTTTTCTGGCTGCCCTGCTGATCAGTTTCAAGGCCTCAGCCGATGCACCCTCGGCTGAGGCCTTGTTGCAACAGATGCAGCGGGCCTATCACCACTACAACTTCGAACTCTCCATGGTCAAGCTGCGGCAGGGGCTGCTCGAGCCCATGCGCTTCTCCCATGGTCAGGTGGGGGGGCTGGATATCTCCCACCTGATACTGCTCAATGGCCGGCCCAGCGAATACCTGCGCCGCGGCGATGAGTACAGCTTCTTCGAAAGCGGCAGTGACCCCTATACCCTCAAGTCTGCCCGTCTGCCCGGCCTCTGGTCTGCCCTGCTGGAGATGGATCTGGAGCGGGTGCTGCAAAGCTATGAGCCGGTGGTGGCGGGGCGCAACCGCATTGCCGGCCTGGCCACCCAGGTGGTGCGCCTGGTGCCCAGGGACAACTACAAGTACGGCTTGGTGCTCTGGCTGGAGCAGCAAAGCGGCCTGCTGCTGCGCCTGGACATGATCGACGATCAGGGGGATCTGGTGGAGCAGTTTATGGGCGTGGATCTGCGCATCTCAGAGCAGCCCAGCCCCTGGTTGCAGGAGCTGGCTAAGGCCAAGCTGCCGCCCGCCGTCGCCCTGAGCGAGGCCTATACCGCCAGACCCAACGACAGTGGCTGGGAGTTTGGCTGGCTGCCCAGCGGCTTCAAGGTGGTCTCCACGGATCGTCACAAGCTGGCCCTGCTGGATCAGCCGGTGGACTATGTGTTGCTCAGTGATGGCCTGGTGGATGTGTCCATTTACCTGGCACCGGCCCAGCCGGGGTCTGTGACGCCCAATCAGGTGCTGCTGCAGGGGGCAACCAGCTTGCTCACCTTTACAAATCCGCATAAGGTGGAGGTGACTGTGGTGGGCGAGATACCGGCCCTGACGGCCCGGCGCATCGCCGAGTCGTTGCAGCCTGCGGCGGTGGCAGTGGAAGGAGCGACACATGATTGAATCGGTAGCGACCGTGGTGGCGGTAGGGGATAACTGGGTGCAGGTGGAGTGTCGGCGCAAGAGTGCCTGCGGCCATTGTCATCAACAGGAGAGCTGTGGTGTCGGCAGCCTGGCCAAGTCCATGCCCGGTCGCCCTCAGTTGCTCGAGCTGGCGCGGGTGGCGGAGGTGCGTGTCGGTCAGCAGGTGCGCATCGGCATCCCGGAGAAGAGCCTGCTCAAGAGCGCCCTGCTGGTCTATATGCTGCCGCTGCTGTGCCTGCTGCTGGGGGCCCTGGCCGGCAAGTGGCTCTCGGCGGTGTGGCACATCGCCGAGGAACTGCCGGAGATCCTCGGCGCCCTGCTGGGCGGCGGTCTGGGCTTCCTGCTGGCCAAGCTGGGCGCCCGCCAGTTTAGCGAGGGGCTCTACCGCCCTGTGCTGCTGGGAGTGGACATTCCCGCCCAGCAGATTGACTAAGCCATAGCCGTTGCTTGTGCGATCCAGTAAACTCTCGCCTCTATTGTCAGGTGACCTTCCCTATTAGCCGAAATTTATCCAATGAAACAGATTCGTAACTTCTCCATCATTGCCCACATCGACCACGGTAAGTCGACCCTGTCTGACCGCCTGATCCAGATTTGCGGCGGCCTCTCCGACCGGGAGATGCAGCAGCAGGTGCTGGACTCCATGGATCTGGAACGGGAGCGTGGCATCACCATCAAGGCACAGAGTGTGACCCTGAACTACCAGGCCAAGGATGGGCAGACCTACCAGCTCAACTTCATCGACACGCCCGGCCACGTGGACTTCTCCTACGAGGTCTCCCGTTCCCTGGCGGCCTGTGAAGGGGCGCTGCTGGTGGTGGACGCCGGTCAGGGGGTTGAGGCACAGACTCTGGCAAACTGCTACACCGCCATGGAGATGAATCTCGAGGTGGTGCCTGTGCTCAACAAGATCGACCTGCCCCAGGCCGAGCCGGAGCGGGTGGCCGAAGAGATAGAGGATATCGTCGGCATCGACGCCATCGACGCCGTGCGCTGCTCCGCCAAGACCGGCCTGGGGGTGGATGAGGTGCTGGAGACCATCGTCGCCAAGATACCGGCCCCAGAGGGGGATCCGGCGGCGCCGCTGCAGGCCCTGATCATCGACTCCTGGTTCGATGACTACCTGGGGGTGGTCTCCCTGGTGCGGATCAAGCAAGGTTCTCTGAAGAAGAACGACAAGATCAAGGTGATGAGCACGGGCCAGGTGTGGGGCGTGGATCGCCTGGGCATCTTCACCCCCAAGCAAAAGGATACCGACGGCCTCTCCTGTGGCGAGGTAGGTTGGGTGGTGTGCGGTATCAAGGACATCCATGGCGCCCCGGTGGGGGATACCCTGACCCTGGCCAAGCACGGTGCCGATAAGCCGCTGCCGGGCTTCAAGAAGGTCAAGCCTCAGGTCTACGCCGGTCTGTTCCCCATCTCCTCCGACGATTATGAGGCCTTCCGCGACGCCCTGGAGAAGCTCTCCTTGAACGACGCCTCCTTGTTCTACGAGCCGGAAAACTCCACCGCCCTGGGCTTTGGCTTCCGCTGTGGCTTCCTGGGCATGCTGCACATGGAGATCATCCAGGAGCGGCTGGAGCGGGAGTACGATCTGGATCTCATCACCACCGCGCCGACTGTGGTGTACGAGGTGGAGCAGACCGACGGTTCCGTGGTGCACATCGACAGCCCGGCGGCCCTGCCGGCCATCAACAACATCATCGAAATCCGCGAGCCCATCGCCGAGTGCCATATCCTGGTACCGAGCGAGTACCTGGGCAACGTCATCACCCTGTGTATCGAGAAGCGCGGCGTGCAGACCAACATGGTCTACCACGGCAACCAGGTGGCGCTCACCTATGAGATCCCCATGGCCGAGGTGGTGCTGGACTTCTTCGATCGCCTCAAGTCCACCAGCCGGGGATATGCCTCGCTGGATTACGGCTTCAAGCGTTTCGACCCGGCGGACATGGTGCGGCTGGATATCATGATCAACGGCGAGCGGGTGGACGCCCTGGCCATCATCACCCACAAGGACAATGCCCAGTCCCGCGGGCGTCTGCTGGTGGAGAAGATGCGCGAGCTGATCCCGCGGCAGATGTTCGACATCGCCATTCAGGCGGCCATCGGCAACCACGTCATCGCCCGCAGTACCGTCAAGGCGATGCGCAAGGACGTGCTGGCCAAGTGTTACGGTGGTGACGTGAGCCGCAAGAAGAAGCTGCTGAACAAGCAAAAAGAAGGTAAGAAGCGCATGAAGTCCCTGGGGCGGGTGGATGTGCCTCAGGAGGCCTTCCTGGCAATCCTGCACGTAGGTAAGGAGTAACATGGCCAACACATTCTCCCTGATCCTGGTGGCGGTCACTGCCCTCACCGGCTTGGTCTGGCTGTTGGACCGTCTCTGGCTGCAACGGGCCAGGCTGGCCAAGGTGGTGCGTGCCGAGCGGGCCGCCGGCAATGCCCTGGACGCCGCCACCATCGACAAGCTCACCGCCGAGCCGGCCTGGATTGAGCAGTGCAAGGGCATATTCCCGGTGATTGCCGCCGTGCTGGTGCTGCGCTCCTTCGTCTATGAGCCGTTCCAGATCCCCTCCGGCTCCATGATGCCGACCCTGCTCATCGGTGACTTCATCCTGGTGGAGAAGTTTGCCTACGGCATCAAGGAGCCTGTTGAGAATCACACCCTGATCCCCACGGGTCACCCCAAGCGAGGTGACATAGTGGTGTTCAAGTATCCCGAAGATACTCGGGTCGATTACATCAAGCGGGTGGTGGGTCTGCCGGGCGACAGGGTGGTCTATACCGCCGACAAGCAGCTGCTGATTGAGCCGGCTTGCCCATCTGGCCAGGACTGCGCCCCCCTGGCACCTGTGGTGCACAGCTTCGTGGAGCAGGGCGGTTTCAGCCAGACCGTGAACGGTGGCAACCTGGGCCAGGTGACCCTGCCCATGGCCCGCTTCAGCGAGCAGCTGGGCGAGGTGGCACACCAGATCTTGCAGACCCCGGCCATCACCGAAGAGGCCAAGCAGCCGGCCTATCATCGTATCGATGGCCTGCCGGTGGGGCAGTGGGTGGTGCCGGAAGGACACTACTTCGTCATGGGGGATAACCGTGACAACAGTGCCGACAGCCGTTTCTGGGGCTTTGTCCCCGAGCGCAACCTGATGGGCCGGGCGGTCGCCATCTGGATGAGTTTTGAATTTGAGCGTGCGCCGGACTCCTGGCTGCCTGGCTGGGTGCCCACTGGCGTGCGTTTTGACCGCATAGGCAGTATTCAGTGATCGACAACAAGTTAGACCGTTTGCAAAGCAAGTTGGGCCATCAGTTCCACAAAGAGGAGCTGCTGGTGCGGGCCATCACCCACCGCAGCGCGGGGGCCAAGCACAACGAGCGCCTGGAGTTTCTGGGCGACTCCATCCTCAGCATGGTGATTGCCGAGGCGCTGTTCTTCCGTTTCCCCGACGTCAGCGAGGGGGACATGAGCCGGATGCGCGCCACCCTGGTGCGGGAGAAGACCCTGGCCGAGCTGGCCCGGGAGTTTGAGCTGGGGGATTACCTCATCCTCGGCCCGGGTGAACTCAAGAGTGGCGGCTTCCGCCGCGAGTCCATATTGGCGGATGCGGTCGAGGCCATCATCGGCGCCATCTACATGGATTGCCAGATGGAGCGCACCCGCGACCTGCTGCTCTCCTGGTATGCCGAGCGGCTGGAGCAGATCCGCCCCGGCGTGGATCAAAAGGATCCCAAGACCCGCTTGCAGGAGCTGCTGCAGGGCCAACGCAAGCCCTTGCCCACCTATGTGGTGCTCAAGGTGAAGGGCGAGGCCCACAATCAGGAATTCACCGTCCAGTGCGAGGTGGAGGGGCTGCCGATCGAGATCATCGGCATCGGCTCCAGCCGGCGCAAGGCGGAACAATCCGCGGCCGAACGGGCCCTGGAGCAATTGCTATGAGTGAACAAGAGACCAGCTACTGCGGCTTCGTCGCCATCGTGGGGCGCCCCAATGTGGGCAAGTCCACCCTGCTGAACAAGCTGCTGGGCCAGAAGGTGAGCATCACCTCCAAGAAGCCGCAGACCACCCGCCACCGCATCCTGGGCATCGACACCCAGGGCGCCTGGCAGACCATCTTCGTCGATACCCCCGGCCTGCACATCGAAGAGAAGCGGGCCATCAACCGTCTGATGAACCGGGCCGCCACCAGCTCCCTGGGCGACGTGGAGATGGTGGTGTTCGTGGTGGAGGGCACCCGCTGGACCGCCGACGATGAGATGGTGCTCAACAAGCTCAAGGCGCTGCGCTGCCCCGTGGTGCTGGCGGTCAACAAGGTGGACAAGATAGAAGACAAGGCGAGCCTGCTGCCGCACCTGCAGTGGCTGGGTCAGCAGATGGCGTTTGCCGCCATACTGCCCATCTCCGCCAAGTCCGGCACCAATGTGGAGACCATCCGCGAGCTGGCCCGCCAGCGGCTGCCGGAAGGGGAGCACTACTTCCCCGAGGATTACATCACCGACCGCTCCTCCCGCTTCATGGCGGCGGAGATCATCCGCGAGAAGCTGATGCGCTTCATGGGTGAGGAGCTGCCCTATTCCGTCACCGTGGAGATAGAGCGCTTCAAGGTGGAGGAGGATGGCCTGTTTCACATCCATGGTCTGATCCTGGTGGAGCGGGAAGGGCAGAAGAAGATGGTGATCGGCAACAAGGGCGAGAAGCTCAAGCAGATCGGCACCGAGGCCCGCCTGGACATGGAGCGCTTGTTCGACACCCGGGTGTTCCTGGAGCTGTGGGTCAAGGTCAAATCGGGCTGGGCCGATGACGAACGGGCGCTGCGCAGCCTGGGTTATGGCGAAGACTGACACCGGTTTTCACACCGCGTTGGTGCTGCATGTGCGCCCCTACCGGGAAAGCAGCCAGCTGGTGGAGCTGTTCAGCCAGGAGCAGGGCCGCTTGGGCCTGGTAGCGAACGGTTCCCGCCGGCAGAAATCCGGCCACAAGGCCCTGCTGCAACCCTTCGTGCCGCTGCAGATCCGCTGGCGCGGCGCCGGGGATCTCAAGACCCTGGAGCAGTTGGAGCCCCTGGCCCTGCCGGTGCCGCTGCAGGGCACGGCCCTGTTCAGCGGGCTTTATCTCAACGAGCTGCTCTACTACCTGCTGGAGCGACACACCCCCTATCCTGGTCTGTTTAGCCGCTATGTGCAGAGTCTGGCCGGTCTGGCCCAGGCCCCAGCGCATCCCCAGCCGGTGTTGCGGCGCTTTGAGCTGGCCCTGCTGCAGGCGCTGGGCTATGGCGTGGCGCTGGCGCAGACCGCCGATGGCGAGCCTGTTTTGGCCGAGCTGGATTACTGCTATCGCCACGAGCTGGGGCTGACCTTGGCTAGCGTGGCGACACCGGCGGCCGAGCGCTTGCCGGGGGCACACCTGCTGGCCATGGCCGCGGATCGGCTGGAGACAAGCGAGTGCCTGACCACCGCCAAGCGGCTATGCCGTCTGGCGCTGAAACCTTATCTGGGCGACCGACCCTTGCGGAGCCGGGAGCTGTTTTCCACTAGCATGAAGAGGACAATGGAGTGAGCAACATCCTGCTTGGCGTGAACATCGACCACGTGGCCACCCTGCGCAATGCCCGGGGGACCCATTATCCGGATCCCGTGTTTGCTGCCGCCCTGGCCGAGCAGGCCGGCGCCGATGGCATCACCATCCACCTGCGCGAAGATCGCCGCCACATCAAGGACAGGGACGTGCGGGTGCTCAAAGAAACGCTGCAAACCCGCATGAACCTGGAGATGGCGGTGACCGAGGAGATGTTGGCCATCGCCTGCCAGATCCAGCCGCATTTTGTCTGCCTGGTACCGGAAAAGCGCCAGGAGGTCACCACCGAAGGCGGGCTGGATGTGGCCGGTCAGCAGCGGGTCATCCGGGAGGCGGTGGCCCGTCTGGCGGCGGTCGGTACCCAGGTCTCCCTGTTTATCGATGCCGATCATGCCCAGATCGATGCGGCGGTGGCCTGTGGCGCCCCCTACATCGAAATTCACACCGGCCGCTATGCCGATGCCAGCAGTGAGGCCGAACAGGCCGCCGAGCTGGCGCGTATCCGCGAGGCGGCCGCCTATGCCCATGGCCAGGGGCTCAAGGTCAACGCCGGCCATGGCCTGCATTATCAGAACGTCAAGCCCATCGCCGCCATCCCCGAGATGGTGGAGCTCAACATCGGCCATGCCATCATAGGTCGTGCCGTGTTCAGCGGCCTGCCCGAGGCGGTGGCCGAGATGAAGCGCTTGATGCTGGAGGCCCGCCAGGGGCTCTAAGCCAGGGTGATCCCAACAGGCGGCCTGCGGGCCGCTTTTTGTTGCTCGGTGCAGTTGGTTTGCAAAAACTTACAAAACTGGTCTTGTTCTTGCTAGAGCTGGTCCAACTGCTGGCGTCTGTCTGCCGGCAGTGTCTGTGTTGGATTCTCTTATCCAGTGACGTTAGCCGCAGCGGTGGCCCATGCCCGGCTGTGATCAAAAGGATTTTTGTATGAACAAGCGTATTTTCCTGTCATCCCTGTTGCTGGTCGGCCTGCTGGGCTGTAACGACAGCTCCCTGAGTCCGGATGTGGCGGCCCAGGCCGGCGACAAGGCCTTCGATTATCTGGTGGAATTGAGTGATGGCAGTGTGGGGATAGGTGCGCGGGCCACCGGCACCGAGGGGGAAACCCGGGCGGCCCAGTGGATCCAGGACCAGCTGACCGGCTGGGGTTATAGCCCGGAGGTGCAGGCCTTCACCTACACCCGCCGTGGCAGCCAGATGAGCTCGCAGAATGTGGTGGTGACCCTGCCCGGACAGAGTGAGCAGGTCATAGTGCTGGGCGCCCATTACGACAGTACCGGTGTGTCTGTCGGTTCGGAGGGCGCCACCGATAACGGGGCCGGGGTCAGCACCCTGTTGGCCTTGGCCGAGGCGCTGGCTGGCCAGAGCCTGCCCTATCGGGTACGCCTGGTGTTCTTTGGGGCCGAAGAGGTGGGCAAGCAAGGCTCCAACGCCTATGTGGCGGCGCTGAGTTCCGAACAGCTGGGGCAGATACTGGCCATGGTCAATCTGGATACACCGGTGGGCGGTGACATCCTGTATGTCCACTCCGCCCACTCGGACGAGAGCGAGTACGGTTGTGACGATGCCAGTCGCTACAGCTTCGACCCCAAGGTGCGAGATCGCTTGATCGGCTTGTCCCAGCAAGGCGACATGACCCCCTTCGTGCTGCATCCCAGCTTCCCGGGGTACCCCGAGGGAGAGACCGGCTCCTGGTCCGATCATGCGGCCTTTGCCTGTCAGGGCATTCCGGTCGCCTACCTGGAGGCCACCAACTTCGACATCAATGGCGCCGATGGGTATGACGGCTACTCCCAGACCACCAATGCGGCCCTGTGGGACTGTTATGACGCCGACAGCAAGAGTGCCTGTGATCGGGAGAGCGAGACCCAGTGGGGCAAGATCTGGCATACCCAGTATGACCGCCTGGATCGGATGGCGGAGCTGTTTCCCGGCCGCATTGAATCCCAGATCGCCGATACCACCCGCTTGATGCTGCGCTTTGTGCAGGATCCTGGTCTGTAAGCTGAGTCGCGACAGGGAGCTAAAATGGTGACTTTGCTCTATTTTGGTAATTGATGCTGACGATGTCAGTATGACGGTCTGTTTCCACTATCACTATCCAGAGTCTGGCGTCGATAAGTCTGATGTCCCGGCTTTTCTTACAAATAAAGAACCCGGCCTTGGCCGGGTTCTTTGTATTGCAAAAGAGTCGGGGGCCTTAGTCCGCCAGGGCGGCCATCAGTGCCTCTTCCAGCTTGCCATTGGAGACGCACACCGGCGTGATGGAGGGGGCCGGCACATGGCTGCCATCGCTGTCGATGAAGGAGACAGTGGTGCTGCCCTTGACGTTGACGGTGGCCACCGTCTTGCCCAGGTTTTCGGTGATGATGAGGTTGACTCTCAGGGTCGGCGCCTCTATGGCCACCTTGCTGCCCCCGCTGCCGCAGTCCAGGTAGTCGAGGCCGTCTGCATAGTTGATCTGTTCGGCCGCCAGCAGGCCTGAGCTGCGGGCGTTGGATTGCAGCGGTAACTGTTTCTCGGCAAACCAGCGTTCGGCTCGGGCCCAGGCCAGATCGTAGGGCTTGTCCATCTCGCTGGTGTTGTTGGTGGCCACCAGGGTGGGGGGGGTGTAGCGGTATTGTTCGGACAGGCCGGGATCGCTGGAGCAGGCGGTGAGCAGTACCGGCAACAACAGGGCCGGGGCAAGTAGACGTTTCATCTGGGGTCCCTTGTTAGAAAAAAGGTGGCGTGATTATCGACCGGCCATTTTACGCCAGCCGATGACGAGCTTCACACGACAGAAAGTTATGCGAAGCACTAAGGATTATTGGTTCCCAATGAGGCTAGATGGCGGCCGGCGGCGCTGTGCCCAGGGCTGCCATCTCCTGTTGCAGCCGGGTCATCAGATCCGTCAGTTCCAGCCATTCCGGTTCCAGCTGGGCTGGCCTCTCTCCTGCCCGCAGGGCCCGTTCCAGCGTCTGGCAGTGTTGCACCAGCCGCGGCACGCCGCAGTAGGCGCAGCCGCCGTGCAACTTGTGCACCGCAGCCAGACAGGCTGCCGGCTCCGCCGCTGGCCAGAGGGTCTCCAGCTCCTGATAGGTCTGCCAGAGGAGATCCAGCATCTGGCGAGCCAGTTCGGGTTTACCGGCCGATTGACGTAGGGCCAGGGTCCAGTCCAGCAGGGGGGGCTGGCTCTGGGGGGGCAGGTAGCGTTGCAGCAGGGCCTCCAGTTGCCCCTCGTCGATGGGCTTGGCCAGGTAGTCGTCCATGCCCTGGGCGATCAGCCGCTCCCGCTCGCCGGGGATGGCGTGGGCCGTCACGGCGATGATGGGAGTATGCTGGTTGCACCCCTCCTGGCGGATGGCCTGGGCGGCGGCGATACCATCCATGATCGGCATCTGGATATCCATGAAGATGAGATCAAACTCGATCCGCTGGGCCAGCTCCACGGCCTGGCGACCGTTCTGGCCGCTGTGTACCTCGTCGACCCGCTCATCCAGCAGGGCGCCGATCAGCTTGAGGTTGGCCGGGTTGTCATCCACCGCCAGCACACTCAAGGGTAAGCGGGGGCGTTGCTGGGTCTGGGCTGTGGCAACCTGGGTGCTGCCGCCTGAGGTGAGGGCAGCGATGAGCCGGGTGTGGGGCACCGGCTTGCTCAGGCAGTGGGCCGCCCCCAGGGCCTGCAGTTGTGCCAGCAGACCCGGATCATGGGAGTTCACCAGCAGGATGCGTTTTGGCGCAGGGATGGGCAGGGACTCGAGCAGCGTCTGGGTCTGGGCCAGATCCGGCTGACTGCCCAGGCCCAGCAGCAGCCAGGGATCCCCCGCCATCTGGCTGGCCTCTTCCCAGTGGCGCACCGCCTGCACGCGCATCTGCCACTCGGCCAGCAGTTCGCCGGTGGCCTGCCGGCTCCACGCATCGGGCTCCACCAGTATCACCGCCTGGTCGACCAGACTGGCCAGCTCCTTGTTCTCCAGGGCCGGCTGGCTGGCCACCTTGAGATCCAGGGTGTAGATGAATTCTGAGCCTTGACCAGCCTGGGAGCGTACCTCGATCTGGCCGCCCATCTGCTGGATCAGCTTCTGGGTGATGACGAGCCCCAGGCCGGTGCCGCCATAACGGCGGCTGATGGAGCTGTCACCCTGATTGAAGGGCTGGAACAGCTGGCTCTGCTGCTGGGGGGACATGCCAATGCCGGTATCCCGGATGCGGGTACACAACCGCAGCTTGTTCTCATCCGGGTTGCCCAATCGGCCGATATGCACGTCCACGTTGCCGGATTCGGTGAACTTGATGGCGTTGCCGGTCAGGTTGGTGAGGATTTGTTGCAGGCGCAGCGGATCCCCCAGCACCAGATCCGGCACCTGGCTGTCCACCCGCACCGACAGGGTCAGCCCCTTGTCGTGGGCGCTGGGGGCCAGCAGGGTCATGGTCTCGTTGAGGTGATCCCGCAGGCTGAAGGGGATCTCCTCCAGCTGCAGCTTGCCGGCCTCCAACTTGGAGAAGTCGAGGATGTCGTTGATGATGTTCAGCAGGCTCTTGGCCGACTTCTCTATGGTGCCCAGGTAATCACTCTGATTGGGGGTCAGGGGCGTCTTCATCAACTGCTTGGCAAAGCCGATGACGCCATTGAGCGGGGTGCGCAGCTCGTGGGACATGTTGGCCAAAAACTCGGACTTGACCCGCGCCGCCTCCTGGGCGCGCTTCTTGGCCATGTCCAGTTCCACGTTCTGGATCTCGATCTGCTCCAGGGTCTCCCGCAGATCCGAGGTGGCCTGGTCGATGTTCATCTGCATCTCGTTGTGGTACTCCGCCATGGCCTTGGCCATGGCGTTGATGCCGTTCTTGAGCATGTCCAGCTCGCCGTTCATCTGGCCCCGCACCCGGGTGTCCAGCCGCCCCTCGCGGATCTGGTAGACGGCCCGCACCATGCGGTTGATCGGGTTGATCACCACGTTCACCAGGTTGACGCCGAAGTAGATGCTCAGCCCCACCCCCAGCAGCCAGGCCAGCAGGGCCAGGGCGCCGTCCCGGTAACGCACCACCAGGGCACGGTCAGTGTTGAGCTGCAGGGCGATATAGCCCAGCGGCTTGGGTGGCCCGCTCTGGCTCGTGAGCTCCGGCTCCAGGCTGGCCTCGGCGATGATGGGGGTGCGGATGATGATGTAGTCGGCGTGGCGCTCCACGCTGGTCAGTTCCGGGATCGGGCTGCCCGCCGGCAGGCGCATGCGCACGAAGGCCCTGTGATAGTTGGAGGTGACGAACAGCTCGTTCTGCGGGTTGAACACGGCGATGGAGGTGATGAGGGGGCTGTTCTTGCGGTGGCTCAGGCTGATGAGACGCTTGAGACCCTCCCGCGAGCTCTGCTGCATGCCGTACTCACTGGCGATCGCCAGCGGCTCTATGATGTTGATACCTTGTTCGATGAGCTGGTTTTCCACCTGTTGGTAGCGGTGGAAGCTGAAGTAGCCGGCCAGCAGGCCGCCGATGAGCAGGGTGGGGAGCAGGGTGAAGGCCAGCACCCGGGCACGCAGGCCGTATTTGGTCATAGCAGGCTTCTTGTGGGACAATGCAGGGCCGTAAAACCCGCTCATCATGACATAGCCACCCTGAGGCACCAAGTACTATGGCCCAGTTTTTCAAGCCCCAGCCCAAAGCCCGTCCCCAGGGGCGCCTGACCCTTAACGTGAGTCAATTGGACTTGCACGGCGTGGGCATCGCCCGCCATCAGGGCAAGGCCATCTTCGTCGAGGGAGCCCTGCCTGGCGAAGAGGTGCAGGTCAGCCTGCAAGAGGAGAAGAAGCAGTTTGCCCAGGCGCGGCTGGTGCAGGTGCTGCGCCCGGCGGAGCAGCGTCTGGCGCCGTTTTGCCCGCACTACAGCCAGTGTGGCGGCTGCACCTTGCAGCACATGCCGGTGCCCCAGCAGCAGCAGACCAAGATGGCCGGTATCCGCGAGTTGTTTGCCCGCCAGGCCCAGATAGCGTTGCCGGAGGCCGAAACGGTGATCCAGGGCGAGGCCATGGGCTATCGCCGGGTCTGCCGGCTGGCCATCAAGTACGACAAAAAGGCGCGCCTGGCTCGGCTGGGCTTTCGTCGCCGGCAGAGCAACGAGCTGGTCGAGATAAGTCAGTGCCCCGTGCTGGCGCCGCGGCTGTCGGCCTTGATCGAACCCCTGCGCGCCCTGATCAATGACCTTAAGGGCTTTCGCGATCTGGGCCACATCGAACTTTATGACACGGATGCCAGACCCCTGCTCCTGGTGCGCCATAATGGGCAGCCCAGCGAGGGCGACCGGCAGCGACTGGTGCAATTTGCCCAGGCCCACGAGCTGGATTGTTACCTGCAGACCGACGGGGAAGCCGAGCCCTTGCAGGCCGCCCTGGCACCGGCCTATCAGGTGGCGGATGTGCGCCTCCACTATCTGCCCGGTGACTTCCTGCAGGTCAACGACCGGGTCAATCAGGCCCTGGTGGCGACCGTGCTGGCGTGGTTGGCGCCGACCCCGGATGACAAGGTGCTGGATCTGTTCTGCGGCCTGGGCAACTTCACCCTGCCGCTGGCCCGCCATTGTGCCGAGGTGGTGGGGATCGAAGGGGTACCGGCCATGGTGGCGCGGGCCCGGCACAATGCCCTGGCCAACGGCATCGACAATGCCCGCTTCTATTGCGCCGATCTGGCGGAGGATTTCACCGGCCAGGCCTGGGCGCGGGAGGGGTTTGATCTGGTACTGCTGGACCCGGCTCGCCCGGGGGCTTGGCAGACGATCGGGCACCTGTGCCGGCTGGCACCCCGGCGAATTGTGTATGTTTCTTGCAACCCGGTGACGGCAGCCCGGGATTGCGCGCCCCTGCAGGCCGCAGGCTATCGAGCGGTGCGCTGGCGCATGCTGGACATGTTCCCTCACACGGGGCATGTGGAGTCCATACTGCTGTTTGAGCGGTCAGAACAACAAAAAGGATAGGCACATGGTTGCGGTACGGGATACCCACCTCAAGACAGGCTTCAATCTCCAGGCGTGGACGGCCACTCTGCCGCTGTCGACGGCGGACAGACAGGCCCTCGTCGGGGTGTTCGAGTTCTGCCAGCAGGAGTTGTCGGCCAACCCGGCGGAGGCCGAGCGTCTGGTGAACCGGGCGGCGGAGATGGTGGGCATACTGCAGATGCTGCACATGGATCTGGATACCTTCAAGGCCGCCGTGCTCTATCCCCTGCTGGAGACCAAGCACCTCAGCCTGGAGCAGGTGGAGGCCAGCTATGGGGCCACCATCGCCAAGCTGCTGCGCGGGGTGGTGGACATGGAGGCGATCCGCTTCCTGCAAAGCCTCAATACTGGCGATGTCTCCGATACCCAGATCGACAACGTGCGCCGCATGCTGCTGGCCATGGTGGAAGATGTGCGGGCCGTGGTGATCAAGCTGGCCGAACGCATCGCCTGTCTGCGGGAGGTCAAGCACGCCGACGAGGAGACCCGGGTGCTGGTGGCCAAGGAGATCAGCAACATCTATGCCCCCCTGGCCAACCGCTTAGGCATAGGTCAGCTCAAGTGGGAGCTCGAAGATCTCTCCTTCCGCTACCTGCATCCCGACACCTACAAGCAGATCGCCAAGCTGCTGGATGAAAAGCGCATCGACCGGGAGCACTACATACAGCGCTTCGTCGCCGATCTGCGCCAGGCGTTGGCGGACGCCGGCATCCAGGCCGAGGTGTATGGCCGGCCCAAACACATCTACAGCATCTGGCGCAAGATGCAGAAGAAGACCCTGAGCTTCTCCGATCTGTTCGACGTGCGGGCGGTGCGCATTGTCACCCACCGTCTGCAAGACTGTTACGCCGCCCTGGGGATAGTCCACACCCACTGGCACCATATTCCCCGCGAGTTTGACGACTACGTGGCCAACCCCAAGCCCAACGGCTACCAGTCCATCCATACCGTGGTGCTGGGCCCGGAGGGCAAGACGGTGGAGATCCAGATCCGCACCGAGCAGATGCATCAGGATGCTGAGCTCGGCATCGCCGCCCACTGGAAGTACAAGGAAGGCACCGTCTCGGGCAAGGATTCGGCCTACGAGGATCGCATCGCCTGGCTGCGCAAGCTGCTGGCCTGGCAGGAGGACATGGTGGAGTCCGGCTCCCTGGTGGACGAGCTGCGTACCCAGGTATTCGAGGACAGGGTCTATGTCTTCACCCCCAAGGGGGACGTGGTGGACCTGCCCGCCGGCGCCACGCCGCTGGATTTTGCCTACCAGGTGCACAGCATGGTGGGCCACCGCTGCATCGGCGCCAAGGTGGATGGCCGGATCGTGCCCTTCACCTACCAGCTGCAGACCGGCGATCAGGTGGAGATCATCACCCAGAAAGAGCCCAACCCCAGCCGCGACTGGATGAACCCCAATATGGGCTTCCTGCGTACCAGCCGGGCTCGGGCCAAGGTCATCTCCTGGTTCCGCCGCCTGGATCGGGACAAGAACATGCTGGCGGGCAAGGAGCAGCTGGAAAAGGAGATGGAACGCCACGGCTTCCAGCTCTCCCGCGAGCAGCAGGCGACCCTGTTCAAGGAGCTGTACGCCCGCTACAACGTGCAGGAACATGAGGATCTGCTGGCCGGTATCGGCGCCGGCGACATCCGCATCAACCAGATCATGAACTTCCTCGAAGGCAAGCTGAACAAGCCGAGCGTCGAGGAAGAGGAGAAGCGCCTGCTGCAGCAGCTGGAGCACAAGAGCCAGCAGCGGGTGCAGAGTCAGCAGCCCAAGGGCCACATAGTGGTGCAGGGGGTGGGCAACCTGATGACCCACATAGCCCGCTGCTGTCAGCCGATTCCGGGGGACAGCATCGTCGGCTTCATCACCCAGGGCCGTGGCATCTCCGTGCACCGGGAGGACTGTGAACAGCTCAAGGAACTGTCGCGGCGCAACCCGGAGCGGCTGATTGAGGCGGTATGGGGCGAGAACTACTCCGGCGGCTACACCCTGACGGTGCGCATCACCGCCAATGATCGCTCCGGCCTGCTGCGGGACATCACCACCATCATCGCCAACGAGAAGATCAACGTGCTGGGGATGCGTTCGCGCTCCAACCTCAAGCAGCAAACCGCCGACATCGACATCGACATGGAGATCTACAACATAGAAGCGCTCAACCGTATGCTCTCCAAGCTCAGTCAGATGAACGATGTCATCAGTGCCAAACGGCTGTAATGTGTCGCCCCCTCTTCACAGCGGGGGCCTGGCCCCCGTTTTATTTGTCAAGGAGTTGTCATGTCCAACACGCATAGTGGTGCCATGGAGGAGCTGCTGAGCATCATGGCCCGGCTGCGGGATCCGCACACCGGCTGCCCCTGGGATCGCAAACAGACACTGCAGAGTCTGGTGCCCTATACCCTGGAGGAGGCCTACGAGGTGGCCGACAGCATAGAGCGGCAGGACGTGGCGGCGTTGAAGGGCGAGCTGGGGGATCTGCTGTTTCAGGTGGTGTTCTACTGCCAGCTGGCCGGCGAGCAGGGCTTGTTTGACTTCAACGACGTGGTGGCCACCGTCGCGGAGAAGCTCATTCGTCGTCACCCCCATGTGTTCGGCGACGCCGAGTTTGCCGACACGGCGGCGGTGAACGCCAACTGGGAGGCCGAGAAGGCCCGGGAGCGCCAGCAAAAGGACGCTGCCGCCACCAGCGTGCTGGATGACATTCCCCGCGCCATGCCGGCCCTCTCCCGGGCCTACAAGATCCAGAAACGCTGCGCCACCGTCGGCTTTGATTGGGGCACCTTGCCGCCTGTGGTGGACAAGGTGCGCGAGGAGATCGACGAGGTGCTGGCGGAGGTGCAGGCCGCCGAGGTCAATCCGGCGGCGGTGGCCGAGGAGCTGGGGGATCTGCTGTTTGCCACCGTCAATCTGGTGCGCCACCTGAAAAACGATCCCGAGCAGGTGCTGCGGCAAGCCAACGACAAGTTCGAGGCGCGCTTTCGCCAGGTTGAGCAACGATTGAGCATGAATGGGCGTCCGGTGGCCGATCACAGCCTCGCCGAGATGGAACAAGCCTGGCAACAGGTGAAGGAAGCCAACAAAAGTTGACCCAACGCATATCTTGCATGCAGGCGGGTTGCTAAATTTTTGCGCGTTGTTAGGGGGAGGGGGTTTTGCTATACTGCCACCCCGTCTTGATACTCCCACACACTCTCGTGTGATCCCTAAACATCTTCTAGGTTCAGCATGACGACTAAATACATTTTCGTAACCGGCGGCGTGGTTTCATCCTTGGGCAAGGGTATTGCGGCGGCCTCCCTGGCAGCCATCCTGGAGGCACGGGGCCTCAAGGTCACCATGATGAAGCTGGATCCCTACATCAACGTCGACCCCGGTACCATGAGCCCCATTCAACACGGTGAAGTGTTCGTCACCGACGATGGGGCCGAGACGGATCTGGACCTGGGACACTATGAGCGCTTCATCCGCACCAAGATGAGTCGCCGCAATAACTTCACCACCGGCCGCATCTATGCCGACGTGCTGCGCAAGGAGCGTCGGGGTGACTATCTGGGGGCCACCATCCAGGTCATTCCCCACATCACCAACGCCATCAAGGAGCGGGTGATCGCCGGTGCCGAAGGTCATGAAGTGGCCATCGTCGAGGTCGGCGGTACCGTCGGTGATATCGAATCACTGCCGTTCCTCGAAGCGATTCGTCAGTTGGCGGTGGACATAGGCCGTAACAACGCCCTGTTCATGCACCTGACCCTGGTGCCTTACCTGGCCGCCTCTGGCGAGGTGAAGACCAAGCCGACCCAGCACTCCGTGAAGGAATTGCTCTCCATCGGTATCCAGCCGGACATCCTGATCTGCCGTTCCGACCGCGCCATCCCCGCCAACGAGCGCGGCAAGATTGCCCTGTTCTGTAACGTGCCGGAGCGGGCCGTGGTGTCGCTCAAGGATGTGGACTCCATCTACAAGATACCGGCACTGCTCAAATCCCAGGGCCTGGATCAACTGATCGTCGAACGTTTCGGCCTGAGCGCCCCGGAGGCCGATCTGGCCGAGTGGGAAAAGGTCATCTACCAGGAAGCCAATCCCACCGGTGAGGTGACCATCGGCATGGTGGGCAAGTACGTCTCCCTGCCGGATGCCTACAAGTCCGTCAATGAGGCTTTGAAGCACGGCGGTCTGAAGAACCGGCTGACCGTCAATATCAAGTACATCGACTCCCAGGACGTGGAAACCAAGGGCCTCGAAGTGCTGCAAGGGCTGGACGCCATCCTGGTGCCTGGCGGTTTCGGCGAGCGGGGCGTGGAAGGCAAGATACTGGCCGCCCAGTATGCCCGTGAGCATAAGATCCCCTACCTGGGTATCTGCCTGGGGATGCAAGTGGCGCTGATCGAGTTCGCCCGCCATGTGGCTGGCCTGGAAGGCGCCCACTCCTCCGAATTCAGCAAGGAAACTCCCTATCCGGTGGTGGGTCTGATCACCGAGTGGATCACCGAAGATGGCAGCGTGGAGCAGCGCAGTGATCGCTCCGACCTGGGCGGTACCATGCGCCTGGGCTCCCAGCTGTGCCACCTGGTGGATGGTTCCAAGGTGCGGGAGATGTACGGCAGCCAGACCATCCAGGAGCGCCACCGTCACCGCTACGAGGTGAATAACACCCTGTTGCCCAAGATCGAGGCGGCGGGCCTGAAGGTGACCGGCCTGTCTGCTGACAAGAAACTGGTGGAGATCATCGAGAACCCGGATCATCCCTGGTTTGTAGCAGTACAGTTCCACCCGGAATTCACCTCTACCCCGCGGGACGGCCATCCGTTGTTTGAAGGCTTTGTCCGGGCAGCCGGTGAGTTCCAGAAGCGTCAGTTAAATTGAGTCGACAAAATCCACGGTTGTGGGCATAGTTTCGCAACCGTTTTTTTATGCAACTTTAGTGTTGTTTTTTTCAAATATCGAGGATCGATACAATGGCTAAGATCGTTAAAGTACTGGCTCGTGAAATCATTGACTCCCGCGGTAACCCGACTGTAGAAGCCGAAGTTCACCTGGAAGGTGGTTTTGTTGGTATGGCCGCTGCGCCGTCTGGTGCTTCTACCGGTTCCCGCGAAGCCCTGGAACTGCGTGACGGTGACAAGTCCCGCTTCCTGGGCAAGGGCGTACTGAAGGCCGTTGGCGCCGTTAACGGCCCGATCGCCGCCGCTCTGGTGGGTAAGGATGCCAAGGATCAAGCTGCCATCGACCAAATCATGATCGATCTGGACGGTACCGAGAACAAGTCCAACTTCGGCGCCAACGCCATCCTGGCGGTGTCCCTGGCCAACGCCAAGGCTGAAGCAGCTGCCCAAGGCATGCCGCTGTACGCCTGGATTGCCGAACTGAACGGCACCCCGGGTGTTTACTCCATGCCGCTGCCCATGATGAACATCATCAACGGTGGTGAGCACGCCGACAACAACGTCGACATCCAAGAATTCATGATCCAGCCGGTTGGCGCCAAGACCCTGAAAGAAGCCATCCGCATGGGTGCCGAAGTATTCCACAACCTGGCCAAGGTGCTGAAGTCCAAGGGCTACAACACTGCCGTGGGTGACGAAGGTGGTTTCGCTCCTAACCTGAAGTCCAACGCCGAAGCCCTGGAAGTCATCGCCGAAGCCGTTGCCGCCGCTGGTTACAAGCTGGGTACCGACGTGACCCTGGCCATGGACTGCGCTGCTTCCGAGTTCTATGACGCCGAGAAGAAGGAATACAACCTGAAGGGCGAAGGCCGTGTCTTCACCTCCAACGGTTTCTCCGACTTCCTGGAAGAGCTGACCGAGAAGTTCCCGATCGTCTCCATCGAAGACGGTCTGGACGAATCTGACTGGGAAGGCTTCGCCTACCAAACCAAGAAGCTGGGCAGCAAGATCCAGATCGTGGGTGACGACCTGTTCGTAACCAACACCAAGATCCTCAAGCGCGGTATCGACAACGGCATCGCCAACTCCATCCTGATCAAGTTCAACCAAATCGGTTCTCTGACCGAAACCCTGAACGCCATCAAGATGGCCAAGGACGCCGGTTACACCGCCGTTATCTCTCACCGTTCCGGTGAAACCGAAGACGCGACCATCGCCGACCTGGCTGTGGGTACCGCGGCTGGCCAGATCAAGACTGGTTCCATGAGCCGTTCTGACCGGGTTGCCAAGTACAACCAACTGATCCGCATCGAAGAAGCCCTGGGTGAAAAGGCTCCTTTCCGCGGTCTGAAGGAAGTTAAGAACCAAGCCTAATCCGCTTGTCGCTTAATTCGCCAATGCAAGCCCCGCCACGTCAGGCGGGGCTTTCTTTTGGCTGGTAATATGGGAAACTATGCCGCGCAGGAGGCGTCACCATGCGGTTATTTACCCTCATCTTGATCATCATTCTGGCCTGGTTGCAGCACCAGCTCTGGTTCGGCAAGAACGGTCTGGTGGAGTATCGCCAGCGTTCTGAGGCCGTGGCTCGGCAACAGGCCGACAACCAGCAGCTCAAGGAGCGCAATCAACTCCTGTACAAGGAGATCGATGACCTCAAGAGTGGTCTTGAGGTGATCGAGGAGTTGGCGCGCAACGATCTGGGCTTCATCAAGCCGGAAGAGACCTTCTATCGGGTGTTGCCCCGGGACGCCCGCGGGCCGACCCAGGCAGCCAAGGGGAACTGACAGCATGACCTTTACCGTGGTGGTTCCCGCCGCCGGCGTGGGCCGGCGCATGGGCGCCGACTGTCCCAAGCAATACCTGCCTCTGGCGGGCAAGTTCCTTATCGAACATACCCTGGAGCGACTGCTCAACCATCCGCGGATCGAGCGGGTGGTGGTGGCCTTAAATCCTGCCGACGACTTCTTTGCTACTTTGCCGGTGGCGTCCCACCCCCGGCTGCGCACCACGCTCGGTGCCGACGAGCGGGCCGGCTCCGTGATGAATGGCCTGGCCTGGGTGGAGACCGAATGGGTGCTGGTGCATGACGCCGCCCGCCCCTGTCTGACCCATGGCGACATGGACAAGCTCATTCAGGCGGCCCTGGCTGGCGACGGCGCCTTGTTAGGCAGCCGGGTGCGCGACACCATGAAGCGCGCCGATGCCGCAGGTCACATAGTGGCGACGGTGGAGCGTGACCACCTCTGGCACGCCCTGACCCCGCAGATGTTCCGCACCGCCGAGCTGCGCCAGGCCCTGCTGGCGGGCTTGCACGCCGGTGCCTCTATCACGGATGAGGCCTCGGCCATGGAGTTGGCGGGCAAGTCGCCCAAGATGGTGGAAGGGCGGGCGGATAACATCAAGGTGACCCGTCCCGAAGACATCGCCCTGGCGGCACTTTTCTTATCTCAACAGGAGCAGCTGGCATGATCCGCATCGGCCATGGTTTTGATGTCCATAAATTTGGTGGCGAGGGGCCCTGCACCCTGGGGGGCGTCAAGGTGCCCTATGAGCAGGGGCTGCTGGCCCACTCCGATGGGGATGTGGTGCTGCATGCCGTCTCGGATGCCCTGCTGGGTGCCATCGCCGCTGGCGATATTGGCCGACATTTCCCCGATACTGATGCGGCCTTTGCCGGCATCGATAGCCGCATCCTGCTGCGGGATGTGTATGCCAAGGTGCGTGCCGCCGGCTATGTGCTGGGCAATCTGGATGTGACCATCATTGCCCAGGCCCCCAAGATGGCGCCACACATTGATGCCATGCGCGCTGTGATGGCCGAGGATCTGCAAGCTGAGCTGTCACAGATCAACGTCAAGGCGACCACCTCTGAGCGACTGGGCTTCACCGGGCGCAAGGAAGGCATCGCCGTGGAGGCCGTGGTGCTGGTGGTGAAAGCATGCTGATTCCAAAGTGGCACTATCTGCATGGTCAACCGACCCAGACGGCCCGCCTCAAGGTGGAGCCGGCGGATTTCCAAGTATTTGAAGATTTGGGATTTGAACCGGATGGCACCGGCGAGCACCTGATGGTGCGCATCCGCAAGACCGGTGAAAACACCGCCTGGGTCGCCAAACTGCTGGCGCAGGCGGCGGATGTGCCTCGTGCGTCCATCACCTGGGCAGGACTCAAGGACAGACACGCCGTCACCGAGCAGTGGTTTGGCATCCATCTGCCGGGCAAGCCGGATCCGGATCTGTCGGTCATCGAGAATGAGCAGATCCAGATCCTCAGCCTGGCCCGCCACTCCCGCAAGATGCGGGTGGGGGCGCTCAAGGGCAATCATTTTCAGCTGTTGCTGCGGGATCTGCACGTCAGCGATGCTCTGGAGGCGCGACTGCAGGCCATCGCGGCCCAGGGGGTGCCCAACTACTTTGGTTCGCAGCGTTTTGGCCGCAATGGCAACAATCTGGACGGCGCTCAGTCCATGTTTGACGGCCGTCGGATCAAGGACAGGGACAAGCGCTCTATCTTCTTATCCGCCGCCCGCAGCTACCTGTTTAACCTGGTGGTCAGCGCCCGGCTGGAGGCGGGGCTGGCTCAGCGTTTGCTGGCCGGCGATTGCCTGATGCTGGCCGGTACTCACTCCTTCTTTGCCGAAGAAGAAGCCAGTGACGCCTTGGCCGAGCGGCTGGCTCAGGGGGATTTGCAACTGAGCGCGCCCCTGTGGGGCCGTGGGCGCAGCCCGGCCCTGGCCGAGGCGCTGGCGTTTGAAATCCAAGCCCTGGCGGGACAGGAGAGCTGGCAGGCGGGGCTGGAAGCGGCGGGCCTCAAACAGGAGCGCCGAGCCCTCTTGCTGCAACCCAAGGGGTTGCAATGGCAGTGGTTATCCGAGGGCTTGCAGCTGAACTTCTGGCTGCCGGCGGGCACCTATGCCACCAGCTTGGTGCGTGAACTGGTACAGATACAGACAGAGCAAGATGAAGATACTGCTGAGTAACGATGATGGGGTAAACGCCCAGGGGATCCGCTGTCTGCATCAGGCCTTGTCGGCCCTGGGACAGGTGACCCTGGTGGCACCAGATCGCAATCGCAGCGGGGCGAGCCACTCCTTGACCCTGGAGACGCCCCTGCGGCTGGAGCAGTTGCCCAACGGCTTCTATTCGGTGCGTGGCACGCCGACCGACTGTGTGCATCTGGCGGTGAACGAGTTGCTGCCGGATGCGGATATCGTGGTGGCAGGGATCAACCACGGCGCCAACCTGGGGGATGATGTCATCTACTCGGGCACGGTGGCGGCCGCCACCGAAGGCCGTCATCTGGGACTGCCCGCCATGGCGGTCTCCCTGGTGGGGGAGACCCACTTTGCCACGGCGGCCCATTTTGCGGCCCTGCTGCTGTCGGGGTTGCAGGCGTGTCCGCTGCCTGCGGATCAGATCTTGAATGTCAATGTGCCCGATCTGCCACTGGAGGCGATCAAGGGGATCCGGGTTACTCGTCTGGGTAACCGTCATAGAGCCGAGGCGGTGATCTGCCAGCAGGATCCCCGTGGCAAGCCCATCTATTGGATTGGCCCGCCCGGTCCCATGCAGGACGCCGGTGAGGGCACCGACTTTGCGGCCGTTGAGGCCGGCTTCGTCTCGATCACACCCTTGCAGGTGGATATGACGGCCTATGCCAATCTGCCGCAACTCGGTCGCTGGGTTGAGCAGCTGGGGTAGGCCATGCGGAACGTGATTGCACAGCCTTTGCTTAACCAGTTGATCGGTCAGGGGATCCGGGACAGCCGGGTGCTCGGCGTGCTCTCGGCCACCCCGCGGGAGCAGTTTGTCGATGAGGCCTTTGCCCATCAGGCATGGGAGAACACGGCCCTGCCCATCGGCCAGGGGCAGACCATCTCCCAACCCTACATAGTGGCGCGCATGACCGAGCTGCTGCTGGCTCATCGGCCACAGCGTGTGCTGGAGATAGGCACGGGATCCGGCTACCAGACCGCCATACTGGCCCAGTTGGTGGAGCACGTATACACAGTGGAGCGCATTAAGTCTCTGCAGTATCAGGCCCGGCGCCGGTTACAGCGGCTGGATCTGCACAATGTCTCTACCCGGCATGGTGATGGCTGGCTTGGCTGGTCTAGCAAGGCACCATTCGATGCTATTATCGTCACCGCTGCACCGGAGCAGGTGCCCCAAGCCTTGTTGCAACAGCTGGGAGAGGGGGGGCGCATGGTGCTGCCGGTGGGGAAAGGAAGCCAACACCTGCAGGTGTTGGATAAACAGGATGGAAAGATAATGGTGGCAACTTTTGAGGCGGTACGTTTCGTACCCTTGATACAGGGAGAGTTACAGTGAAACTTTTTTCCGCACTTTATGACAAGGTCATGGGCTGGTCGGCCCATCGCCACGCGCCTTATTACCTGATGGCCAACAGTTTTGCCGAGTCGGTGTTCTGGCCCATTCCGCCCGATGTGATGCTGGCGCCCATGGCCTTGGCCAGACCGGCCAAGGCTTGGCATTTTGCGCTGATCGCGTCTTTGGCTTCCACACTCGGTGGTTTGGCCGGCTATCTGTTGGGCTACTGGCTGTTTGATCTGGCGGTGCAGCCCATGATTCAGGCGTTTGGCTATCAGGATAACTTCGAGCTGATCCAGCAGTGGTTCGCCCGTTGGGATTTCTGGATTGTCTTCCTGGCTGGCTTTTCTCCCATCCCCTACAAGCTGTTCACCGTGACTGCCGGTATGCTGCATATGGCCCTGCTGCCCTTTATGCTGGCCTCGGTGATCTCGCGCAGTGCCCGTTTCTTCCTGGTGGCGGCCCTGATGAAGTGGGGCGGCGCTCGCATGGAGCAGAAGTTGCGCCAGTACATCGATCTGATTGGCTGGCTGACGGTGGCGTTGGCCGTGATTGTTTATCTGATCTTCCGGCATTGAGGTGCGTCTTGCGGCTGGTGTTTGCGTTACCTCTGCTCTATCTGCTGGCGGCCTGTAGTAATTCGTCTCCGGCGCCGGTGCGGGATGCCGGCCACAAGGCCGCCTATGCCAAGACGACGGGGCAGAATAAGCCGAGTCAATCCAAGGCCTTGACCCACAAACAGTACAGGGTCAAGGCCGGCGATACCCTCTACTCCATCGCCTGGGGGTTTGGCATTGATTTTCGGGCCCTGGCCGCCTTTAACAAGATAGCGCCGCCCTATCCCATCTTTGTCGGCCAGATCATCAACCTGGATCTGGATAATCCAGATGCCGGGCGTTATGTGGTCAAGCGGGGGGATAGCCTCAGCAGCATAGCCCGTCGACATGGCACCAGCCTCAATAACCTGATCCGTTTTAATAACCTGAAGAAGCCCTATGTGATCCATCCGGGGCAGCTCATCGTGCTGGGAACGGCCAACAAGGCGAGCGGTAGCAAAGAGGCGAATTTGAGTACTCATTCAGTTCGTGCGGTGGATCAGAGATCTCAACAATCTGGCAACAAATCGTTTGCTGGCCAAAATGGAAAGGAATACGCTCAAACCAAATCAGCACAAGCCAATAACAAGTCGCTAACATGGCGCTGGCCATCCTCCGGTCGTATCGTCCAGGGTTTCTCGCTCAAGGAGCAGGGCAACAAGGGCATCGATATTGCCGGTAAGCGGGGTCAACCTGTGTATGCGGCCGCCGCCGGGCGGGTGGTCTATGCCGGCAGTGCCTTACGCGGCTACGGCAATCTGGTGATCATCAAGCATGACGAGGACTATCTGTCTGCTTATGCCCACAACGAAGTGCTGAGAGTAACAGAGCAACAGGAAGTTAAGGCCGGGCAACAAATAGCCGATATGGGAAGCAGCGATACCTCGGATGTGCGGTTGCACTTTGAAATCCGTTATCGAGGCCAATCCGTCAACCCTTTGGGTTATCTGCCTAAACGCTAGATTCCGAGCAGGACGTTTCGGTTCGGTCAGGGGATACAAGCCATGAACAATCAAGATCTCGACACCATTGAAAGCGATTTCAACATAGAGGATGAGGCAGAGCTGCTGGCCATGGCGGAGCCTGCCGAGCCGGCGGAGGTCGAAGAGGCTCAGGCAGCAGATGAAGCCTTTAGCGCCGAGATCAACAAGGTGATGGATGCCACTCAGCTCTACCTGGGCGAGATTGGTTTCTCTCCCTTGCTGACTGCCGAAGAAGAGGTCTATTTTGCCCGCAAGGCCTTGCGTGGCGATGCCGCTGCCCGCAAGCGGATGATCGAGTCCAACCTGCGCCTGGTGGTCAAGATCGCCCGCCGTTACAACAACCGTGGCTTGGCCCTGCTGGATCTGGTGGAAGAGGGCAACCTGGGGCTGATTCGTGCGGTGGAAAAATTCGACCCCGAGCGCGGTTTCCGCTTCTCCACCTATGCCACCTGGTGGATCCGTCAGACCATAGAGCGGGCCATCATGAATCAGACCCGCACCATACGCCTGCCGATCCACGTGGTGAAGGAGCTCAACGTCTATCTGAGAACCGCCCGTGAGCTGGCACATCGCCTTGACCATGAGCCCACCGCCGAGGAGATCGCCCTGGCGGTGAACAAGCCGGTGGAAGACGTGGCCCGCATGCTCAAGCTCAACGAGAAGATCTGCTCCGTGGACTCGCCGATTGGCGGCGATGGTGACAAGGCGCTGCTGGATATCCTGACCGATGAGCGTGGCATGGGGCCTGAGCTGGAAACGCAGGATGATGACATGCGCATGTCGGTGGTGCATTGGCTGGAGCAACTCAACGCCAAGCAGCGCGAGGTGTTGGCCCGTCGCTTCGGTCTGCTGGGTTACGAGGCGGCCACGCTGGAGGATGTGGGCCGGGAAATCGGCCTGACCCGGGAGCGGGTACGCCAGATCCAGGTCGAAGCATTGCGCCGTCTGCGCGATATGCTGACCCAGCAGGGCTTGTCTATCGACGCCTTGTTTAACCCGCACTAACACTGTGTCTGTGAAAGGCAACAGGCCGGGCAATGCCCGGCCTGTTTTGTTATGACAACTGCTGTTTCAGCTCATACAGCAGGCTCAAGGCTTGACGCGGACTCAGCTCGTCGGGTTGCAGGCGGCGAAGCTGGGCCAGCAGCGGATGCTCCGGCGGTGTGCTAGTCACCGGCGCTGGGGCGGCGGGCTGGACCGCACCGCGCGCCTGGGGCTGATTTTCCAGCTCAAGCAGTTTTTGTCGGGCGCGGGCTATCACCTCTCGCGGCACGCCAGCTAAGGCGGCGACCTGCAGGCCGTAGGAGCGGCTGGCTGCGCCTTCTTGCACCGCATGCATGAAGGCGATGCCGTCTTCATGCTCCACTGCATCCAGATGCACGTTGGCCAGTCCGGCCAGCCGGCTGGGCAGCTGGGTCAGCTCGAAATAGTGGGTGGCAAACAGGGTAAAGGCGCGGATCTTATCGGCCAGCGCCTCGGCGCAGGCCCAGGCCAGCGACAGACCATCATAGGTGCTGGTGCCGCGGCCTATTTCGTCCATCAGCACCAGGCTGTGGCGAGTGGCGTTGTGCAGTATGTTGGCGGTTTCCGTCATCTCCACCATGAAGGTGGAGCGGCCGGAGGCCAGATCATCCGAGGCGCCGATGCGGGTGAAGATGCGGTCGATGGGGCCGATGCGGGCGCTGTCCGCCGGCACATAACTGCCCATGTAGGCCATCAGCACTATGAGGGCCGTTTGCCGCATGTAGGTGGATTTACCGCCCATGTTGGGGCCGGTAACGATCAGCATGCGCCGCTCACTCGACAGCTGGACCGGGTTGGCGATGAAGGGCTCACTCATCACCTGCTCCACCACGGGATGGCGGCCGTTGTCGATCTGGATCTGGTTATCGCTCACCAGCTCGGGACGGCAGTAGTTGAAGCTGGCGGCCCGCTCCGCCAGGTTGTTCAGCACATCCAGCTCGGCCACCGCACCGGCGCAGCGCTGCAGCTCAGCCAGATGGGGCAGCAACTGATCCAGTAACTGCTCGTAGAGCTGCTTCTCCAGGGCCAGCGCCCGGCTTTGGGCGGTGAGCACCTTATCCTCGTACTCCTTGAGTTCGGGGATGATGTAGCGCTCATTATTTTTCAGGGTCTGGCGGCGCACATAGTGGGCCGGCACCAGGTGAGCGTTGGCGCGGGTGACATCGATATAGAAGCCATGCACCTTGTTGTAGTCCACCTTGAGGGTGTTGATGCCGGTGCGTTGCCGCTCTCTGACCTCCAGCTGCTCCAGATAGGCGGTGGCGCCGTTGGCCAGATCCCGCAGCTCGTCGAGCTGGGCATCGAAGCCGCTGGCGATGACACCGCCATCGCGCAGCACCACAGGCGGATTGTCGATGATGGCGCGCTGCAGCAGGTCGCACAAGGCCGGGAACTCGCCGATGGCTTGGCGCAGGCGCGCCAGGGCCTCGCCGTTGGCCTGGGCCAGTTCGGTTTGCAACAGGGGGAGGGCTTCGAAGGCCAGCCGCAGACGCAGGAGATCCCGTGGCCGGGCACTGCGCAGGGCCAGACGCGCCAGGATCCGCTCCATGTCCCCCACCTGCTTGAGCAAGGGCGGCAGACTGTCAAAGCCCTGGCTTTCCAGCAGCTCGCCGATGGCCTGTTGTCGTAGCCGCAGCGCCTCTGGTTGGCGGATGGGCTGATGGATCCAGCGTTTGAGCAGCCGGCTGCCCATGGCGGTGGCGGTGCCATCCAGCACGGCGGCGAGGGTGTTGTCCTGGCCGCCGGCCAGATTCACGGTCAGCTCCAGGTTACGCCGGGTGGCGGCATCCAGGATCACCATCTGGTCGGTCTGCTCCAGGCCTATGCTGCGAATATGCGGCAGCTGGGTACGCTGGGTATCCTTGACGTACTGCATCAGGCAGCCGGCAGCGGCCAGGCCGCAGTTGGCGTGCTCTACCCCAAAGCCGATAAGATCCCGGGTGCCAAACTGCTGGCACAACAGCTTGCGGGCCGTGCCCAGCTCAAACTCCCACTCCGGTCGGCGGCGCAGGCCCCGGCGCTGCCCCAGATGGGGCAGGTAGGCAAAGCCATCCGGGTAGAGCAGTTCGGCCGGATCCAGGCGCTGCAACTCGGCCTGCAGGGTTTCTTCTGCCGGGAACTGGTTGAGGGTGAAGCGGCCCGAGGTAATGTCCAGCACCGCCAGGCCGAATTGCTGGCCATCGTGGTAGAGGGCGGCAATCAGGTTGTCCTGCCGTTCGCTGAGCAGGGCCTCGTCCGAGATGGTGCCCGGGGTGACGATGCGCAGCACCTTGCGCTCCACCGGCCCCTTGCTCAGCGCCGGATCGCCTACCTGTTCACAGATGGCCACCGACTCACCCAGCTGTACCAGCTTGGCCAAATAGCCCTCCACCGCATGATAGGGGACGCCGGCCATGGGAATGGGACTACCAGCCGATTGACCGCGCTTGGTCAGGGAGATATCCAGCAGCTGGGCGGCCTTGCGGGCATCGTCATAGAACAGCTCATAAAAGTCCCCCATGCGATAAAACAGCAGCACTTCGGGGTGTTCGGCCTTGATGCGCAGGTATTGCTGCATCATTGGTGTGTGTTGCTCTATATTTCTGTTGTTCATCAAGCCTTTAACCTTTTAAATTATTTATAAATCAATTGATTGTGCTCTTGATGACGACTCACTATGTATCTGGTTGTCTCAAACCATCTCGCTGCATCCTAACAATAAGCGTAGGTCAAAGCGTAGGTTGTTGATGGTTTCTGGGGCGTAAACACGATAACCTACGCTTCATGTAAGAGTGATTCAGTTTACTGAGGAGTACGGCATGACGGGCCGTCAGAATAGCAAACCGCTTTCTTACAAAGCAATTGAAGCCATGAAGCCGGGAGACAAGGATAAAGCTGATATCGGTGAGTATCGAGGCTTGCGTGTCAGCTGTGGTCGAACTGGCAAAAAAAGCTTCTACTATCGCTATAACGATCCAGCAAATCCTCGCAAGCAAAAGCAGATAACACTGGGTGTTTTCCCCATCCTGACGCTTGAACAGGCCCGGATCCGGCTCAAAGAGCTTAAGTTGATGCGTCACCAAGGCCTGTGTCCTGCAACGGAGTTGGCAGCCGAGCAAGAGATCCAGAAGGCTCAGGCGGTTGAGGCCATCGAGACCAAGCCATTTACAGTACGAGATGTCATAGAGCTGTATCTTGGTGAGTACATTGAGGATCACTGGGCCTCGACTGGGGAGTTAATCCCTGGGGCGAGGAAACCGAAAGGACAGGCTGAAGCTCGACGTACTCTTTGTACCGATGTGTATCGAGATTTGGGGGATATAGAGGCGATTCAGATTTCGGCACAAGATGTCAGCAATCTGGTGCTAAAAATCGTTGGACGTGGGGCCAATGTTCAGGCGGGAAACGTACTACGTGAGCTGGGTTCTGCTTATGACTACGCGATTGGCTCGGGCCGGTTGCCTGATGATTTCGTAAACCCAACGATCAATGCCAAGAAGAAGCTCAAAATGACGAGGCTTCGCCTGACCAGCCAGAAGGCAACCCGAGTTTTTGATGATGAAGAGTTACGACGATTTTTGCAGTGGCTACCCGACTCAGCATATCCATTAGGCCAACAGCATGTCCTCAGACTCACGCTTTGGACCGGATGCCGGACTGGAGAAATTTGTAGCTTATATTGGAATCAAGTTGATCTGGATAAAGGGACTATTCATTTAAAAGAAACAAAGACCGATGTCGAACGATATATCCAACTATCTAATCAAGCAATTTCATTTTTAAAATTATTGAGATTGG